>JBLNEO010000044.1:0-3211 GCA_050262775.1 Pseudomonadota bacterium | reverse complement strand
TATCGAGCCGCGAACCACGAGACCGTCGTCCTGAACGGCCTCTACTTCCCGTTCGTCGACTTCCTCTCGTCCGTCGCGGTCGCCGTCGTGCTCGGCTACGGCGGCTACCTCTACTTCGACGGGTCGATCACGGTCGGGACGCTGCTCGCGTTCATGCTCTACCTGTCGAACTTCTTCGACCCGGTGCAGCAGCTCTCGCAGCTCTACAACACGTTCCTCGCCGCCGTCGCGGCGCTGGACAAGATCATGGACGTGCTCGACGAGGAGCCCGAGGTCACGGACGCGCCGGCCGCACGGCCGCTCGCGGCGATCGACGGACACGTCCATTTCGACGACGTCCGTTTCCGCTACCGCACCGGACCGGAGGTGCTGCACGGGATCGACCTCGACGTTCCGGCCGGGACGACCGTCGCGCTCGTCGGGCACACCGGCGCCGGCAAGTCGACGATCGCGAAGCTGATCGCGCGCTTCTACGACCCGCAGGAGGGCCGGATCACGATCGACGGCGTCGACCTGCGCGACGTGACGCAGGAATCGCTCCGCCGTCAGCTCGGCGTCGTCCCGCAGGAGGGATTCCTCTTCGCGGGCACCGTCCGCGACAACATCGCATTCGCGCGCCCGGACGCGAAGCCCGACGAGATCGTCCGCGCGGCGCAGGCGGTCGGCGCCCACGACTTCGTGCTCCGGCTCGAGAACGGGTACGAGACCGAGCTCGGCGAACGCGGCACCCGTTTGTCGCTCGGCCAGCGCCAGCTGATCGCCTTCGCGCGCGCGCTCCTCGCCGATCCTCGGATCCTGATCCTCGACGAGGCGACCTCGTCGGTCGACATCGGGACGGAGCGCCGGATCGAGGGCGCGCTGCGCACGCTGCTCGCGGGACGCACCGCGTTCGTGATCGCCCACCGCCTCTCGACGATCAGGGACGCCGACCTGATCGTCGTCCTCGAGCACGGCAAGGTCGTCGAGCAGGGGAGCCACGCCGAGCTGCTCGCGGCGCGCGGCCTCTACACGCAGCTGTACGGCGACTGGGCGGATGTGGCGTAGCCAGGGTAGGGTCACGGGGTGACGTTCTCCGCCGTCCTCTCTCGCTCGTGGGAGCTCTACCGTCGCTTCTTCGCGCAGCTCGTCCTCACCGCTATCCCTGTCTTCGTGGTGCTCGGGCTGCTCGACGCCATCGTCTCGTCGCTCGGTGACGACGACTCGGCCCTCGCGCTCGTCTTCTGGGGCATCGTCTCGCTGGGCGTCGCGATCATCGGGTACTTCTGGCTGCAGGGCGCCCTCGTCGAGGTCGTCGCCGACATCCGCGACGGTCGCGCCGACTTCTCCGTCGGCGAGATCTACGAGCGCGTGCGGCCGCGCCTCGCGGCGCTCATCGCAGCGGGCCTCGTCGTCGGCCTCGGCATCCTGGTCGGGCTCATCCTCTTGATCATCCCGGGCCTCTTCCTGCTGACGCGCTGGTCGCTCATCGCACCCGCGATCGTGCTCGAGCGGCGGTCGGCCGGGGAGTCGATGTCGCGCTCGTGGGAGCTCGTGAAGGGGCACTCCTGGACGATGTTCGGGATCATCGTCGTCACGGCGATCCTCGCCGGGATCGCCTCGGGGATCATCTCGGCGCTCTTCGTCTTCCTCCCGGACTTCCTCGGGACGTGGGTCGGGAGCGTCGTCGCGAACTCGCTGACCGCACCGTTCGTCGTGCTCGCATGGACGAACGCGTACTTCGCGCTGGCGGGCGAGCCCGCGCCGCGCGAGGAGCTCGCCGCCCCGACCGTCTGATGGCCGCCGACGAGCTCGAGGCGGGCGCCGAGGGGCTCGACGAGGAGACCGTCGAGCGCATCGAGTCGCCCGCGTCGGAGGAGGCGGAGCGCGAGACGCGGCTGACGCCGTCGCAGGCGATCGCCGGGATGCGGATCCGCGTCCCCGAGCGCGCGAACCGCAAGCTGCGCCGGCTCGTCGAGCGCGCCAACGCCGATCGCCAGCTGAAGGCGTGGTGGCACGTCGCGAACGTCAACGCCGTCGTCCGGCTGGAGATCAACGACCACTCGTGGGTGCACATCCAGATCGTCACGAACATCGCGCTGAAGCTCCTCCGCCAGCTCGCGAAGCACGGCGTCGAGCCGAACGTCGTGCGCGACTACGGGATGGCGCAGGACGACGCCGAGGTCGTGGTCGTCCTCGGGGCGCTCACCCACTGCATCGGGATGTCCGTCCACCGCGACGGCCACGAGGACTTCAGCCTCTTCCTCGCCGAGCCGAAGATCCGCGAGCTGCTCGAGGGGATCTACGAGGAGCCGGAGATCACCGTGCTCGCCGCCGAGACGCTGCACTGCATCACGAGCCACCGGAACGACGGCAGGCCCTTCACGCTCGAGGCCGGGATCGTCCGCGTCGCCGACGCGCTCGACATGGCGCAGGGGCGCTCGCGGATCCCGTTCGAGCGCGGGAGCGTCTCGATCCACTCCCTCTCCGCCGCCGCGATCGAGGAGGTCCGGATCGCCGACGGGGAGGACAAGCCGATCGGCATCGAGATCGTGATGAACAACTCGTCGGGCATCTACCAGGTCGACGGCCTGCTGAAGTCGAAGCTGCGCGGCTCCGGGCTCGAGCCGTACGTGGAGGTCCTCGCGCACATCGATACGGAGGCCGAGAAGCGCCTCGTGCCGCTCTACCGGCTCGAGACCTAGGCGCTACACTCACCCGGCCCCGTTGCGGGGTCGTCTAATGGTAGGACGCCTGACTCTGGATCAGGAAGTTGGGGTTCGAGTCCCTGCCCCGCAGCCTCACGAAGCCGCTGGAGACAGCGGCTTTTCGTTTGCCACGGTGGCGACAGGTCGACGGCATCCACGGCGCGGGTAGCACGAGCAGCTGCTCCAGGAGGCGCGGAACGCCGCCGACGGGCGTGAGACGCCGGAGGGGCAGCAGCTCGACCCGCCTGAGCTCCCATCGGAACGCGGGTCCGGATCCTCGGCGTCAGCGTGCGATCCCGGCGAGGAGGGCGCGGGTGAGCGGCGCGGGATGGGTGAGCGGCATCATGTGGCCGGCGCCCTCGATCACCGTGTGGCGCACCTGCGGCACGTGCCGGCGCACGACCTCGCAGATCGCGTGGTCGGAGGCGGACGTCTGCGATCCCTCGACCACGTGAACCGGCGCGGTCAGTCCGGCGAGCGCCTCGACCGTGAGCAGGTCGTCGAAGAGCACGTCCCAGAGGTCTCCT
>JBLNEO010000043.1:0-4336 GCA_050262775.1 Pseudomonadota bacterium | reverse complement strand
CGACGAGGGTCTGTCCCCCGACGGGCGCGTGATGGAGATCCTCTCGGAGCACCTCTGCCAGGGCTGGCTCGAGGGGTACCTCCTGACCGGCCGCCACGGCCTCTTCAACTGCTACGAGGCGTTCATCCACATCGTCGACTCGATGTTCAACCAGCACGCGAAGTGGCTGAAGACGACGCGTCACATCCCGTGGCGCCGCCCGATCCCGTCGCTCAACTACCTGCTCTCGTCGCACGTCTGGCGGCAGGACCACAACGGCTTCTCGCACCAGGACCCGGGCTTCATCGACCACGTCGTGAACAAGAAGGCGGAGGTGATCCGCGTCTACCTGCCGCCGGACGCGAACTGCCTGCTGTCGGTCGCGGATCACTGCCTGCGCAGCCGCAACTACGTGAACGTCGTCGTGGCGGGGAAGCAGCCGGCGCTCGACTACCTGGCGATGGACGACGCGATCATCCACTGCACGCGCGGCCTCGGCATCTGGGACTGGGCCTCGACGGACGAGGGCGGCGAACCCGACGTGGTGCTGGGCTGCGCCGGCGACATCCCGACGCTCGAGACGCTGGCGGCGGCGGCGCTCCTCCGCGAGCACCTGCCCGACCTGAAGGTGCGGGTGATCAACGTCGTCGACCTGATGCGCCTGCAGTCCGAGACGGAGCACCCCCACGGCCTCGCCGACTCGGAGTTCGACGCGCTCTTCACGACGTCCCGACCGATCGTCTTCGCCTACCACGGCTACCCGTGGCTGATCCACCGCCTCACCTACCGGCGCCGGAACCACGCGAACCTCCACGTGCGCGGCTACAAGGAGGAAGGGACGACGACGACGCCGTTCGACATGGTGATGCTGAACGACCTCGACCGGTTCCACCTCGTGGTCGACGTCATCGACCGCGTCCCCGGCCTCGCGGAGCGGGCGGCGCACCTCCGGCAGGAGATGCAGGAGCGGCGGCTGCGCGCGCGGGCGTACACGCGCGAGCACGGCGACGACGACCCGGAGATCCGCGACTGGACGTGGCCGGCCTGAACGTTCTCGTCGTCAACGCCGGGTCGACCAGCCTGAAGCTGTCGCTCGTCGACGACGACGACCGCACCGAGACGCCGACCTCGCTCGAGGCGGCGGCGGCGCGCGGGGTCGACGCGGTCGGGCACCGGGTCGTCCACGGCGGCGAGCGGTTCGTCGAGCCGGTCGTCGTCGACGACGACGTGCTCGCCGAGCTCGAGGGGGTGACGGAGCTCGCGCCGCTGCACAACCCGCCGTCGCTGGAGGGGCTCCTCGCCGCGCGTCGTGCCCTCCCGGACCGGCCGCACGTCGCCGTGTTCGACACCGCGTTCCACGCGACGCTCCCCCCGGAGGCGTCGACCTACGCGCTGCCGGCGCGCTGGCGTCGCGAGCTCGGGCTGCGCCGGTACGGCTTCCAGGGGATCTCGGCGCAGTGGGCGTCCGAGCGGATGCGCGTGCCGAGGCTCGTCGTCTGCCACCTCGGCGGCGGCTCGTCCGTCACCGCGGTGCTCGACGGCCGCTCCGTGGACACCACGATGGGGCTGACGCCGCTCGAGGGGCTGCCGATGGCGACCCGCTCCGGCTCCGTCGACCCGGGCCTGCTCCTGTACGTCCTCCGGCACGGCCACGTCGACCTCACGGGGCTCGAGCACGCGCTCCAGCAGGAGTCGGGCCTCCTCGGCCTCTCCGAGCGGTCGCGACACGTGCACGAGCTCGAGGCCGCAGAGGCGGAGGGCGACGAGCGGGCCGCGCTCGCGCTCGCGGTGTACGCCCGGCGCGTCGCGCAGGCGGTCGCGGCCGCCGCGGCGGCGCTCGGCGGTCTCGACGGGCTCGTGTTCACGGCGGGCACGGGGGAGCGGTCGCCGGGGGTCCGCCGGCGCGTGTGCGAGCGTCTCGCCTTCCTCGGCGTCGAGCTCGACGACCGCGCGAACGAGGCGGCGGCGGGCGATGCCGAGCTGGCGGCGCCGGGGTCGCGTGTGCGCGTCGCCGTCGTGGCGTCGCGCGAGGACCTCGTGATCGCGCGCGCCGTCCGCCGCGTGCTCGCCGCGGAGGCGACGGCGTAGGTCTCTCAGGGCGGCCCCGGCAGGGGAACGAGGGCACGTCTTGCCGGGGCCGCGTGCGTCGGCTCTCGGGGGTGAGGAACGAGCGCGACGCGCACCCAAGTCTCCTCCTCGCCGCGGTGAACCGGTAGGTCGGGACGGGGATCCCGTCCTCTTGGGGAGGGGGTGCGGTTACGACGACGAAACCGCCGCCCGGTCTGCCATACTCGCGCCGCCGGCGTCCCCACGGCGCCGTCTGCGAATGAGCCGCCACGATCGGGAAGCGCCCACGGGCACGACCACGACCGCCGCGACGAGCCTCCGGTGCCTCGAGTGCGGAGCGCGGGCCGACGGCCGCGCCGCAGGCTGGCAGGCGTTCCTCGCCGAGGGGCTCGAGTTCCCCCGCGCGCAGGTGCTGGTCTACTGCCCGAGGTGCGCCGAGCGGGAGTTCGGGGCCGGCCCGTCCCGGTCGAGCACGCCGTCGAGGTAGGCGCGGCGGCTCGCCTCCGTCCGGTTCCGGACGCCCAGCTTGCGGTAGACGTTCGAGAGGTGGAACTTCACCGTCTGCTCGGTCACCCACAGGCGCCGCGCGATCTCGCCGTTCGAGGCCCCGCCCGCCACCAGCTCGAGGATCTCCTGCTCGCGTGAGGTGAGCGAGGGGCCCTCGGCGGGGGCCGCGTTCGGAGGCGTCGCCGCGGGGGTCGCGAGGTGGAGGGTGGGGCGGATCGCCTGGCGGAGCGCGAGCGCCGTGTCCTCGTCGGAGACGTCGTCGGGCGCGAAGGCCCGCGCACCCGCGGCGAGGGCGGCGTGCGCGAGGGTGGCGTCGCCGGGCTCGCCGACCGCGACGACCGGCAGGCGTGGGCTCCGCGCAAGCAGGGCCCGGAGGTCGTCGGCTCCGGCCGCGCCCCGGCCATACTCGACCACGAGGAGGTCGGCGTGCGCCGCCGCCGCGAGCGCCCGCTCGAGCTCGTCCGTGGCGAGCTCCACGGTCGCCCCGAGGCGCTCCAGGAGCGCGGACAGGCGTGCGCGCGTCCCGGCGTTCCGGTGGAGGAGGACGGTGGGCGTGCCGGAGAGTGCGCTGTCCACAGGGTGAGCGGCCGCAGCGGCACCGGGCGCGGCGCCGAACGCCGGCCTCTCACCGTAGTCGCGTCTGCGGCCTACGTCGCTCCGGGGACCCGAAGATCCCCCTTCCGGGGCAGGGTTCGGGTCACCTGCGGGTGCCGACGACCGGCGCCGCCGCGCGGCGCGCCTTCACGAGCGCGCCGTGCATGCCGTCGACGAGCTCGTGCGTGAACTCGACACGGACGTCCTCGAAGCCCGCGGCGTCGAGCGCGGCCTCGTATTCGCCCTTCGACAGGGCGCCGGCGATGCAGCCGGCGTACGAGCCGCGCGCCGCCCGCTCGGGCGGCGTCAGCCGGTCCTCGGCGACGACGTCGCTGATCCCGATCCGGCCGCCGGGCTTGACGACGCGCGCGAGCTCGGCGAACACGGCCGGCTTGTCGGTCGAGAGGTTCACGACGCAGTTCGAGATGACGACGTCGACCGACGCGGCGGGCAGCGGCACGTCCTCCATCAGCCCGCGGAGGAAGATGGCGTTGTCGACCCCCGCCGCCTCCGCGTTCCGGCGCGCGAGCGCGAGCATCTCCTCGGTCATGTCGAGCCCGAACGCGCGGCCGGTCGGGCCGACCCTGCGCGCGGAGAGGATCACGTCGATGCCGCCGCCGGAGCCGAGGTCGAGCACGGTCTCGCCCTCGCGGAGCTCGGCGACGGCGGTCGGGTTGCCGCAGCCCAGGCTCGCCAGCGCGGCGGCGTCGGGCAGTGCGCGGCGGTCGTCGTCGGTGTACCGGGAGGAGCGGAACTCGGCGGATGCGCCGCCGGCGCAGCAGCCGGAGGTCGCGTCGACGGAGCGCGCGGCCTCGGCGTAGTGGCGCCGCACTTCCTCACGGAGCGTGTCGGTGGTCATCAGCAGCATCCCTTCAGGTCGACGACGCGCGCGAGCCGCGCCGCGGCGTCGGGGGTGATGGAGAACGTCGCCCGGCGGCCGTGCTGCTCGCGCCTGAGCAGGCCGGCCTCGACGAGGCGCCTGAGGTGGTGGCTGACCGTCGGCTGCGCGAGCCCGAGGGGCCCGTAGAGGTCGCGCGCGCCGACGGTGCCGCCGTGCGCGGCGATCGCGTTCACGACCTTGACCCGCGCCGGGTCGGCGAGTGCCTTGAAGAGCTCGGCCGTCACCCGGGCGTCCTCGTCGGACAGGGTCGGCGCCGCGAGCGGAGCGCAGCAGGCGAGCGGCGTGGTG
>JBLNEO010000042.1:0-23036 GCA_050262775.1 Pseudomonadota bacterium | reverse complement strand
GAAGACCGAGCCGAGCACGGCGCACCCCCGACAGCGGCTGCGGGCGCTCAAGACCCTCGTCGACGCCGGCGTCAAGGTCGGCGTCGGCATGGCGCCGATCCTCCCGGGCATCTCCGACCGGCCCGAGCAGCTGCGCGAGGTCGTCGCCGCGGCACGCGAGGCCGGGGCGACCGGCGTCTGGGCGAACGTCCTCTTCCTCCGGCCGGGGACACGCGAGCACTTCCTAAAGTGCGTGGCCGAGGACTTCCCGGAGCAGCTGCCGCACTACGTCGAGCTCTACCGCGGGGGCCGCGCCTACCTCCCGGCGGACGAGACGAGGCCGGTGCGCGAGGAGGTCTCGGCGCTCGCGAGGGAGCTCGGGGTGCGCGACAGGCGGAGGATCAGGCACGACGGCGCCGAGCGCCACGAGCAGCTTTCCTTCGCCGTCTGACAGGACTTCCTGCGAGCCACCTAGAATTCCACGCCCGTGTCGAACAACAACGACGGCCGTCCGGAGATCACCTGCCTGATCGTCGACGACCACGAGGTCGTCCGCGAGGGGCTGCGGCTGTCGCTTTCCCGCGCGCCGCACATCCGGGTGATCGGCGAGGCCTCGGACGGCGCCTCGGCCGTCTCGCTCGCCGAGCGCCGAAAGCCGAACGTCGTGATCATGGACGTCCGTATGCCCGGCATGGACGGGCTCGAGGCGACGAAGCACCTGAGCGAGCGAGTGCCCGAGACGGCCGTGCTCATCTTCACGGCCTACAGCGAACGCAGCCTCCTGAGCCGCGGCCTCGAGTCCGGCGCGAAGGGCTACATCCTCAAGGAGGCGCCGCACCAGACGCTGCTCCGCGCGATCGAGAAGGTCGCGAACGGCGAGGGCTACGTCGACCCGGCGCTGATGCCGGCGTTCCTGACCGGCAAGGGCCGCGACGAGATGCTGACGGGCCGCGAGCGGGAGATCCTGCAGCTGCTCGCCGACGGGATGTCGAACGCCGACGTCGCGAAGAAGCTCTTCATCTCGCAGGAGACGGTGAAGAGCCACGTGCGGCACATCCTCGCGAAGCTCGAGGCCGACACCAGGACGCACGCGGTCGCGATTGCGCTTCGCGATTCCATCATCGACTAGCTCCCGCGCCCTCGTCGCCGGGTTCGCGCTCGCGATCGGCGGCTCGCTGATCGCGCTCCTCGTCGGCAGCCCGTCGGCCGCGCTCGTCGGCGTCGGGTTCGCGGGCCTCGCCGGCGTCCTCATCGTGTTCCACCTCCTGCAGACCGAGCGCGAGCGCCACGAGCTGGCCGAGGACGAGCTGCACGAGCAGGCGCAGTTCCTCGAGTCGCTCGTCGCCTCGGTGGGCGAGATCGCGGCGGAGACCGACCCGGAGGCGATCCTGGAGCACCTGCGCCGCGAGGCCGAGGAGCTGTTCGACGCGCGCGCGGAGCTGCTCCCCGCGGGCTCGCATGCGGCGTCGGCTCCGGCCGAGCGCGCCGTGATCGTCCCGCTGCGCGTCGGCGGCGAGGAGATCGCGGCGCTCCGGCTGGCGCGAGGCGTCGAGCTCGGGCGGGTGGACGTGGCGCGCGCCGCGCTCCTCGCGGACCTCGCGGCGCGCGTCTACGAGAACGCGCGCCTGCGCGCCGAGGCGCAGGTTCGCGAGGGCGAGCGCTCGCGGCTGTCCGACCAGCTGATCACGGCGGAGCAGGACGAGCGGCGCCGGCTGGCGCTCTACCTCCACGACACCTCGGTGCAGTCGCTCGCCGGCATCGGGCTGATGCTCGACGCGTCGCTCCACTCGATCGAGACGGGCGACCTCGCGCAGGCGAGGGAGGTGATCGGCTCGGCGCTCGAGCGGCACCGCGCGACGATCGGCGCGCTGCGCGACCTCTCCTTCAACCTCGAGCCGGTCGTGCTGCGCGACCAGGGGCTCGAGCCGGCGGTCCGCGCGCTCGCGGAGCAGATCGGGCTCGACCGCGGCGTCCAGGTCGAGGTCGAGCTCGGCGGCATCGACGTGCTCCCGGAGCGGGCGCAGGCGGCGCTCTACCAGATCGTGCGCGAGTCGATGAACGCGGCGACGCGACGCGAGCCCACGCGGATCGACGTCTCGGTCGCGGTCGACGAGGACGGGTCGCTGTCGGCCGTCGTCCACGACGACGGGCGCGAGGAGCGCCGCCGCTCGATCTTCGACGCGCT
This sequence comes from Pseudomonadota bacterium, assembly GCA_050262775.1. GTDB lineage: Bacteria > Actinomycetota > Thermoleophilia > Gaiellales > Gaiellaceae > DATHTC01. Next base: position 20,872 of record JBLNEO010000042.1, on the reverse strand, counting down.
CGCCGAGCGGGCGCGGACGCTCAACGGGCGCCTCGAGGTCGACCAGGGCGAGGGAGGCGGGACGACCGTCCGGCTCACCCTGCCGCCCTACGCGGTCGGCCGTTAGGATCACGCGCCGATGGAGGGCAAGCACCTCGTCTTCGTCTGGTCGCCGACGGGCTACGAGCTCCGCGAGCGCGAGGGCGACCTGCCCGAGGTCGGCTCGACGATCGAGATCGACGGCCGCACCGAGCGCGTGACGAAGATCGGCCCGTCCCCGTACCCGGGCGACGACCGCCCGTGCGCCTACCTGCAGGGCTAGCGCCGTCGACCCGGCGTTCCGCTCCCACAGCGGACCCGGTGACGACCCGTCACTCCTGCGAGTTTGCGACGTGCTCGGCGGCGCGGCGTCCGAAGACGAGGGCGGCGGCCAGGCCGCTGGCATAGCCGCCGGTCGCGATCCCCCCGGCGTCGGCGCCGGCCGCGTAGAGGCCCTCGGCGCCGACGACGCGTGCGTGCTCGTCGATGCAGAGCCCACCGATCGTGTGCGTCACCGCCGCCTGCACCTTCACCGTGACGCCCGCGTCGTCGCGCTCCACCTCGCCGCCCAGCCGCTCGGCCTCGGCCACCAGGCCCGCGACGGTGCGCTCCCGCACGCGTCGCTCCAGCTCGCCGGCGGGGACGCGGTACCACGCGATCCCCCGCGGACGGCGCGCGATCGCCTGCACGAGGTCGTTCTCCGACCACGAGACGTCGCCCTCCCACACGCGCTCGCCGTGCTCGCCGCGGACGTCGGCCCAGCGTCCGTAGAGCTGCGAGGCGCGGACGAAGTCCCCCTCCCCCCACCGCGCCGGCGGCGCCGGCATCGCACGCCCGTAGAACTCGTCCATCCCCGCGGACTCGCGCCCGCCGCGCGCGAGGCCCTCGGCGAGCCCGTCGCCCTCGCTCCACGGATTCGCGCGCAGGGCGAGGCCGCGCTCGCGTGCCATCCGCGCGGCGAAGCCGCCGGTTGCGAGCAGGAGCGGCCGCGAGCCGCGCGGGAACGGCGAGCGCAGCCGGACGCCGCCCGCGCGGCGCACCAGCGCCTCCGTCAGGCCGCGCGGCTCGAACCGCCACCCCGACGTCCGCGGGTTCCCGGTCTCCCTGACCACGACCGGGGCGCCGAGCGCCTCGAGCCACCCGAGCGCCTCGTCCAGCTCGTCGAGGACGATCCGCTGCAGCACCGGGTCGCCGTCCGGGCACTCCGCGCGGAACAGGTCGAGCGTCCGGTGCCGCCAGACGACGCAGGAGGAGAGCAGCATCGAGCCGCCCGCGCGGTCGCCCTTCTCGTGCACGACCACGTCGACGCCGAGCTCGCGCGCGCGGGCGGCCGCGCACAGCCCCGCCATGCCGGCGCCCGCGACGACGAGCAAGGGGCTAGACGAGCGAGAAGGTCGGCTTGTGCTCGACGTACTCGACGCGAACGCGGTCGGGCCCGAGCAGGAAGACGGCGAGCGTGTTCGGCGCGTCGACGAAGTCGTCGACCTCGATCCCGAGCCGCTCCGCCTCGTCCCGGTGCTCCTCGGCCGAGTCGACGAGCACGGCGACGTGGTGCAGCAGCGGGCGCTCGGTCGACGGCACGTCGCCCTCGTGGAACTCGACGTAGGCGCCGGCGACCTCGACCCGCGGCGCGCCGGTCGGGCCCGGATCCGCCGGGGCGAAGCCGAGCCGCTCCCAGGCGCGTGCCGTGGCCTCGGGGTCGGATGCGAAGATCGCGACGTGGTCGAGGTCGTGCTCCACGTCGGTCGCGGCCGCCACGACGCCCACGGAGAGCCCCGGGGCGACCTCCTCGAACGCCGCCTCGTCCGACGCGCGCAGCGCCACGTGCTTGAGCACGCCCTGCTCGCGCGGGCCGTCGGCCTCGAACAGCGTCAGCTTCCCCCGCTTCGCGTCCACGCCGACGAGCGTGAACTTCTCGTTCCGGTCGATCACGTGCATCCCGTACGCGCGCCCGCAGTGGGCGGCGACGGCGTCGCGGTCCTCGACCCAGACGGCGACGTGGTCCAGTGTCTTCGGCCTCATCCCGAAACCGTAGCGATCGCGGGAGGGGCTACGCCTCGAGCGGCGGGTTCTGGACGTTGTGCTCGGTGGCGTACTCGTCGACGAGGCGGTCGACGACGTCGAAGCCCTCCCCGTACGCGTAGTTGATGCGGACGAACGGCTCCCACTTGTCGGGCAGCGCGTCCTCCGGGAAGATCGCCTCGACCGGGCACTCGGGCTCGCAGGCACCGCAGTCGATGCACTCCTCCGGGTCGATCACGAGGATCCGCCCGGCCTCGTGGATGCAGTCCACGGGACAGACGTCGACGCAGGACCGATCCTTGATGTCGATGCACGGCTCGGCGATGATGTAGGTCACGAGGCCGGATGCTAGCGACGGTCGCGGCGGCGACGCGTCAGGTGGCGACGAGCTGGTCCACGAGCTCGCCGCAGCGTTCGACGAGGGCGGACTTGACGATCACCTGATCGAATCCGGCGGCGTGCGCAGCCCTGAGGCCGGAGGTGTCGGTGTGGTTCGTGTAGCCGAGGATCGGCACGTCGGGGTACGCATCCGCCACCTCCAGCGGGTCGATGCGTGCGATGTCCGCGATCACCATGTCGGGGGTGTGGACGCTGTCGGTCGTGATCAGGCGATGGCCCGGCAACAGCCCCTCGAGCTTGCCGCGGAAGAAGAGGTCGACCCCACACAGCAGGATCGTCGCCACGCGTCGAGCGTACAAAATCGGCGGGTGAGCGTCGAGGGGCGGTATCGGGCGGGGCTCGAGCTGCTCCGATGCGGGGAGTGGTTCGCGGCACACGAGGAGCTGGAGCTCGCGTGGCGCGCGGCCGACCCGCCGGAGCGGGACTTCTTCCAGGGGCTCGTGCACGTCGCCGTGGCGTGGTACCAGGCCGGGCGCGGCAGGCGGATCGGCTGCGAGCGTCAGCTGGACAAGGCGACGCGCCGCCTCGCCCCGTACGCGCCGTCGCATCGAGGGCTCGACGTCGCGGCGGTGCTCGCGGCGGTCTCGGAGGCTCGTCGCCGCGTCGCGGCCGGATCGCTCGCGCTCGACGAGCGGCCCGTGCCCTAGACGCGCCGCGCCCGCACGCGGCGACCGTCGGCGTATGCGAGCCACGCGCCCTCGAGCGCCGCGCCCGACCCCGACGCGACGAGGCGCCCGCTGCCGTCCTCGAGGCGCAGCAGTCGGATCGCGCCGCGGCCGACGAGCACCGCGTGCGCCCCTTCGGCGTCGGCGAGACGGATGCCGGTGAGCAGCGTGTAGCTCGCGGCTCTCGCCGTGCCCCGAACCTCGAGCGATCGGCCCGTCTGCGCGACGAGGACGCCGCCCCCGGCGAGTCGCACGGCGTCCGGCGGCGCGCCGAACCGCTCGACGCGGAGCACGCGCCCGTCGGCGGAGAGGACGTGGACGTCGCCCCGTGCGACGGCGACGGCGACGCGACCGTCCTTCGCCGCCAGTGCCGTGACCGGCGCGGGCGCCGTCCAGGCGAACGCGCGGGCGCCGGTCGACCGCAGGACGACGACGGAGCGTCCGACGGCGTACGGGAGCAGGTCGCCGAGGCGCGACACGTCCCCCTCGCCGACGACGACCGGCGCCCGGGCCTCGGGGTCGGAGGTCTCGAACGCGAGCCGTCGCGGCGTCCTCCTCGTCGTCGTCGCCGTCCAGAGCGACCACTCGCGGATGTTCCCGCCGGTGGAGTGGCTCCAGAGGGCGCGCGTCCCGGCGACGGCGATCGCGGCGACGGCCGTCCCGGTGCTCGTCCGCTCGCACGACGGGCCGCGCCCGAGGACGACGACGGTGCCGGTCGTCCGGTTCCACATGCGGACGCGACAGTCCGCGCCGGCGTACGCCACGCGGACCCCGTCGGCTCCGAGCGCGGTGACGGGAGACGGAGAGAGGACCGAGTCCACCCGCGGCGCGGCCGACGCGACCCCGGCGACGGCGAGCGCGGCGAGCGCGGCGGCGACGGCGACGTGCCTCACCTAGAGCGAGTCGATCCCGAACCGGTCGAGCGTGCGGTTGAAGAACACCTGCAGCCAGAAGTAGCGGTCGAAGAAGAGGAGGAGCCCGAGGGCGACGAGCGCGGCCCCGCTCGCGACCTGCACGTACACGTACCGGTCACGCAGCCAGCGGAACGTCGCCATCGCATGCGTGAACGCGAGGCCCGCGAGCAGGAACGCCGTGGCGATCCCGGCGGAGTAGAAGAAGAGGAGGATCGCGCCACGCGCGATCGCGCCCGTGTCTCCCGCGAGCACGAGGATCCCGGCGAGCACGCCGCCGATGCACGGCGCCGCGCAGACCGCGAACGCGGCGCCGAGCGCGGCGCTCGAGCCGCTCCCGCGCGCACGCTGCAGGAGTCCCGCGCCGACGAGCCGCTTCGGCATCGGCAGCAGCCCCATGAACGAGAGGCCGAAGACGACGAGGACGAAGCCGGCGATCCAGGCCTGGGTGCGTGCGCCGATCTGCTCCGCGACGGCCGCCGCGGCGACCCCCAGCAGGACGAACACGACGGTGAAGCCGGCGAAGAACGGCATCGTCCCGCGGACGACGCGCATGGCCGTGCCGGGCGTCCCGAGGCGGGACGCCTCCACCGCCGTGACGGCCGAGAGGTAGCCGGGCACGAGCGGCAGCACGCACGGGAAGACGACAGAGGCGACCCCGGCGAGGTACGCGATCGGGATGCGGCCGGCCATCACCCGTCGAACCGCGCGAGCGCCTCGTCGAGGCGCCGCTCGTCCTCGGCGTCGAGCGGCTCGTCCGCCGGCACCCGTCCACGGCTCCACCGCCACGCCGCCCACCCCACCACCGAGCCGGCGACGAGGAGCCCTGCGAGCGGGAGCAGCCAGGCGAGCAGGTCGAACCCCTCCTTCCGCGGCTCGGCGAGCACGGCGGGGCCGAACTGCGCGACGAGCGCGTCCTTGATCTCCGCCTTCGAGTCGCCGGCCGCGATCCGGGCGCGGATGAACGCGCGCATCCGATCGGCGATCGGCGCCGTGGACATGTCGAGCGTCGTCCCGCACGTCGGGCAGACCACCTCGTCCTCGAGGTCGGCCACCGTCGGCCGCGAGGCGGCGACTGCGGGCGCTGCGAGCAGCAGCGCCGCTAGGAGCGCAAGACCTGCTCGACGCACTGGCGGAACTTCCTTTCGATCTCGTCGTTCACGTGGACGCCGCCGACGATGTGCCCGCACACGAGCTTCCCGTTCCGGTCGAGGAAGTACGTCTCGGGGAGCCCGGTGAGGTCGTATGCCCGCATCGTCGAGCCGGGGCCGTCGTGGACGATCGGGTACGAGATCCCGTTGTCGCGCGCGAACCTGCGCGCGTCGCCCTTGAAGTCCTGGGAATCGATCCCGAGCACCACGAGGCCGTCGTTGCGGTGCTGCCGCCACGTCTGCTCGAGCACGGGCACCTCCTCCTCGCAGGGCTTGCACCACGAGGCCCAGAAGTTGATGACGGCGGGCTTTCCGCGCAGCGACGCGAGCGACACGCTGCCGTCGGCGTCGAGCCGGGGGAGGTCGAACGCCGGCGCGTCGACGGACTCGCCGAGCGACACGGCCTTGGCGATGCCCGCACGCTGCTCCTCCCGCGTGACCTTCCAGACGAGGAGGACGAGGAGCGAGGCGACGAGCCCCACCGCGCAGATCTGCGCCACGAGTCGCAGGCGCGCGAGCGTCATGCGCGGACGATGAACACGGTCGCCCCCACCTTCAACCGCTCGAACAGCCATTCGGCCTCGGGGATCGCCATCCGGATGCAGCCGTGCGAGACCGAGTACCCGAGCGAGGCGGCGTCCGGCGTCCCGTGGATGCCGACGCCGGGCGAGGAGATGCCCATCCAGCGTGTGCCGAGCGGGTTGCCCGGACCGGGCGGGATCGGCTTCTCGCCCTGCGCCCAGTCGGAGTCCGGCGGGTACCACCACGGGTTCTTCCACATCGCGATCACGCGGAACCGCCCGAGCGGCGTCGGATAGCGGTCGGAGCCGGTCGCGACCCGGAACGCGCGACGGAGGCGCACGCCCTCGTACAGGGACAGGCGGTTCGAGCTGCGCCGGATGACGACGATCGGCCCGATCGTCCGCCGCGTCACCGAGGCCGGCCGGGCCCTGAACCGCAGCTCGAGCGGGAAGCGCGCGTTCGCGCGCAGGGCGCCGACGATCGCGGCGGTCGCCTTCGGCCGGTCGAGCGTCCGGCCCGGCACGTCCTTCGAGACGAACGGGCGCAGCCGCCGCAGGACGACGCGCGCGTCCTGGGGGGCACGGTCGAAGCGCTTGGCGAGCTTCCCGACGTACGCGCGCACCTTCGCACCGTCGACCCGGACGGTGAGCGGGATCGCGGTCCCCGGCGGCGCCGTGCGGGCGCGCGCGATCGCGTTCTGCACGTAGGCGATCGCACCCAGCTCGACCGGCGTCGGCTGCAGCGTGTGCCCCGCGACGGTCAGGACGAGGGGCGACTCGAACGCGGTGCGGACGATCGCGAAGGCGGCGTCGGGCGCGAGCCCGCCGACCTCGACGCCGCCGACGGTGACGCCGTCGGCGAGGACGGCGGGCGTCGTCGTCGTGGTCGTGTCCGTCGTGGCCGTCGCCGTCGTGTCCGTGCCGGTGCCGACGGCGGCTGAGACGGTGCCGGCGAGGAGCACGGCTGCGAGCGCCCCCGCGAGGGCGCAGACCGCGAGGGAGAGGCCGAGACCGAGGCGCCTCACTGCCTCAGGGTAGCCGCAAGCATCCGTGGATCGTTCGAGATCACGCCGTCGACACCGGCATCCGCCAGGCGGCGGACGGCGCGCGGATCGTCGACGGTCCAGGCCCAGACGGCGGCGCCGTGCGCGTGGCAGCGGGCGATCGCGGCGCGCGTCGCCACGAGGTAGTGGAGCGTGGCCACCGTCGCCCCCGCGCGGTCGAGCATCCGCCCGATCCGCCGGGGCAGCGCGGCGCGCATCGCGAGCAGCGCGGACAGCACCGCGGGCGCGAGCACGCGCCGCTGCGACAGCCCGTACCGGTCCAGCGGGTAGGTCAGGCCCCGCCGGATGCGCGCGTCGGCGCGCCCGATCTCGAGGAGGCTCGAGACGAAGAACGAGCTCGCGAGCGAGCGCTCGGCGACGCCGTGCCGCTGCAGCGCCTCCACCACGGCGCGTTCGTAGCCGTGCCACTTGAGGTCGACGTGGAGCCCGACATCCGTCGCCGCGAGGTACGCGAGCGCATCGTCCAGCGTCGCCACCTCCGGCGCGAGCTCGCGCAGCTCGTCGATCCCGCGCAGTCCGACCTTCCCCGACACGGCGCCGCCCGTCAGCTCGTGGAGGTCGTCCGAGTGCGCGAGGACGAGCGTCCCGTCGCCGAGCTGGAGCACGTCGAACTCGATCACGTCGACGCTCTCGGCGACCGCGCGTTCGAGCGACGCCATCGTGTTCTCGGGCGCGAGCGCGGCGGCGCCCTTGTGGCCGATCCGCCACGGTCGGCCGTCGCGGCGGAGCGCCTCGATCATCCGTCCGGCGCCGTCGGCAGCGGCGCCTCGTCGAAGCTCCCGCCGCGAACGGCGTAGTCGACGATCATCCGGTCGGTCACCCACTCGACCGGCGCGTGGTCGTCCGTCCACGGATCGTCCTTGGGCGCGACCGGCGCGGAGAGATCGCGCTCCATCAGGAAGGCGAGCTGCCGCAGCGACGCCGGGGCGGGACGCGTCCGCCGGTACGGCTCGGTGAAGCCGACCACGATGCTGTTGAACGCGAGCGCCGGCCACACGCGGACCTCGGGAAAGACCGCCGCGAGCGTCCCCGCGAGCCCGTCCACGAGGCTCCGGTCGCCGGGGACGGTGGCGACGTTGAGCGCCACGAGCCCTCCCGGCGCGAGCCGCGCCCGGACGAGCTCGAAGAACTCGCGGGTCGCGAGGTAGAACGGCACGTAGGGCTGGTGGTACGCGTCCACGTAGACGAGGTCGTACCGGCCGTCGGAGCGGCGCAGGAACGGCCGCGCGTCCTCGTCGAACGTCCGCACGCGCGGGTTGTCGCCGAGCCCGAAGTACCGATACGCGGCGTCGGTCACCACCGGGTCGATCTCGACGGCGTCGACGTCGACCTGCGGGTAGTACGTCCCGAAGCCGCGCGCAACGGTGCCGCCGGCGTTGCCGAGGATCGCCGCGCGGCGCGGCGCGTGCTCGAGCAGCAGCGGCGCGGTCAGGAACGTGTCCCAGATCCCGCCGGTCAGCACGGTGTCCGGACGGAAGACCGAGTGCACCGCGACGCCTTCGTTCAGGTACAGGCGCCGGACGCCCTTGCGCTCGGTGACGCGGACGAACTGGTAGCGCGACTCCTTCTCGAAGAGGAGCCCGTCGCCGCCGCGAACGGCGCCGGGCGGGACCGCGAGGAGCAGCACGACGGCGCCCGCGAGCACGAGCCACCGCCGCCCGAGGAGGAGTGACCCGGAGGCGACCAGGACGGCGGCGGAGGCCAGCATCGTCCGCTGCGTCCCGACGAGCGGGATCGTCACGAGCGCCGGCAGGAAGGTGCCGAGGAGCGAGCCTGCGGTGGAGAGGGCGTAGAGCCGTCCTGCGGTCTGCCCCGCGCTCGCGACGTCGTCGACGGAGAGCCGGATCGCGAACGGGGAGACCATCCCGAGCAGGAACACCGGCGGCGCGAACAGGAGCAGCGTCGCGAAGAACGATCCGACGACGGCGCCCGCCGAGAGCTCGTCGAGCCCCTCGGACGCGACGTCGAGGAGCGGGCGCGTGACGAACGGGATCGTCGCGACGAGCAGCCCCGAGCCGACGACGATGTGCCCGAGCAGGCGCGGGTCGGGCCGACGGTCCGCCACCTTCCCTCCGACCCAGTAGCCGAGCGACAGCGCGAGCAGGACGAGCCCGATCAGGTTCGCCCAGACGATCGTCGACGAGCCGTAGTACGGCGCGAGCAGCCGCGACGCCGCGATCTCCATCGCGAGCGTCCCCGTGCCCGCGCCGAACACGACGAGGGAGAGCGTCCGGTCGCGGGTCACGGCCGCTTCAGGACGACGAGGGCGCAGTCGTCGGCGAGCTCGCCCTCGGCCCATGTGCGGCAGTCCTCGATCACCCGGTCCGCGATCGCGGCGGCCGGGAGCGACCGGTGCTCGGCGAGGACGGCGTCGAGCCGGTCGGCGCCGTAGAGCTCGCCGTCCCGCCGGGCCTCGACCACGCCGTCGGTGTAGACGACGAGGGAGCCGCCGGACGGGATCGTCGTGCGCTGCTCCTCGTACGACTGCCCCGGCTCGATCCCGAGCGCGAGCCCCGACACGTCGAGCGCGTCGACCTCGCCGGTCGGCCGCACGAGGCGCGGCCTCGGGTGGCCGGCGCCGGCGGCCTTCACCTCCCCCGTCGCCGGGTCGACCGTGAGGTAGAGCATCGTGATGAACTTCCCGGGCGCGATCTCGCCGCAGACCACGTCGTTCGCGTACGCGAGGAAGTCCCCCGGATCCGGGTGCTCCCGCGCGAGCGAGCGGAAGACGAACTTCGCCATCGCCATGTCCGCCGCCGCGTCGATGCCGTGTCCCGTGACGTCGCCGAGAACGACGGCGAGCCGACCGTCGTCGAGCTCGAGGAAGTCGTAGACGTCGCCCCCGACGTCGACGAGCGACGACGGCTCGTAGACGTCGCCGAGCTCGAGCCCCTCGAGCTCCGGCCGCGACCGCGGCAGCATCGACCGCTGCATCGTGTCCGCGAACTCCTTCTGGTGCTGGTACAGCCGCGCGTTGTCGATCGCGAGCGCCGCCTGCGCCGCGACCGAGAGGCCGAGCTCGATCGTCTCGGGCGCGATCGGCCGGTCGGGGTCGAGCGAGAGCAGCTTCAGGGTTCCGAGGAGCTCCGACGGGGTGGCGATCGGGAGGATCACGGCGGTCGAGCCCTTCTCGAGGAACGGGACGAGCAACTCGTGCGGCGGGCCGAGCCGGCGCGCGATGTCCGCGTCGAGCAGGATCGGCTCGCCCGCGCGGAACGCGCTCCACGCCGGGATCCGCTCCATCCGCTGGGGTCGCTCGAGGATCGCGCGGAGGGCGGCGTCGACACGCTCGTCGGCGACGTGGAAGGCGCGCGGGACGAGCAGCTCGCGGCGCGCGTCGGGCATCCGGATCACGGCGCCGTCGACGCCGAGCAGGTCGACGACCGTCCGCGCGACGGCGTCCAGGGTCTGCTGGAGCGACAGGCTCTGTGCGAAGGAGCGCGAGATCTCGTACAGCGCCCCGAGCTGGCGCGCCGACTGGCGCTCGAGGTCGAGCACCTGCTCGAGCTCGGTGCCGAGCTCCGTCGCCTGCTCGTGGAGGCGCGCGTTCTGGACGGCGACCGCGAGCTGCGCGGCGATCGCGGTCATCAGCGTCTGCTCGTGCGCGCTCGGCACCGTGCCGCGCGGCGGGTACACGGCGAGCAGGCCGGTCACCTCGTCCGGCACGGCCAGCGGGACGGCCAGCGCCGCCTCGATCCCGGTCTCCGCGATGCGCGAGTGGTGGCCGGCGAGCGCCGGCTCCGAAGCCGCGTCCGCGACGACGAGCGCGCCCCGGCCGCGGTAGGGGCCGAGGCACAGCTCGAGCAGCCGCTCGGCCACGGGGAGGTGCGGGCCGGCGAGCCCGCGCTGCGCCGCCGTCTCGAGCCGGCCTTCGTCGCGGAGGTAGATCGCGGCGCGGTCGACGCCGACGAGCTCGACGACGCGGTCGAGCGTGATCTCGAGCGCGTGGGTCAGCGAGAGCTCCGCGTTCGCCTGCGCGACGAGCGCGAGGAGCTCGCGCGTGCGCTCGAGCTCCAGCGCCGCCTCGCGGCTGCGGTGCGACACCCCGAGGGCGTGCGCGGCACGGGCGGCGAACGTGCCGAGCCGGTCGAGGGCGGCCGGCCCCGGGGGCTCACCGGGGAAGGAGAGCTGCAGCGCCCCGCTCGGGGGCTGCCCGATCGGCAGGGTCACGGTGCCGTCCCGCAGGACCGTGGCACCGCCGAGCGCCTCCAGGGCCGCCTGCTCGTCGGGCGCGGAGGAACCGTACGCCGCGACGGCCTCCGCCGCGTCGCCGCGGCGTCTCCACATGACCCCGCCGGCCGCGCCCGCGGCGGTGGCGGCGACGCGCACCACCTCGGCCTCCGCGCGTTCGTGCTCGGCACCGGCGGCGAGCGCCTCGCCGGCGACCTCGATCAGCCGGGCTCCGTCGCGCTGGTCGCCGGGACGGCCGCCGAGCGCACGCACCGCGAGCGCCACGTGTGCGGCAGCGGCGGCCACCACCGTTCGTTCCCGCGGATCGAACGCGGTCCGTCCGCGGTAGACCTCGACCGCGCCCACGACCTCGGTGCCGGCACGGACGGGCGTCACGAGCAGCGCGCCTGCACCGATGTGCTCGGCGGTCTCCCGCACCGCCTCGGGAACCGCGCCGTCGCCGTCGAGCGTCTCGTCCGGGATCGAGCCCGCCGGCAGCCGCGAGCCCTCGAGCTCGGCGGCCAGCGTTCGCGACGCGGCCGCGACGCCGCGCGCGCACGCGCGCCCGTCGAAGTCGACGATCCGGAGGACGACGAGGGTCGCACCGAGCGCGTCGGCGACCGCGTCGGCGACCGCGCCCAGCGTCGGCGCGAGCGCCTCGCCCTCGGCGACGGCGACGCCGATGCTCGCGAGCGCTGCGAGCGGCGACGGTGCGAGCGGGTCCTGGGCCACCTCCATCCAGGGCGAATAGTGCCTAGACTCCGACCCATGGCCCAGCCCGCGCGCCAGCGTCGCAGCGTCGCGCCGCCGCCGGTCGACCCCACCGCCGTGCAGCGCGCCTACCGCATGGAACGGGCGAAGCGCCGCGCCCGCATCGAACGCTCACGCGAGCGGAAGCTCGCCGCGTTTCGCTTCGTCTCCGTCCTGCTGTTCCTCGTCGCGGTCGCCGCGCTGCTCGTGCTGACCGTGTGGAACCAGGTCGAGAACCTCTTCGGGCTCTGACGGGCGCCGGTGCCACGCGGACGCCCCGCGCGGCCGCCGGACGACCCCCGCGCTACCGCAGCCGGCGCGTGAGCGACTCGAGCTCGGTGCGGGTGAACGGCGCCCACGGCCGACGCTCCCACCGCTCGCCGCCGCACATGGGGCAGCTGGGAAGCGTTCCCGCGATCGTGATCCCGTACCTGCACCCGCAGCACCGGAACTCGCCTCGCGCGCGCTCTCCGGCGGCGGCCAGCTCGACGGAGCCGTCACCGACGTCGGCGGCCCGGCCGCGCCTCTCCTCGATCATCGTTGACCCCTTTCCGGACCCGGTTCCCCGTCGCGTCCGGCCGGAGTTGTGCCCATACTTCGCGCGTGCAAACGCCCGAGCCGTTCCCGCCGGAGCCGTACGTCGAGCGCGATCCCGACCTCGACTCCTCGCCGCTCCCGCGGGCCGACGGCCTCTACGGGATCGGGGAACGGCTCACGTGGGTCGCGGGGCTCGTGCTCGCGCTGTCGGCCCTCATGGGCTGGTACGTCGGCTCCGGCGACGGGATCACGCTCAGCGTGATCGGCTGGCACACCGGCGTGCTCGGGATCCTCGTGTTCTTCATCGGGCTCGCCGTGCTCGCGGTCGCCGCGGTGCGGGAGGCCGGCTGGGACATGCCCGCGATGGTGCCCGAGAGCCTCGTGACGATCGCCCTCGGCGCGCTTGCGACCATCTTCGTCCTGATCCGTGTGATCGACATCCCGGACAAGTTCCTTCCTGCCGACGGGCGCGGCATCGGGATCTGGATCAGCCTGATCGCCGCGTTGGCGGTGATCGTCGCAGGGCTCCTGCAAGCAGCCGAGGAGCTGTAAGCCCAACGGCCGTGCCGAGCAGGGCCCCGGCGAGCACGTCGGTCGGGTAGTGGACGCCGACGTAGACGCGCGACCACGCGATCAGCGCCGCGAGAACGAAGAGCAGGGGCGCGAGGCGGCGCGGGACGAAGCGCGCGAGGACGACGGCGGCGGCGAAGCTCATCGCCGCGTGCCCCGACGGGAAGGACACGTCGAGGCGCGTCCGGACGAGCGGATCCTGGTCGGGGTTCGCGACGAACGGCCGGTCGCGCCGGGTCAGGAGCTTGAGCGCCGTCGAGAGCAGATCGGCGAGCGCGAGGCAGACGACCGTGAGCACGAACGGCAGCGAATCGCGCCGCCACGCCCACACGATCGCGGCGATCAGGAGCCAGACGAGTCCGAGCTGCCCGATCCGGGAGAGGACGACGAAGACGCCGTCGAGGAGCTCGAGGCGGTGCTCGACCGACCACCGCTGCAGCTCGTGGTCGAGGCTCAGGCGCGCGTGGCGAGCATCTGCTTCGCCGACTCGATCAGCTGCTGCGGATCGAAGGGCTTGCCGATGAAGCCCTGGGCGCCGCGCTCGGTCGCGTCCGCGGCGGACTCGTCGACCTTGCCGCTGAACATCAGCACGGGGATCGCGCCGACGCCGTGCCGCTCCTGCACGCGGCGGAGCATCTCCCAGCCGTCGACGCGCGGCATCATCACGTCGAGGAGGATCAGGTCGGGCGGCTCGTCCTCGAGCGCCTCGAGCCCCTCGTCGGCGCTCGCGGCCTCGCGCACGGTGTAGCCCTCGAGCTCGAGGCTCGCCCGCACGAACCCGCGGAGCCCGGGGTCGTCGTCGACGATCAGCACGAGCGGGCCCCCGCGCGACGTGCCGCCGGGACCGGAGCGCTCGAGGAAGACGTCGAGGTCGGAGCGGCGGTACCGCCGGTGTCCGCCGGGCGTGTAGAACGCCGGCAGCTTCTTCTGGTCCGACCACTTGCGGATCGTGCTCTGCGCGACGCCGAGGTACTTCGCCGCCTGGCCGAGCGTCAGCCAGTCCGATTCGGGGGAGGGTCTGCGGCCGCCGATCCCGTCGCGGAACGCCATCCGCCCAAATCTACCCAAAAGTGGCGGTTCCTGAACCCTCCCGCGAAACCGCTCACGGGCCCGTCGTCGACACGGTGACCGTCACCGTCTCGCGGGCCGGCGCAAGCGGGAGCGGACGGAGCGTGCGCACCTGCGTCCGCGTCCCCTGGTCGGGTGCCTCGTCGAGCGCCTGGCCGAGGCCGATCCCGAGGAGGAACAGGAGCAGGCCGACGAGCCCCGTCGCGACGGCGCGAAGCCAGAAGGCCGTCGGGCGTCGGCGACGGCGGCGGACGGCGGTCGTGCTCACGGGCGCCAGTCGGACGCGCCGCGCGCGTACCGGTGGAAGGCGGCGCCGGTGACGAGCGAGAGCGTCCGCGGCCACCCGCGCGGCCCGGCCTCGGCCATCGTCGCGTAGGCCCAGCGGTCCGCGTCGCCGTAGGCGTCCGCCAGCTCGTCGAGGGTGAACGTCTGTCCCACGCGACGGCGCAGCTCGGCGACGATGAGCTCGACCTGGTCGAGGAGGCGCAGGTACTCCGCGCGATCGTCGGCGACGGCCTCGAGGCGCGCAGCGCTCTCCTCCCATTCGCGGCGGGACGTCTCGACGGCGGCGCTCACGGGCGGTCGGCAGGGTAGCGGGCGGCGGGATCGGTGCAGCAGCGCTCGGGCCAGCGGACGGGGACCTCTGCGAGGATCCGCTCGCCGAGCTCGTACCCGGGGCGCGCGAGCGCGTACGCGACGTGCGCGTGGAGGCATTTGAGCTGCGGCGGGTTCCGCGACCCCCCGATCCCGAGCGCGAGCGAGGCGCCGCCGTCGCCGCCCGTCCGCCCGGCGGCCAGCTCGGCGCGCACGGCCCGCTGCTCCTCCGTCGCCCGCGCGAGGCTCGTCGCGAGCTCCGGCTCCTCGGCCGCCCGCAGGCTCCACCGCTCCACCCCGCCGGCCGCCTCCAGCCGCGACACGGCGTCGACGAGCCAGCGGCACGTCAGGTAGTACGTGGTCGGGAACGGCGCTCCCGCCGCGTCGTACGGCTCCTGCTCCGTGACGGCCGGGAGGCCGAACGGGCAGCGGACGACGACGCGCCGGAAGGCGCGCGGGGCCCGCCCCAGCTGGCGCTCCACCGCGGCTCGGTCATCCATCGCCTCCCAGGCTAGATCGGCGGGCGGCGGCCCGGCGCCACTCGGGGATCCCCTTGACGATGTACAGCCGCTCGCCCGGCTGGACATACCCCAGGCGACGCGCCTCGCGGACGAGCACCGCGTCGCTCCGCTGGAGGGCGAGTCGCCGCTCGAGCGCGCGCTTCTGCGTCGTCAGCGACGCCACCTCCGTCGACGCGCGCGCCACGTCGCCACGCCGGTCGAGGTAGGTCGTCAACGGGTGCCAGTAGAGGTACGCGACGACGAGCATGGCGACGACGGCGAGCCACCGACGCAGCAGCGCACGGCGCGGCGGTCGCTTCGTCCGGCGGGTCCGGGTCCGTGGCTTGGAGGGCGCAGTCACGCGACTCCCCCATTCGCGCGCGGCGCCGCGCGTTCCTCCCCGCCGGCCTAGGCGACGTCGACCTTGATCACGTTCGTCGACCCCGGGAGGTTCACGGCGGTGCCCGCCGTGATCACGACCCGGTCGCCGGGATCGACGATGCCGCTGTTGCGCGCCGTCTCGATCGAGCGGCGCCACAGGTCGTCGACGTCGGTCGTCTCGGCCATCTCGAGCGGCGTCACTCCCCATTCGAGCGCCATGTGCTGGAGCGACTCCCGCTGGTGGCTCAGGCCGAGGATCGGACGCCGCGGGCGCAGCCGGGCGACGGCCGACGCCGTGCGCCCGGTGAAGGTGGGGACGATGATCGCGCGGGCTCCGAGCGCCTCTGCGAGGTCGCAGGCGGCATTCGACATGGCACGTCCGACGCTCGGGTTGTCCGCCGCGTCGGGCATCTGGTGGCGGTAGTCGAGGTGCGGCTCGACGGCACGGGCGATCCGGTCCATCACCTGCACCGCCTCGACGGGGTAGTCGCCCACGGCGGTCTCGCCGGACAGCATCACCGCCGAGGTGCCGTCGAGCACGGCGTTCGCGACGTCGCTCGCCTCCGCCCTGGTCGGCTCGGCCTGGTGGATCATCGACTCGAGCATCTGCGTCGCCGTGATCACGGGGACGCCGAGCCGAAGCGAGCGCTCGATGATGCGCTTCTGGATGAGCGGCACCGTCTCCGGCCCGATCTCGACGCCGAGGTCGCCGCGGGCGACCATCACCGCGTGCGTCTCGGCGAGGATGTCGTCGAGGGCGTCGACGGCCTCGGCCTTCTCGATCTTCGCGATCACGTGCGCCCGCGAGTCGCGCTCTTCGAGCAGGCGGCGGAGGTCGCGCACGTCGGCGGCCGAGCGGACGAACGACAGCGCGACGTAGTCGACGCCGAGGTCGAGCGCGAACTCGAGGTCGTCGAGGTCCTTGCGCGTCAGCGCCGGGATCGGGATCGGCACGCCCGGGAGGTTCACGCCCTTGTGCGAGGAGACGACGCCGCCGACGACGACCGTCGTGCGTGCGCGTCCGCGCTCGACGCTCTCGACGCGGAGACGCACGAGCCCGTCGTCGATCAGGACGTCGTGCCCGACCTGGAGGACGTCGCCGATCACCGACGGCGCGACCGGCAGGTCGTCCTCGTGCGCCGACTCCTCGCCGGCGACGACGACCTGCTCGCCCTTCTCGAGCGTCCGCGGCTCGTCGAGGTCGCCGACGCGGAGCTTCGGCCCCTGGAGGTCGGCGACGATCGCGAGCGTCCGCCATCCGCTCTCCTCCTGCACCTCGCGGACGACGCGCGCCCGACCGGCGTGCTCGTCGTGCGTGCCGTGGGAGAAGTTGAGCCGGACGGCGTTCATGCCCGCCTCGACGAGCTGCTCGACCATCGCCTTCTCGCCGGTCCGAGGGCCGATCGTGGCGAGGATCTTCGTCCTGCGGGGCTCCTCGACCGCCATTCGAGGAACGCTACCGCCCTGCGCGCGGGAAGACGCCCCAGCCGGGGTACGTCGCGTCGGCGCCGAGCTCCTCCTCGATGCGGAGGAGCTGGTTGTACTTCGCGACGCGGTCGGTCCTCGAGGGCGCCCCCGTCTTGATCTGCCCGGCGCCGGTCGCGACCGCGATGTCGGCGATCGTCGTGTCCTCCGTCTCGCCCGAGCGGTGGGAGATGACCGTCGCGTAGCCGTTCGACCGCGCGAGCTCGATCGCCTCGAGCGTCTCGGTGAGCGTCCCGATCTGGTTGACCTTGAGCAGGATCGCGTTGCCGACGCCGGCGTCGATCCCGCGGCGGAGCCGCTCCGGGTTCGTGACGAACAGGTCGTCGCCGACGAGCTGGAGGCGCTCACCGGTGCGTTCGGTCAGCATCCGCCAGCCGTCCCAGTCGTCCTCCGCGAGCCCGTCCTCGACGGACACGAGCGGGAAGCGCTCCGCGAGCCCGGCGTAGAGCTCGATCATCCCGCCGGCATCGAGCTCGCGCCCCTCGACCCGGTAGACGCCGTCGCCGAAGAACTCGGTCGACGCCGGATCCAGCGCGATCGCGACGCGCTCGCGGTGCCCCGCGCGCTCGGCAGCCTCGAGCACCGCCTCGATCGCGGCCTCCGCGGTCGGGAGGTCGGGCGCGAACCCTCCCTCGTCGCCCACCGCCGTCGCGAGCCCGCGCTCGTGCAGGAGCGCCTTCAGCGCGTGGAAGGTCTCCGCCCCCACCCGCAGCGCCTCGGCGAACGAGTCGGCACCGGCGGGGACGACCATGAACTCCTGGAAGTCGATCGTGTTCTCGGCGTGCGCGCCCCCGTTGATCACGTTCATCATCGGCACGGGCAGGACGGTCGCGTCGCGGCCGCGGCCGACCCAGCGGAAGAGGGAGACGCCCGCGTCGGCGGCCGCTGCCTTGGCGGCGGCGAGCGAGACGCCGAGGATCGCGTTCGCCCCGAGCCGTCCCTTGTTCGGCGTCCCGTCGAGCTCGATCAGGCGCCGGTCGAGCGCCTCCTGGCCGTCGGCGTCCATCCCGCGCACGGCGTCGGCGAGCTCACCGTCGACGTTCGCGACCGCGCGTTCCACCGACTTGCCGCCGTACCGGGCGGTGTCGTTGTCGCGCAGCTCGACGGCCTCGTGCGCCCCGGTCGACGCCCCGGACGGCACGGCAGCCCGTCCGCGCGCACCCGACTCCAGCTCGACCTCGACCTCGACCGTCGGATTGCCGCGGGAATCGAGGATCTGCCGTCCGTGCACGCTACGAATCGCGCTCACGTAGTGCCTCCTTCGCCTGGTCGTACCACCGGTCCTGCGCCTCGAGGTCGAGGGCCGTCCACTCCTCGCCCGCCTCCGCCGCCAGCTCCCGTGCCCGTTCGACGCGGCGCACGAACCTCCCCGTCGTCGCACGCAGCGCGAGCTCGGGGTCGACGTTGAGCCGACGGGCGACGTTGACGACGGTGAAGAGCACGTCGCCGATCTCGTCGAAGACGCGGGGGTCGTGCTCGGTCTCGGGCGCGGGCTCGCCCGCGCGCTCGAGCTCCGCGCGCAGCTCCGCCAGCTCCTCCTCGAGCTTCTCCATCGGTCCGGCGACGTCGGCCCACTCGTAGCCGACGCTTGCCGCGCGGCGCTGCACCTTGCGTGCGTGGAGCAGTGCCGGGAGCCCGTCGGGGACGTCGTGGAAGACGCCCTCCCGTCCCTCCTGCTCGGTCTTCAGCCGCTCCCAGTTCTCCTTCACGCGGCCGGCGGTCGCAGCCTCGACCTCGCCGAACACGTGCGGGTGGCGTCGCACGAGCTTGTCCTGCACGTTCCGCGCCACCGCCGCGAGGTCGCCGTGGCCCTGCTCCTGGAGGAGGAGCGAGAGGAAGTAGACCTGGAAGAGGAGGTCGCCGAGCTCGTCCAGGAGCTTCGCGGGGGTGCCGGTGACGGCGGCGTCCGCGACCTCGTACGCCTCCTCGACCGTGTGCGGCACGATCGTCCGCACCGTCTGCTCGCGGTCCCACGGGCAGTCGCGCCGCAGCCGCTCCGTCAGCGCCTGGAGGCGCTCGAGCTCGCCGCCGAGCGACGGCGCCAAGCTAGCCGGAGGTCGTGGCGGCCGGAGTGGTGGCCGTGGCGGCGGCCGGAGGCTTGAAGCCGACCTGGTAGTCGGTCTGCTTCGAGAACTCCTTCTTCGTGTCCTCCACCCACTTCGTCATCGCCTCGTTGCGCTTGGTCTGCAGCAGCTGCTGGCGGATCGACTCCTTGACGTCCTTCAGCGGCGTCGTCGTCGCCGGCTTGATGTCGGAGAGCGGCTCGATGATGTGGTAGCCGTACTGCGTCTTCACCGGGCGCGAGATCTGGCCCTTGTCGAGCAGGAAGGCGGTCTGGTCGAACGGCGCGACCGTCTGCCCGCGCGCGATCGTGAGCTTGCCGCCCTGCGACGCCGACGCAGGGTCCTTCGAGTACTTCTTCGCCAGCGCCGCGAAGCTGGCCCCCGCCTTCAGCTGGTCGTACAGCTCGTTCGCCTGCTTCTTCGTCGGGACGAGGATGTGGCGGATGTCGCGCTGCTCCGGCGTCCCGTACTGCGTCTTGTTCTTGTTGTAGTAGTCCTGGATCTGCTGGTCGGTGATCTTCACGTCCTCGGTCACCTTCTTGAAGATCCCCTCCTGGACGAGCTGCGCGCGGATGTCGCGCTTCACGCTCGCCTCCGTCAGGCCCTGCTGCTTGAGCTGGTCCTGGTACTTCTTCTCGCTGCCGCCGAAGTACTGCTTCTTGATCTGCGCCAGCCGGTCGTTGACCTGCTTGTCGGTGACCTCGACGCCCAGGTCGTCGGCCTTGATCTCGAACTGCGTGCGCTGGACGAGGAACTGGACGGCCTGGTTCTTGAGCGTGTTGTACTCGGGTGACCCGACCTTCGGGAAGTCGCGCTTCTGCAGCGTGTAGCTCTTCTTGGCCTGTGCGATGAGCGCGTCGTACTCGCTCTTCGGGATGTCCGTGCCGTCGACGACGGCGATCGAGTCCGCAGGGACGTCCTGCGAGTCGCCGCCGCACCCCGCGCCGACGAGCGCGAGCAGGACGAGCATGGAGAGGAGCGCGATCTTGACGTGCTTCATGAGAAAACGCCTTCGGCGTGAACCGTCACGCCGCCCGGCGTGCCTCGATCATAGCATCGACGAGACGGATCGCTCCGGTGAATTCCTCGTCCCTTAACGTCACCTCGCGCTTCGCCGTGGCGTAGACGGCGGTGTCGATCCGGCCGCGGATCGCGCGCAGCTCCTCCGAGCCGAGAACGAGTGGGCCGACGGTCGCGCGCCCGCCGCGGAAGACGAGGTAGTCCGCACCGAGGCGTGCGAGCTTCAGCTTCGCCTCCTGGATCGCGAACAGGTGCTCGACCGGCTCGGGGACCGGCCCGTACCGGTCCTCGATCGCGGCGTGCAGCTCCCGCAGCTCGTCCTCGTGCTCGACGAGCGCGAGGCGCCGGTGGAGGTCGATCCGCAGCGCCTCGGAGGCGATGTACGTCGCGGGGACGTAGGCGTCGACCCGGGCGTCGACGCGCACCGGCCGCGCGACCGCGCGACGCTGTCCCGACATCTCCGCGACCGCCTCGGCGAGCATCTCGACGTAGAGCTCGAACCCGAGCGCGGCGACGTGGCCCGACTGCTCGGCACCGAGGAGGTCGCCGGCACCGCGGATCTCGAGGTCGCGCATCGCGATCGCGAAGCCGGCGCCGAGCTCCGTGTGGTCGGCGAGCGTCGAGAGCCGTGCCCGCGCCTCCGGGGTCAGCTCGGAGGCGTCCGGGTAGAGCAGGTACGCGTACGCCGTTCGATCGGAGCGGCCGACGCGGCCGCGGATCTGGTACAGCTGGGCCAAGCCGAGCATGTCCGCGCGCTCGACGACGAGCGTGTTCGCCTGCGGGATGTCGAGGCCCGACTCGATGATCGTCGTCGACACGAGCACGTCTGCGTCGCCGCGCAGGAAGGCGTGCATCCTGTCCTCGAGCTCCTTCTCCCGCATCTGCCCGTGCGCCGCGAGCACGCGGAGTCCCGGGCACAGGCGGCGGACCTTCTCCGCGGCCTCGTCGATCGTCTCGACGCGGTTGTGGAGGTAGAAGGACTG
>JBLNEO010000041.1:0-48668 GCA_050262775.1 Pseudomonadota bacterium | reverse complement strand
TCGAGGACGACCTCGGCGAGCGGCAGCTCGTACACGAGCAGGACGCGCTCCTCCGAGAGGTACTCCATGTGGTCGAAGCGGCCGCGGCGGTCGTTGTTCAGCTCCATCACCGTGCCGACGTACTCCTTCGGGACGATGATCGACGCGCGGATGTACGGCTCCTCGACGAGCTCGAGCTCGCGCGGCATCTCCGCCGGGTTGTGCACCTCGACGACCTCGCCGCTTTGCGTCTGCACCTCGTACGCCACGTTGGGCGCCGTCACGAGCAGGTCGAGGTCGAACTCGCGCTCGAGGCGCTCGCGCACGATCTCCATGTGCAGCAGCCCGAGGAACCCGCAGCGGAAGCCGAAGCCGAGCGCCTGCGAGGTCTCGGGCTCGTAGAAGAGCGCGGCGTCGTTGAGCTTGAGCTTCTCCAGCGCGTCGCGCAGCTCCGGGTAGTCGTCGGACTCGGTCGGGAACAGGCCCGCGAACACCATCGGCTTCACGTCCTTGTACCCCGGGAGCGGCGCCGCGGCGCCCTCGCGGCGCGTCGTGATCGTGTCGCCGACACGCAGGCGCGAGACGTCCTTCAGCCCGGTGACGACGTAGCCCACCTCCCCCGCCGTGAGCGCGTCCACTGGCACCCGCGTGGGCGAGAGGAAGCCGACCTCCTCGGCCTCGAACTCGGTGCCGAGCGCCATCGCCCGCTGGTCCTCGCGGCCGCGGAGCGTCCCGTCGACGACGCGCACGAAGGCGATCACGCCGCGGTACTGGTCGTAGGAAGAGTCGAAGATGAGCGCGCGCGCCGGCGCGTCGGACTCGCCCTGCGGCGCCCGGATCCGTGCGACGATCGCGTCGAGCACGTCGGCGACGCCCTCGCCCGTCTTCGCCGAGATCCGGATCGCGTCCTCCGGCCTTCCCCCGAGCAGGTTCGCGACCTCGCGCGCGACGCCCTCCGGATCGGCCGAGGGCAGGTCGATCTTGTTGATCACCGGCACGATCTCGAGGTCGTTCTCGATCGCGAGGTACGCGTTCGCGAGCGTCTGGGCCTCGATGCCCTGCGCCGCGTCGACGACGAGCAGCGCACCCTCGCACGCCTGCAGCGAGCGCGACACCTCGTAGGTGAAGTCGACGTGCCCCGGCGTGTCGATCAGGTTGAGCTCGTGGCCCTTCCACTCGACGCGCACCGCCTGCGCCTTGATCGTGATCCCGCGCTCGCGCTCGAGGTCCATCGTGTCGAGCAGCTGGTCGCGCATCTCGCGGCTCGAGACCGTCTCGGTCAGCTCGAGGATCCGGTCGGCGAGCGTCGACTTGCCGTGGTCGATGTGCGCGATGATCGAGAAGTTGCGGATCCGGTTCTGGTCCATGGCTCACGGCGCCCCCCGGCGCCGCCTCAACGCTAGCAGCGCCTCGAGCTCGCGCACCCTGAGCGCTCGGGCCGCGACGAGGTAGACGACGACCGCTGCCGACAGGGCCGTGAGCAGGGAGATCGCCTGCATCAGCGTCCCCCGGCCGAGCAGGTCGTCGAGCCCGCGCCAGACGCCGTACGCGACCACGGCCATGACCGCCGACGCCGCGCTCACGCGGACGAGCGAGGAGAGGATCGCGCCGAAGTCGATCCGGCCGAGCCGCCGTCGGAGGAGCAGGAACAGCGCCCCGCTCGCGGCCACGTTGGCGATCGAGATCGCGAACGGGATCCCCCACGTCCCGACCCGGTAGAACGCGAAGTACAGGACCGTGTTCAGCCCCAGGTTGCCGAGGGCGACGAGGGTGGGCGTCCACGGCTGCTGCAGCGAGAAGAAGCCCCGGTTGAGCATCAGCATGAACCCGTTGAAGGTGAGTCCCAGCGAGAAGGCCGCCAGGGCGCCGGCGACGACGGTCGTCTGGTCGGGGCCGAACTCGCCGCGCTGGTAGAGCAGGCGCACCATCGGCTCGGCGAGCACCGCGCACAGCGCCGACGCGGGGACGAGCAGGAACGCGATCTGCCGCAACCCGAGGCTGACCGCCGCGCGGAAGCCGTCCCAGTCCTCCCGCGCGCTCAGACGCGAGAGGGACGGGAAGAGGACGGTCGCGACGGCGACGGAGAAGATCCCCTGCGGCAGCATGTAGACCCGGAACGCGGCGTCGATCGCGGCCGGCGCGAGCGTGGGGTCGATCAGGCGCGCGGCGAACACCGTCCCGATCACCTGGTTGAAGTTGATCAGCCCGAGGCCGAGCGTCACGGGCAGCATCAGCACGAGCACGCGCTTGACCATCGGGTCGCGCACGTCGAATGCGACACGCAGCCGGCCGTCGAGGCCGCGCAGCCACGGCACCGGGAGGAGCACCTGGATCACGGTGCCGACGAGGATCGAGCCGGCGTACACGTAGAGCGCCGTCGTGTCGCTGTCCGCGCGGGGGACGCCGACGACGAGGCCGACGATGATCGCGAGGTTCCACGCGACCGGCGTCAGCGCGGGAACGGTGAACTGCTCGTACGAGTTGAGGATGCCGACGATCACGCCCGAGACGCCGAGCAGCGCGACGATCGGGAACAGGATCCGCGAGAGCGTGACCGCGAGCTCCTGCTGCTCGCCCTCGAACCCGAAGGGCCGCATCACGAGCGGCGCCGCGAGCATGAAGAGCGCCGTCACCGAGCCGAGCACGAGGAGGAGGAGCCAGAACAGCGTCGACGCGACGCGCCATGCCCGCGCCCGTTCGCCCTTCTCGAGCAGCTCCGAGAAGATCGGCACGAACGCGGCGGTGAGCGCCTGGTCGGCGATCAGGCTGCGGACGAGGTTCGGCACCTGGAAGGCCGCCGTGAACGCGTTGATCCCGGCGCCCTCGACCCCGAAGTAGCGCCGCGCGACGATCTCGCGGACGAGGCCGAGGATCCGGGACAGGCCCGTCGCCGCGGCGAAGATCGCGGTCGAGAACGCGAGTCGGCGGCGGTGCGCGGTCTCGCCGGCCGCGCCGTCGACGGCCTCCTCGGTGGACGGAGTCTCGCTCACCCGGCCGGATCTTCCCAGAGCCCCTACTCGGCACGGGCTCTGCTACCATCGCCGCGCCCGCCAGGCGGGCTCCTCTCTCGTATGCCGAACATCAGACAGCAGAAGAAGCGCGTCCGCATCGCCGCCCGCCAGCGGCTCGAGAACCTCCGCTACCGGTCGACGATCAAGACGCTGACGAGGCGCCTCGAGGCGGCGATGGCGGCGGGCGACGACGCCGCCGTGCAGACGGAGCGCCGCAACCTCGAGAAGCTCATCGACCGCGCGGCCGCCCGCGGCGCGCTCCACAAGAACGCCGCCGCGCGCAAGAAGTCGCAGGCGGCGAAGCTCCTCTCCCGCTCCTCCTAGTCGGTCCGCGCCGCGCCCGCCGGCTGCGGGGGCGCCGTGATCTCGACGAGCGCGCGCTGGAGCTCGAGGTCGCCCGCGAGCCGGCTCCCGCCCTTCAGCGCCGCGTCGAGCTCGGCGATGCGGACGATCACGTCCCGGAGCTCCTCGACACCGAAGTTCCGCGCCTGTGCGTAGAGCTTCTCGACGTAGAACGGCGAGCGCTTCATCCGTGCGGCCGCGTCGCGGGCGCTCACGCCCTCGGCGGCGAGCCCCTGGCAGTCGCGCACGCGCCCGACGTGGCTCGCCAGCTGGGCGACGAGGCGCGGAAGCTCCGACGCGCGAGGACGCGCCGAGCGCTCGAGGATCTCCTCGCACGCGCGCAGCGCGGCCGCGCGGTCGCGCCGGCCCCACGCGTCCGTGAGGGCGAAGATCGAGGTCTCCGCACGGGCGGCGGTCAGGCGCTGGACGTCGCGATCCGTGATCGCGTCGCCGTCGGCCCAGAGCGCGAGCTTCTCGATCTCGGCAGCGAGCTCGTCGACGTTGTCGCCGACGAGCTCGACGAGCGCGCGACACGCCTCGGCGTCGGCCGTCGCGCCGTGCAGCCGGAACTGCTCGGCCGCCCACTTCGGCAGCCCGCGCTTCGGGACGTCGAACGCGAGGACGTCGCCGACCTTCGCCACCGCCTTCGCGAGCGGCGAGTCGGCCTTGAGCTCGGATGCCACGAGCGTCAGCACCGTTTCCGGCGACGGTTCGGCCAGGTACTGCGTGATCGCCTTCACGTCGGCTGCCTTCCAGCCGTTCGTGAGCCGACCCTCGCTGTTCGGCGTCCCGTCGACGTCCTCGACCACCACGAGGCGGCTGCCGCCGAAGAGCCCCAGCGCGTTGCACGCCGCGACCACCTCCTCCCCGCTCGTCTCGCGCGCGGCGAGGAGCTCGACCGACTCGTCGTCGAAGTGGCCGCGGAGGCGCGCGAGCGCCCGGGCGATCTTCGGCCGGTCGCCGCCGGTGATGAGGTACGCGCGCTTCAGCTCGGCCACGTCCGACGATCGTAGTCATCGCTCCTCCCGGACGAGGAGCGCCCGGCCGTCGGACTCCACGGTGATGCTGCCGTCACGATCGGTGCGGCCGACGACGAGCCCCGGCACGGCGGCGAGCGACGCCAGCGTCGAGGGCGTCGGATGGCCGTAGTCGTTGTGGCGACCCACCGAGACGAGCGCGACCCGCGGCCGCGTCTCGCGCAGCAACTCGGGCAGTCCGGCGTCGGCCGACCCGTGGTGTGCCACCTTCAGGATCTCGACCGGCGGCGGGTCGAGCGGCAGCGTGACGTCGCTCTCCGCGTCGGCGGTGAGGAGCGTGTCGATCGAGCCGTACGAGACGAGCAGCACGATCGCGTTCTGGTTCGGGTCCTCGCCGGGCCCGCCCGCGTCCGCGGGCCAGAGGACGCGGACGAGGAGCGGCCCGACGCGGTAGGTGCCTCCCCGACGCGCGACGGCGATCCGCACATGCCGCC
This sequence comes from Pseudomonadota bacterium, assembly GCA_050262775.1. Classification (GTDB taxonomy): domain Bacteria; phylum Actinomycetota; class Thermoleophilia; order Gaiellales; family Gaiellaceae; genus DATHTC01. The sequence continues at coordinate 43,865 of JBLNEO010000041.1, read as the reverse complement.
GGCGCGCCTCGTCGAGCGCGTCGTCGCGGTACGGGCTGCGGGCACGGAGCGCCGGATCGAGCACGAGATCGACGTGCACGCGCCGGAGCACGTCGCGCGCGCCGCCGACGTGGTCGCGCTGAGGATGGGTGAGGACGAGCATCGACAGGTGCCGGACGCCGCGCCGCCGGAGCTGCTCCGCCGCCCGGCCCTCCGGCGGCCCCTCGTCGACGAGCACCGCCGCGCCGGGTGCCTCGACGAGGATCGCGTCGCCCTGCCCCACGTCGAGCGCGGTCACGCGGAGGCCGCGCGGCGGCGGCGCCGTGCCGGGGCCGGGGACGAGGTGCCAGACGCAGACGCCGACGACCGCGACCGCGGCGGTCGCGGCGACGACTCGCCGGGTCCCGCCGCGCGAGCGGTGAAGGCCCCACGCGGCGGCCGTGACGGCCAGGACCGCAGCGAGCGCGGCCCCCGACCGCACCTGCGCCAGCGGGAGCGCCGCGACGAGCCGCGCGACGCCCGCGAGGTACGCCGCGAGCCAGCCGTTCACCCACGCGAGCGCGGACGCGACGCCGGGGGCGATCGGATCGACCGCGGCCGCGGCGAGGCCGAGCGCGAGGATCGGCCCGGCGACCGGCCACGCGAGCGCGTTCGCGGGCACCGTCCAGACGGGGACGCTCCCGAAGTGCAGCCAGACGAGCGGCGTGGTCACCGCCCCGCAGGCGGCGGCAACGGCGACGACGGTCGCGAGCGTCGCCGGCACCGGGTATCCCTCGAGCTCGCGCTCGAGCCACGGCACCACGACGAAGATCGCCGCGACGGCGGCGAACGACAGCTGGAAGCCCGGCTCGAGCAGCGACCGCGGGTTCCAGGCGAGCAGCACGAGGGCGCCGAGCAGGAGGAAGTACCAGCGGTCGCGCGGACGCGCGGCGAGCCAGGCGAGGGACGCGAGCACGCCCGCCACCCCGGCGCGCACGACGGACGGCTGCCACCCCACGGCCGCGACGTAGCCGCCGATCCCGACGAGCGCGAGCCCGTGGCCGATCCACCGGGACAGGCCGGCCGCCGTCGCGATCCCGAGCGCCGCCCCGACGACGACGCCGACGTTCGACCCGGAGACGGCCAGCAGGTGGTAGAGCCCGGACGCCCGGAACGCGTCCCGAAGCCCGTCCGAGAGCGCCTCGTCCTCGCCGAGCACGATGCCCGCGACGAGCGCCCGCCGCTCGCCCCCGAGCCCCGGCGCGATCGAGCGCGCGAGGCGCGCGCGCAGGCGGTCGGCCGCGCCCGCGACGCCGCCGCGGCGGCCGACCATGCGCCAGCGACCGCCCTTCGCGACGACGTGGACACCCTGGCGCTCGAGCCACGCACGCTCGTCGAAGCCGTCCGCGGGCGGCCTCGGCTCGCGCAGCGCCGCTACGAGGTCGAGCCGCGCGCCCTGCGGCGGAGCCCGCCCGGCCGGGAGCTCCAGGAGGACGCGTTCGCGCACCGCCGCGCGGTCCCAGCGCTCCACGATCGCCGGCACGCGGACGGCGAACGGCGTCCGCCTGGCGGGGCCGGTGACGACGACCGTCGCCGGGGCGGATTCGCCGACGTGCCGCGCGAGGACCGATCGGTCGAGCGCCTCGAGTCGGACGCTTCCCCACCAGAGGCCGAGCACCGCCGCGGTCGCGACGCCCAACGAGAGTGCGCGCACGCCGGAGGACGCCGCGGCCGCCGCGCCGACGAGCGCCCCCGCGACCGCGACGACGGGTGAGGCCGCACGCACGGCGAGCGCCGCGCAGATCCCGGCGGTCGCGGCTGCGGCGACCAGGTGCGCCGGGTAGCGACCCGCCCAGGCGCTCACGGCGTCACGAGATCTCGGAGCTGCTCGATCCGGGCCGGGCCGATGCCGGGGATCGCGTCGAGATCGTCGATGCTCCGAAACGCGCCGTGGGCCTGCCGCCAGTCGACGATCTTCTGCGCCGTCACCGGCCCGATCCCGGGGAGCGCGTCGAGCTGCTCGGGCGTCGCGGCGTTCAGGCGCACGGGCCCCGCGGCCGCCCCCGACGGGCCGCCGGCGGCGGTCGTCGGCGAGCCGCGCGCGGGGACGAGGATCTGGGTCCCGTCCGCGACCGGCGCGGCGAGGTTCACGGCCGCCAGGTCGGCGCGCGGCGTCGCGCCGCCGGCGCGCTCGACCGCGTCGGCGACGCGGTCGCCTTCCCTCAGCCGGTAGAGCCCCGGTTCCCGAACGGCACCGACGACGTGCACGAGCAGCTTCGGCGCCGCCGTCGGCGGAGCCGCGACGGGCACGGGGGCCGCGACGGACTCGGTCGCCCCGCCGGCTCCGCCGAGCCGCCGCGCGCCGACGACGACGACGAGGAGCACGAGAAGGGCGACGGCGAGGGCTCGCCGGCGCGGGGGCGTGAGGACGCGAACGACGGTCTCGTACACATCCTGAGCGTGCCGACGCCGGACGCACGTGTCCGTGCCGGATTCGTGCCGGAAGTGTGACGGTGGGCTAGCCGACGACGAGGTTGACGAGCTTGCGCGGCACCACGATCGCCTGCCGCAGCGGCTTGCCGTCCACGTGCGCCTGGACCTTCGGCGACGCCTTCGCCGTCGCGACGAGCTCGTCCTCGGACAGGGTCACCGCGACCTCGATCCGGTCGCGCACGCGGCCGTTCACCTGGACGACCAGCTCGAACGTCTCGCGCTCGAGCATCGCCGGATCCGCGACGGGCCACGGCGCGCGCCACAGCCGCTCGTGCCCGAGGCGCTGCCACAGCTCCTCGGCGGCGTGCGGCGCATACGGCTGGATCAGCGACACGGCGGTCTCGGCCGCGAACCGCGCCGCCGGGTCGCCCGGCGACTTCGAGATCTCGTTCACGAGCTCGATCACGGCCGCGATCGGCGTGTTGAAGACGAACCGCCGGTCGACGTCGTCGGTGACCTTCGCGATCGTCGCGTGCGCCTTCCGCGCCAGCGGCGTTCGCGCCTCGGGCTGCGACGGCTGCTCCGCGACCTCGTGGGCGACACGCCAGAGCCGCCCGAGGAAGCGGTGCATGCCGTCGACGCCCTCGTCCTGCCACTCCTTGTCCTGGTCGGCCGGGCCCATGTAGAGCACGTAGAGCCGCAGCGTGTCCGCGCCGTACCGCTCGACGATCTCGTCGGGGGCGACGACGTTCCCCTTCGACTTCGACATCTTCGCGCCGTGCCGGTAGATCATCCCCTGGTTGAACAGCCGCAGGAACGGCTCGCGGAACCCGAGCATCCCGAGGTCGTTCATCACCTTCGTGAAGAAGCGGGCGTACATCAGATGCAGGATCGCGTGCTCGATCCCGCCGATGTACTGGTTCACGGGCAGCCAGAAGTCGACGACCCCGCGGCTGAACGGGGCCTCGTCGTTGTGCGGGTCGGTGTAGCGGAGGAAGTACCACGACGAGTCGACGAACGTGTCCATCGTGTCCGTCTCGCGCCGCGCGGGGCCGCCGCACGCGGGACACGTCACGTTGACCCAGCCCTCGGCCGCGGCCAGCGGCGACCGCCCCTTCGGCAGGTACTCCTCGACCTCCGGAAGCAGCACGGGGAGCTCGTCCTCGGGGACGGGGACGATGCCGTCGCGCTCGCAGTGGATCACCGGGATCGGCGCGCCCCAGTAGCGCTGGCGCGAGAGCAGCCAGTCGCGGAGCCGGTAGCCGATCGTCGCCTCCCCAAGCCCGCGCTCCTCGAGCCAGGCGACGATCGCGCGCTTCCCCTCGGGCACGTTCAGCCCGTCGAACGGCGCCGAGTTGACGAGCACCTCGTCCTCCGTGTGCGCGACGTACGCGCCGGCCTCGGCCGGCCCGCCGTCGCGCGGCACGACGACCTGCCGGATCGGCAGCCCGTAGCGCACCGCGAACGCGTGGTCGCGCTCGTCGTGGGCGGGCACCGCCATGATCGCCCCCGTCCCGTAGCCCATCAGCACGTAGTCGGCGACCCACACCGGGATCCGCTCGTCGTTCACGGGGTTGACGACATGGCGCCCGGTGAAGACGCCGTCCTTCTCCTTCTCCGCGCGCTCGACCTCCGACCGTGCCGCCGCGTGGCGGACGTACTCGCGGACCTCGGCCTCGTGGCCCCCACCGGCGACGAGCTCCTCGACCATCGGGTGCTCGGGCGCGAGCACGAAGAAGGTGGCGCCGAAGAGCGTGTCAGGGCGCGTCGTGAAGACCGGGATCTCCTGCGCGCCGCCCTCGACGCGGAAGACGACCTCGGCGCCTTCCGAGCGACCGATCCAATTGCGCTGCATCGTCAGCACGCGGTCGGGCCACGACTCGAGCAGCGCCATCTCGTCGAGCAGGGCGTCGGCGTAGTCGGTGATGCGGAAGAACCACTGCTCGAGGTTCCGCGCCTCGACCTCGGCGCCGCAACGCTCGCAGTGGCCGTCGATCACCTGCTCGTTCGCGAGCACCGTCTGGTCGACGGGACACCACTTGACGGGCGCCTCCTTGCGGTACGCGTAACCGGCCTCGAGGAACTTCAGGAACAGCCACTGCGTCCACCGGTAGTACCGGGGCTCGTGCGTCGAGACCTCGCGATCCCAGTCGATCGCCCAGCCGATCCGCTTCACCTGCTCGCGGATCGCGACGATGTTCGCCTCGGTGATGGTGCGCGGGTGGCCGCCCTGCCGGATCGCCGCGTTCTCCGCCGGGAGGCCGAAGGCGTCGTAGCCCATCGGGCGCAGGACCTCGAACCCGTTGCGGCGGCGGAAGTGTGCGACGACGTCGCCGATCGTGTAGTTCAGGACATGGCCCATGTGGAGCTCGCCCGAGGGGTACGGGAGCATCTCGAGCACGTAGGTCTTCTGCGTGCGGTCCGCGCCGGGCTCCTCCGGGTTCGGAACGTGGAACGCCTGCTCGTCCTCCCAGACGCGCTGCCACTTCCTCTCGATCTGCTGCGGGTCGTACCGGTCCATCGCGCCCTCCGGGTACAAAAAAGGCCTCGCGTCGGAGGCCGTGGGAAGCGGGCGCGGCTCGTCGCCGCGTTGCCTCCTGCGCTATCGAAGCAGCTGCTCCACGAGGCTCAGGGTACCAACGCCGCGGACGACGCGCGAGCCGCCACCGGCTAGCCGGCGCGCGGGGGATCGCGGCGATCGGTCGCGTGGTGGCTCGCCGCGAGGGCGGCGGCCGCCTCGACCGGGTCACCCGCGAGCAGCTCGGCGCCGATGTGGTCCGCGGCAGCCCGCGTCGCGGCCGGCCCGGCGAGCACGAGGCGCCGCTCGTGCGCGATCCGTGCGAGCTCCGCCTCCGCCTCCTCCAGCCGCGCCGGCAGCGTCGCGGCGACGACGACGACGTCGGCGCCGAGCTCCGCCGCCGTGTCGGCGGTCGTCGGCACGGGCGTGTCGGGACCGAGGTAGGTGATCCGCCATCCGTGGTTGCGCAGCGCGAGGCCGAACGCGATGAGCGCCAGGTCGTGGAGGTCGCCCGGCGCGCACGCCAGGATCGCGTGCGGGCCCGACCCGGCGCCCCACCGTCGCGCGAGCGCCAGGAGGCGCCCGCGGAGGAGCGCGCTCGCGAAGTGTTCCTGCGCAATGGTCGTCTCGTCCCGCTCCCAGCGCTCGCCGATCGTCGCGAGCGCCGGGAGCACCACGTCGCGCAGCACCGCCTCGAGCGTCAGCGTCGCGAGGAGCGAGTCGATCAGGGTGTGCGCGCCCGTCTCGTCGAACCGCTCGAGGCGCTCGACGAGCTCCGCCGCAGTGCGCTGGACGACCGGGCCGTCCGCGGACGGCGCCGCGAGCGACAGCCGGGCGGCCTCCGCGGCGGAGAGACCGCTCGCGAGATGGTCTCGCATCGTCTCCACGCGCCGGACGTCGTCCTCGCTGAACAGGCGGAACCCGCCGTCCGTGCGCGCCGGCCGGAGCAGCCCGTACCGGCGCTCCCACGCGCGCAGGAGCTCGGCGGAGACGCCCGTCCGCCGAGCGAGCGCACCGATGCGGAGGTAGCCGTCCACTCCAGGAGTGTACAGAACATGGACAATCATTTGACAGCGCCTCGATGTAACGGGTATGATCCTGGACAATTCCTGGACAACAATTCGGAAGGAGTCGCATGCGCACCCTCGACCTGACCGCAGCCGTCCTGCTCATCATCGGCGGCCTCAACTGGGGCCTCGTCGCGATCGCGGAATTCGACCTGGTCGCGACGCTCGTCGGTCTCGACTTCGGCGAGACGAACTGGGCGAGCCGCATCGTGTACGGCGTCGTCGGGCTCGCGGCGGTCTACGGCGCGTCCCGCCTCCCCGCGCTGACGCGCGCGCGCGAGACCCGCCTCACCGCCGCCTGACCGACGTCGTCGATCCGTGCTGCGCTCCCGGCCCAGCGCGCGCGACGTGAGGGGCTCCGCCGACGGCGCGCGGAGCCCCTCGGCGTGTCCGTCGCCCGAGCGCGCGGCCGAGCGGGCAGAGCACGTTCCGGGCAGCTCGCCTCGACGCCTCCGAGGTCGCCGAGGTGTCCGACGGCGACCGCTCCTGGACCGCGTGCACGCCTCGACCGACGAGGCGATTCCATCGGGGCAAGCGGCGTGCCTGCGTACCCCTCGACGGCCGGCTTGCTCGTCCTCGGGGCACAGCCCGAGGAGGTCTTCGAGCGCGAACCCGCGCAGCTCGAGGCCGGCTGAGCGGGACGTGGGGCCGCCGGGTTCCCACCACCGTCCCCCCACCCTCCACTGGGTGGGGCACGAGCCTACGCGGCACAGTCGGACGCGGGGGTGCCGAATCCGTGCCGGATGGGTATCAGCGCGCGGCGGTGCGAAAGCCGGGCCGGACGAGCCGCGCCGGGGCTCGCAGGCCCGCGTCGCGCACGGGCGGGTTGACCGCCTCGGCGAGAGGCGCGGCGCCGAACGACGCGTGCACGCGCTCCTCGGGCGGCGGACCGTACAGCGTCGTCCGCTGCCGCGGCACGCGCCCCGCCGAGCGGATGAGCGCCTCCATCCGCTCGGGCGGCATCTCCTGCCCGTGGCGCGCGCCCGCGGCACGCGAGATCGACTCGTTCATGAGCGTCCCCCCGAGATCGTCCACGCCGGCGGCGAGCGCCTGGCGCACGCCCTCGGGCCCGAGCTTCACCCACGACGCCTGGACGTGCTCGAACCACGGATGGAGGGCGAGCCGCGCCACCGCGTGCGCGAGGAGCACCTCGCCGAACGTCGGCCCGTGCCGTGCCTGTCCCTTGAGGGCGATCGGTGCCTCCATGTGGACGAACGGGAGCGGCACGAACTCGGTGAACCCGCCGGACCGCCGCTGCTGCTCGCGCGCGCGTAGGAGGTGCCGCGCCCACGCACGCGGGCCCTCGACGTGTCCGAACATCATCGTCACGTTCGAGCGGAGGCCGACCCGGTGCGCCGCCTCGTGGACGGCGAGCCACTGGTCGGTCGTCACCTTGTCGGGGCAGATGACGCGGCGCACCTCGTCGTCGAGGATCTCCGCCGCCGTCCCCGGCAGCGAGCCGAGGCCCTCGTCGCGAAGCCGGGCGAGGTAGACGTCGAGCGGCAGCTCGAGCGTCGCCGCGCCCTGCCAGACCTCGAGGGCGGAGAACGCGTGCACGTGGATCGCCGGCGCCGCCTCCTTCACCGCGCGCACGACCGAGAGGTAGTAGTCGCCCGTGAACGACGGGTGGATCCCCCCCTGCAGGCACACCTCCGTTGCCCCCCGCTCCCACGCCTCGCGGACGCGGCGGCCGATCTCCTCGTGCGGGACGAGGTACGCCGGGCCGCGCAGGTTCGCCGCGAGCTTCCCCTTCGAGAACGCGCAGAAGCCGCAGCGGAAGTAGCAGACGTTCGTGTACTGGACGTTCCGCGTCACGACGTACGTCACCTCGTCGCCGTTGACGGCGCGCCGCAGCCTGTCGGCCGCCGCGAAGACGCGCTGGCGCTCCTCGCCGCGGGCGCGGAACAGGCGGACGAGCTCGTCCTCGCCGAGCTCGTCCCGCGTGTCGGCCGGCAGCGCGTCCCGCGCCACGACGAACGGCACGCTCCCCTCGGCGCCGGGCGCCCAGCCGTCCTCGCGCGCGAGGCCGAGCGCGTCGGCGCGCGCGAGCGCCTTCGCCCGCACGGCCGGGTCGAGCCACTCGCCGTCGAGGTACTCGGGGTAGACGGGGAGGCGCGGCGCGAGCTCGAGCCCGCGCGACCGCGTGGCCTCGCGCAGGCGCTCCACCTCCGGCCAGGGCGCCTCGGGGTTGACGTGGTCGATGGTGACGGGCGAGACGCCGCCCCAGTCGTCGATCCCGGCGTCGAGCAGGCGCGGGAACTCTCCGAAGGCGAGGTTCGGCGGCGCCTGGACGTGCGCGTGCGGCCCGAGGAGGACACGGGCCGCGGCGATCGTCCAGAGGTGGTCGTCGAGCGACGGCTCCGGGTGAGCCTCCATCCGCGTTCCCGCCTTTGCCCGGAAGTTCTGGACGATCACCTCCTGGATGTGGCCGTGCCGGGCGTGCAGGTCGCGGAGCGCGAGCAGCGCCTCGAGCCGTTCCTCCCGGGTCTCGCCGATGCCGATGAGGATCCCGCTCGTGAACGGGATCCGCAGCGCGCCGGCCGCCGCGATCGTCGCCAGGCGCCGCGCCGGCACCTTGTCGGGGGACGCCCAGTGCGCCCCGCCGCGCGCCCCGAGACGCTCGGCCGTCGTCTCGAGCATGATCCCCATCGAGGCGGAGACGCCGCGCAGGCGCGCCAGCTCGTCGGCCGTCATCACACCCGGGTTGAGGTGCGGAAGCAGTCCGGTCTCGTCGAGCACCGCGCGGGCGGCCGCCTCGAGGTACTCGAGCGTCGTCGAGGCGCCCAGCGCAGCCAGCTCGTCGCGTGCGGCGCGGTAGCGGAGCTCCGGCTTGTCGCCGAGCGTGAAGAGCACCTCGTGGCAGCCCGCGGCGGCGCCGGCACGCGCGATCGCGAGCACCTCGTCGAGCGGCAGGTACGCCCGTGCGCCGCGCCTCGGCGGCCGCGCGAACGTGCAGTACCCGCAGACGTCGCGGCAGAGCGTCGTCAGCGGCACGAAGACCTTCGGCGAGTACGTGACGAGCCCGCCGCTCCCGGCGTCGCGCAGGCGCCGCGCCTCGGCGCAGAGCTCCTCGAGGGACGCGTCGAGGATCGTCCTGACGTCCACCGTCGGAGCCTACTGCCGGCGTGCGCCCGCCGCCGCGGCCCTCAGGCGACGTTGCGCCGCCACAGGAGCAGGGCGAGGGGAACGAGCGAGAGCAGGACGGCGTACGGCGCGAGCGACAGCGTCTCCACACGCTCGACGCGGCGCGTCGCCCCGCCGCCCCCGGCCGCGGCGCGCACGGCGTCGACCGCGTCACCGAGATCCGCCTCCTCCACGGCCGTCGCACCGAGGAGCCGCGCGAGCTGGCGCAACTGCGGGCCGCTCGCGGGATCGGCACGGTACGCGGCCTCCGGCCGGCCGCGCCCGTCGAAGATCCGCTCGCCGGGGGCCCAGATGTGGACGAAGACGATCCGCAGCGGCCTGCCGTCCCGGACGCGGGCAGCCAGGAGCGACGCGTCCGTCGCCCGGAGCTCCGCGTCCGAGAGCACGACGAGCACGCGGCGACGCGCGCGCGGCGAGAAGAACAGATCGGAGCCGGCGAAGATCTCGAGCGGGTCGAACGCCGTGGCGCGCGCCCCGGGCGCGAGCGGCGGCGGGTGCTCGACGTCGATGACGAGGCGCATCGCCTGCGCGAACACGTCGCGGTCGGTCGACGGGTAGAGGTGCGGCAAGGCGCGATCGGTCAGCGACGCGATCCCCGCCGGGACCGCCGGGATCGCGTTCCGGAGCTCGACGGCATCGCGCTTCGCGCGGTCGATCCGCCGCGGCGCCCCGGGTGCGGCCGCGGCGAGCATCGACCGGGAGATGTCGACGACGAAGAACGCCTCCGTGTCGGTTCGCACCGGCTCCGTCGTCGTCCGCGTCATCGCCGGCTGGGCGGCGGCGAGGGCGATCAGGACCGCGAAGGCGACGAGCGCCGCCGCAGGGATGCCCCAGTCGCGGCGGCCCGGATCGCCGAGCCCGAGGAGCGCCCGCACACGGCGCGAGCGCCCCTGGAGCACGAGCAGCGCCGCGAGCGGGACGACGACCGCCGCCGCGACGAGCAGCCCCGCCGGCGACAGCAGCTCCACCTAGTAGCCCTCCCCGGGCCTGCTGTAGGCCGCGCCGCCGGTCGAGCCGCCGCCGCCGGCGCGGTTCCGCTGCTGGCGCGGCGGCTGGAGGTTGTAGAGCTGTTCGAGGTTCAGCTTCGCGTCGCCGTTGTCGGGGTCGAGCGCGACGGCGCGCTGGAGCGCGGCGATGCTCCGCTCCAGCAGCTCGGTCGAGCGCGAGCCGGTCGAGAGCGCGTCCTCGTACAGCAGGACGCCGCGCATCGTCGCCGCGCCCGAGCGTCGCGCCGGATCCGGATCCGTGTCCTGCACGATCGCGAGCGCGTTCTCGGCGCGGCTCTGGCGGCGCCGGACCTCGTTCGCGTCGAGCGTGCTGAGCCCCTCGCGCGTGAGCCGGACGAGGCGCAGCGCCTCGCGGTAGCGCAGGTCGTCGACGAGGCCCAGTCGCGACGCGCCCACGCGCAGCGGGAGGGTGTCGTCCGGCCGCCAGAGGCGCGCGCTCGTCGACCCGGACGCGAGGCGGACGTCGCCCTCGTCGATCCGGCCCGGCCAGCGGCGGACGTCCTCCCCGAGCACGGCCAGCACGACCGCGGCGGCGAGGAGCACGAGGGCGAGCCCGATGCGGACGCGGCTCACGGAGCCCTCCAGGCGAGCCGGCCGTTCAGCAGCTCGTTCGCCCCGAGCGCCAGGAGCGCGGCGAGTGCGAGCACGACGAGCGCCGTCGGCACGCCGCCCGGCGTGCGCAGGTCGGCGGAGCGCGCCGAGCCCGGTCTCGCGGCGACGTCGACCGAGCCCGGCGGCAGCAGCTCCTCGAACAGCCGCCTGTTCTTCGGGTCCGGCGAGAGCGCGACCACGCGGAGCGGGACGCCCTCGCGCCGGAGCGAGATCAGCGTGTCGGTCAGCGTCCCCACGTCGTTCTGGTCGTCCTCGAGGTCGCTGACGAGCACGAGCGACCCGTGCTCGATGCCGTCGCGGCGGAGGATGGAGCGCCCGAGCTCGAGCCCCGTCGAGATCTTCGTGCCGCTCGTGAACGACCGCACCCACGGCGTCAGCGGCTGCCCGAACCGGCCCGCAGGGGCGTCCTCGCCGAAGAAGCGGCGGAACGGCGCGAGCTCCGCGGACGGCGTCCCCGGCGGCAGCGCCTCGTACGCCGTGTCGGAGTAGACGACGAGCCCGAAGCGCTGGCCGGAGCGCGCCGCGTCGTCGAGGACGCCGGCGATCTGGCGGTGCGTGTCCTGGCTGATGCTCGTCGACACGTCGAGCACGAGGACGCCGCCCGCCCCCGACGGCAGGAACGTGTGCGTCTCCCGGTCGAGCCCGAGCGAGACGGCGAGGGCCGCGACGGCGAGGGCGGCGACGCCGGCGGCCAGGCCGATGCGCACGACGCGGCCCCGGAGCAGCTGCCGGGCAAACGGGCGGGCGTCGGCGAGCGGGATCCTCATCGCGCCGCCTTCGCGGCGACGGCCGCCGTCCGCGGGTCGTCGGGCGTCTGCTCGGACCACGCGAGCTGCCGCGCCTCCTCCGCGAGCTCCCCGTCCTCCACCGCGCGCGCCAGCCGGTCGCGCGCACGACGCCGCTCGTCGGGCGTGCCGGCGCGGTCGAGGAGCGCCAGCGCGCGCTCGACCGGCGACAGCCCGGCGAGCGGGTCGCGCTCGCGGCGGCGGCCGAGCGCACGCCCGACCTCGACTGCGACGAGCGCGAGCGCGGCGACGCCGAGGAGCGCCGCGCCTCCCAGGAGCGCCGCCGCGAGGGGCGCCGGCGAGACCGAGTACGTCGCAGGCGGGGGCGGTGCGTCCGCGAGCCGCAGCGCCGGTCGGACGCGGTCGGCGGCGGAGAGGCGCGACGCCACCTCGACGTCGGGCCAGTCGAGCGCCTCGCGGCCGCTCGCGCCCCAGAGCACGAAGCCGCGCTCGAGCCGGATCGGCCTCGGCTGCCCCTGTTTCGGCAGGCACGCACGCTCGAGGCACAGCAGCTCGACGTCCCACCGGAGCGACGTGGTGTCGCCGGAGTCCGTCCGCGTGCGCGTCCGGCTGCGGACGGCGAACGGCCCGAAGTCGCTCAGCAGCCGGACGCCCGCCGGGTCGACCCGCCTCCGGTCGACGAGGACGTCGACGCGCGCGCGCAGCGGGTCGCCGAAGAGGACGGCCGGCGCCGACAGGGCGGCCCGCACCGTCACCGGCTGCGCGAGGTTCGCGCCTGTCCCCCCGCCGGTGAGCCGCATGCCGAGGAGGATCGCCCCGCCGAGCGCGAGCCCGACGGCGACCGACGCGACGAGCCGGACGATCAGGCCGCGCGCCACTCGTCCCCACCGGCGTACGCACGGCCGTCGGCCCAGCGCAGGAACGCGTCGAGCGCGTGCTCCGGGTCGGCGGACGTGATCGTCACCGGCTCGACCCGGAGCGCGAGGAAGGCGTCGTCGATCGCCTTCGCGCGCGCCTCGTTCGCCTCGCGCCGCTCGCGCGTCTCGCGCGCGGACAGGCGCAGGAGCTCCCGCCGCCCCGTCGCCGCGTCCACGACCGGGAGCGCGATCCCGTGCGCGTCGGGGAAGCTCCGCTCCCACGTCGGGTCCTGGATCACGACGGGCACGACGTCCCACCGCCGCTGGGTCGCGCGCAGCCAGACCTCCGGCGGCGGCTGCACGAGGAAGTCCGACAGCACGAAGACGAACGACCCCGACGGGACGGCGCGCGCGTGCTCCTCCAGGTGCGCGAGGGCGACTGCCAGCGCGTCGGCGCGTCCCGCGAAGCCGCCGCGCCCGAACCACTCCCCGGCACGGTCGACGGTCGCCTGGGTTCGCGGCGGCTGCCACCACGGCTCGCCCTCGGCCGCGTCGACGTAGCCGGCGAACCCGCGCGCACGCGCCGCCGAGGCCATGATCAGCTCGACGGCGGTGCGCATCGCCTCCGGCTTCGAGAGCCACGGGAGCCCGTCGGGGTAGAGGGCCATGCCGGCGCGGCGGTCGCAGACGACGACGATCCGCGGTGCCTCCTCGGCGAAGCGCTCGCGGACGATGAACTCGTCGGTGCCGCGCGCGGAGGAGAGCCGCGCGGAGGCGCCCCAGTCGATCGCGTCGACGTCGTCGCCGGGCTGGTACGGCCGCGAGCCGGCGACGTCGGAGCCGAGCCCGCGCCGCGCGGAGTGCATCGCGCCGAAGGCCAGCCCGAGCAGCCGATGGCGCGGGACGAGCGGGAAGGTCAGATCGCCGAGACTGATGCGACACCCTCCAGCGCGGGTCCGCGCGCCGGCACCTCGGGGTCGGGGCGCGGAGCGCGCTCGAGACAGGCGGCCCGGAAGCGCTCGAGCGCGGCGGTGCGCCCGATGCGGCGCAGCTCGACGAGGAACGCCGTCGAGAAGATGACGCGGTGGCCGAGCACCGGCAGGAACAGCTCCTCGACGTCCTCCGGGACGACGTGGTCGCGCCCGTGCAGGAGCGCCCACGCACGGACGGCGCGCTCGAGCGCGAGCGAGCCGCGGACGGAGGCGCCGATCGCGACCTCCTCGAGCTCGCGCGTCGCGCGCACGAGGTCGATCAGCCAGCCCTCGATCAGCGCATCGAGGTACACGTCCTCGACGGCCTCCTGCAGCGCGCGCACCTCGTCGAGCCCGATGACCGCCTGGAGCCGGCCGAGCGGATGCCCGTGGCGCTGCTCGCGGACGATCTGGCGCTCGACCTCGGCCGACGGGTAGCCGAGCGACGTGCGCAGGAAGAAGCGGTCGAGCTGCGCCTCCGGGAGCGGGAACGTCCCCTCGTGCTCGATCGGGTTCTCGGTCGCGAGCAGGAGGAACGGGTCGGGCAGCGCGCGCGTCGCGCCGTCGACCGTCACCTGCCGCTCGGCCATCGCCTCGAGCAGCGCGGACTGCGTCTTCGGCATCGCGCGGTTGATCTCGTCGACGAGGATCACGTTCGCGAAGATCGGCCCCGGCCGGAACTCGAACTCGCGCTCGCGCTGGTTGTAGACGGAGAGGCCGGTCGCGTCGCTCGGTTGGAGATCGGGGGTGCACTGGATGCGCGCGTGGCGTGCGCCGTCGACGGACTGCGCGATCGCGCGCGCGAGCACCGTCTTGGCCGTTCCGGGCACGTCCTCGAGGAGCACGTGGCCGTGACAGGCGAGCGCCGCGACCACGAGCTCGACCTCTCGGCGCTTCCCGTGGACGACGGATTCGACGTTGTCGAGGAAGCGCTTTGCGACCTCCACCGCCTCCCGGTGGCGGTCCGCGCGGACCGAGGCGTCGGTGCCTGCCGTCGTCATGGCGCGAACCCTACTGGCGGATCTGTTTTCGGGTCGTTAAGCGCCGCCCTTGCACGCGCGGCTGGGAGGTGCTGAGGTGCGTCTCGCATGGTCGAGCCGAACCTCCTCCGCGCGCCGGGCGCCTTCCTCGGCGACGAGGTCACGCAGAGCGGCGACCCGCCGAAACACGCCGACGACCTCGTCGGGACGGTGCTGCGCGAGGGGATGCGGTGGGTCGCGCTCCAGATCGCGCCGGGGAACGAGCGCGCGGCGCCGCTCCTGCGCGAGGCGTGCGAGCGTCACGGCGCCGGCTTCGGCACGTGGGCGCAGGGGCTCCCGGCCGACGACGAGCTGGCGGCGATCGCCGCCTACGGGTCGACCTTCCACGTCGCCAACGTCGAGTCGGCCGGCGAGGACGCGGTGTGGTCCGACGCGGCGCTCGACCGCCTCACGGCGCTCCGGCTGCCGAACGGACTCGGCGTGATCTTCACGGAGGGGGCCTGGGGGCGCGACCGCGGCCGGGCGGCGCGCTGGGTCGACCGCGGCTTCGTCGCGATCCCGGAGGCGATCCAGTCGGAGAACCCCCAGGCCACGATCGGCGCGATGCTCGAGCTGGCGGCGGCGCTCGGGTGGCCGGCGCACCGGACGGCGCCGTGCCTCTACCTCACGCGCGGCTACGCGGCGGAGCGGTACGGAGCGGAGATCGCCTCGACGGCCGGCCGCTGGAGCGTGTTCCGGTACGGCGACGTCGACGCCGCCGACTGGGAGGCGATGCGCGGCTGGCCGCGCGCAGCGCCGGACGACCAACCCGACGAGCCGCACGAGCCGGCGGAGCGGCACGACGCAGCGCGGCCGCCCCGGCCGACGGCAGCATCCGCGACGGCGATGCGCACGGCGGTCGTCGAAGCCGTCGAGCGCTGGAACCCGACCCCGCCCCGGACGTCGCGCGGCGCCGCGATCCGGCGCATCGCCAAGGCGCCCGACGCGCCGTGGGCGGCGGCCGCGGAGGCGGTCCTGGCCGCCCTCGACGCGGCGGGCGTCCCCGACGAGGCGGGCTAGCCGAGCGCCCGCGCGTCGACGACCGGCCCGTAGACCACCCAGCGGCCGTTCGTCCACCGCTGGAGGCGCGCCTGCTTGATCGGGAAGCGGTCGCTCGGCGTCGTGCGGACGCTGATCCCCGGGAGCAGGAACGGGTTGTCGCGGTCGTTCAACGTCGTCAGCGCGCGCATCAGGCTCGCGCGCGTCGGCGTCTTCCCGGCGCGCTTCAGCGCCGAGACGAACGAGTGCGCCGATGCCATCCCGTAGACGTTGTAGACGTCGCTCGTGTCACAGCCCTTGCAGTACTGCGCCATGACCCGTCGGTACAACCTCCCGCCCTTGTCGTTGCGCCACCGCGGGTCGGTCGGGTCCTTGAGGAAGCCGATCGCGATCGACCCCTGCGCGACCTTGCCGCTCGACGCCTGCGAGATCTTCATCGTGTTCGAGGCGCTCGCGACGGCGTTGACGACGATCTGCGGCTTCCACCCGAGCTTGTTGACGGCGATGTAGGCGCGGATCGCCGGCGCCGGCGTCGCGGCGATCACGAGGACGTTCGCACCCGAGCCCTTCAGCTTCGTGATCTGCGAGCTGACGTCGGTGTCGGTGATCGCGTACCCGGCGGACGAGACGATCCTCCCGCCTCTGCCGGCGAAGCGGAGACCCTGCTTCACGCCGGCCATCAGCTCCTTGCCGTAGTCGTCGTCCTGGTAGAAGACGGCGACCTTCTTGTTGCGGCCGAGCTGGCCGATCGCGCGGCCGTAGATGCGGCCCTCGGCGACGTAGCTCGGCTGGTAGCCGATCGTCCACGGGTACTTGCGGTAGTCGGCGCTGAACGTCGTCGCGCCGCTCGCGACGAAGACCTGGGGGATCCGCAGCTGGTTGAGGAAGCCGCGGATCGCGAGGTTGTGCTCGGTCCCGAGGGAGTTGTAGATCGCGAAGACCTTGTCCTCCTGGACGAGCTTCCGCGTCTGCTGGATCGTGTTCGCCTGGTTGTAGGCGTCGTCGAGGTACGTGTACTCGATCTTCCGGCCGTTGACGCCGCCGCGCGCGTTCACGTACTTGAAGTACGCGTCGGCGCCGCGCGCGACGGAGGCGTACGCGGCCGCGACGCCCGAGAGCGGCACCGTCCCGCCGATCTTGATCGTGGTCGACGTGATCCCCGGGTCGGCCGCGCGGGCCTCGGGGCGGGCCCCTGCCGCGGTCGTGCCGAGCGCGAGCGCGAGCACGCAGACGAACACGAACGGGTGCTTCTTCACGGTGAGGCTCCTCTCCACGCGCGCCGGGCCGCGGCGCCTTTCCCATTTACGACTCATGGTAGAGGCGACTTGTTAGGGGGCCGAGGGCCCGGCGCACGAGGCCGCCCACGCCGGTCGGCAGCAGGAGCATGAGCGCGATCAGGACGGCCGCGTAGACGATCGCGGGCACGCCCGGCTGCTTCGAGATCGCCTGCGCGACGTCGGGGAGAAAGACGATGAACGCGGCCCCGAAGACCTGCCCCCACATCGTCCCGAGCCCGCCGACGACGACGCCGACGAGCAGGAAGATCGACAGCGTGACGTCGAAGATCCCCGGGCTCACGAACGTCGAGTGCATCGCGTAGAGGCCCCCGGCGACGCCCGCGTACGCGGCCGAGATGCCGAACGCCGCCGTCTTCGCCGTGGCGAGGCTGACGCCCGACGCGGTCGCGGCGGCAGGGCTGTCGCGAACGGCGCGGAAGGCGCGTCCGAGGCGGCCGCGCAGCAGGAGCCAGGCCACGACGAGCCCGAGGAGCGCGACCGTCCACGTCGAGTAGTACAGCCAGTCGTTGTAGGTCAGCCGCCGCCCGAAGACCGTCGTCTCGATCCCGAGCCCGGTCAGCCTCGGCTGTCCGAAGAGGTTGATACCCGTGCCGCCGCCCGTCAGCGACTCGGCCTTCTTCAGCACGGCCGGGAGCGCGACGCCGATCCCGAAGGTGGCGAGCGCGAGGTACGCGCCGGTCAGCCGCAGCGCCGGGACGCCGAAGACGAGGCCCGCGATCCCGGCCACGATGCCGGCGAGCGGGAGCGTCCAGATGTCGCGGAGGTCGCCCGCGAACGTGTGGCCGAAGAGCTCCAGGCCCTGGTCGGAGACGAGGATCGCCGTCGTGTAGCCCCCGAGCGCCATGAACGCGCCGTGCCCCAGCGAGACCTGTCCCGTGTACCCGATGAGGATGTTGAGGCCGACGAGCGCGACGAGGTAGACGGCGACGAGTGCCGCCTGCGACGCGCGGAAGTCGGACAGGACGCGCGGAAGCAGCGCGACGACGACGACGACGAGCGCGAAGACGGCGGTCCGGACGACGGCGGCGCGCGTCAGACGCGCGTCACCGCCTCGCGCCCGAACAGGCCGGACGGGCGCACGAGCAGGACGCCGAGGATGATCGCGAGCGCGAACGGCAGCCGGAGGTCGGAGCCGATGAAGTCGACGTAGGTGCCGACGAGGTTGACCATCACGCCCACCAGGAGGCCGCCGACGACAGCGCCGAGCGCGCTGTCGATCCCGCCGAGGACGGCCGCGGCGAACGCGTAGAGCAGGATCGGCTGCATCAGGTTCTGGTCGAAGCTCCCGAGCGGGGGGGCCGCCATCATCCCGGCGACCGCGCCGAGCACGGCGGCGAGTCCCCACCCGAGCGCGAGCATGCGCCCGACGCGCACGCCGACGAGCCGGCTCTCGGCCGGGTTGACCGCCGCCGCGCGGAGGCCGAGGCCGAGCTTCGTGAAGCGGAAGAACGCCCAGAGGAACGCCACGATCACGAGCGACACGACGATGATCCCGAGGTCCTGGATCGAGAACGCGACGCCGCCGACGCGGACCGGGTCGGTCGAGAACGGCGACTCGAGCGTCTTCGGGGCGTTGCCCCAGATCCGGCGCGCGAGCCCGTTCAGCCCGATCAGCAGGCCGATGGTGATGATCACGACGGTCAGCGGCGGCGCGCCCTGCACCGGCCGGATGAGCGCCAGCTCGATCAGCGCCCCGCCGACGAAGGCGAGCACGAGCGTGAGCACGAACGCCGGCCAGTACGGCAGGTGCTGCATCAGCGTCCACGCGACGAAGGTCGTGAACATCGCCATCTCGCCCTGGGCGAAGTTGATGACGCCGGTGGCGCGGTAGATGAGCACGAGCGCGAGCGCGAGGCTCGCGTAGATCCCGCCCGACGCGAGCCCGCTGACGACCTGCTGGAGGAAATCGGCCACGTCGCGCGCCCTAGTACCCCAGGTAGCTCCGCCGAACGTCGTCGTGCGCGCGGAGCTCCGCGCTCGTCCCCTCCACCGCCACGCGCCCCGCCTCCAGCACGTACGCGCGCGAGGCCGCGTCGAGCGCGAGCGTCGCGTTCTGCTCGACCACCAGCACGGCGACCCCCTCCTCCTCGTTCAGCCGGCGGACGATGCCGAACAGCTCCGCAACGACGAGCGGGGCGAGCCCGAGGGAGGGCTCGTCGAGGAGCAGCAGCCGAGGCGAGAGCATCAGCGCGCGCCCGAGCGCGAGCATCTGCTGCTCGCCGCCGGAGAGCGTGCCGGCCTGCTGGTCGAGCCGCTCGCGCAGCCGCGGGAACCATTCGAGGACGCGCTCGAGGTCGGTGGAGACGCCGCGGTCGCGGCGCGCGTACGCCCCGAGGCGCAGGTTCTCCTCGACCGTCAGCTCGACGAACGTCCCGCGGCCCTCCGGGACGTGCGCGACCCGTTGCCGGGCCACGGCCTCCGGCGTGCGGCCGATCGGCTCGCCGCCGAGGAGGATCCGGCCCGAGCGGCGGACCGTCCCCGAGATCGCGCGCAGCGTGGTCGTCTTCCCGGCGCCGTTCGCGCCGAGGACGGCGACGACCTCCCCGTCGCCGACGGCGAGCGAGACGCCGTGGAGCACGGCCACGGTGCCGTAGCGCGCCTCCACGGTCCGGAGCTCGAGGAGCGGGGCTGCCATCGGCGCCCTAGCCTACGGGACCGGCGGACGCGGGACGACGAGGCCTCCCCCGTACCCGGTCGCGCGCACACGCTGCAGACGGTCACGAGAGCAGGCGCGGCGCGATCGGCTCTTCGCCCGCGGCGTCGACGCGGTACGCGGCCGCACCGCGGCGCGAGGCGACGGCCTCCACGAAGGCCGTCCCCTCGAAGCGCAGGCCGACGAAGTCGTCGGCGGCGAGCCCGGGCGCGAGCCCCTCCGCGATCAGCCGGCGGTACGCCGGCCGTCGCATTTCCTCGCTGTCGTAGTGCGGGCAGTTCGAGCCCGGGAGCACGCCGAGGCAGTCGAGCGCGTCGAGCTCCGCGCGGAACGAGTCGGTGACGCCGGCCTCGAACCAGCAGATCGACCCCGCGCTCGAGCCGGCGAGCACGACGCCCGCCTCCCAGGCCTCGCGCAGGAAGCCGTCGACGCCGTGCACACGCCAGATCGCCAGCATGTTCGCCGTGTTGCCGCCGCCGACGAAGATCGCGTCCTGCTCGAGGATCACCGAGCGGACGTCCGGGGGCGGGATCCCGAACAGCGAGAGGTGCGACGCCTCGGCGCGGCGCGCGAACGTCTCGTAGAAGCGCACGACGAAGGACTCGTCCTCGGCGCTCGCGGTCGGGATCAGGAGGACGCGGGGCCGCGACGCCCCCGTCAGCTCGAGCAGGAGCTCGTCGAGCGGCTCGCCCGGCCGCATCGCATGCCCGCCGAGCGCGAGGATCTGCCGCTCAGGCACGGGCGAACGCCTGCGGGTCGGTCTCGGGCGCGCGGCAGGCGAACCGCTCGCACACGTAGACGGCGGGCCGGCCGTCGACGAGGCCCTTCCCCGCCAGGAGCGGCACGTCCTCCGCGGGGCCGACGGCGACGACGGTCGTCGGCGCCCACGGAGCGAGCGCCGAGCGCGCGATCTCGCTGGCGACCGGTCCGACGACCGCGAGCTCACGCGACGGCGTCAGGTGCAGGTGAAGGCCGACGAGCGCCCAGCCGAACGCCGACGGCGCGCGGGTGACGGCGTCGCGAACGAGCCGGAGGACGCCGACGGCGCGCCGCTCGAGCTCGTCGTCGCCCCAGATGCGCGCGAGGCGCAGGAGCACGTGCGCGAGCATCGCGTTCCCCGACGGGATCGGGTGGTCGTCCAGGTCCTTCGTCTCGGCCACGAGCCGTTCACCGTCGCGCGGGGCGAGGAAGAACCCGCCGTGCTCGTCGTCGGCGAACCGGTCGACGGCGTCGAGGGCGAGCCGGCGCGCCTCGCCGAGCCAGCGGAGGTCTCCCGTGGCGACGTGCAGCTCGAGCAGCCCGTGCGCGACGTTCGCGTAGTCGTCGAGGAACCCCGGGCCGCTCGTCCGCCCGGCACGGCGGCTGCGCGCGAGCTCCTCGTCCGTCGTCACGGCCGCGGCCGTGGCCGCCGCCGCCTCGACGTAGTCGGAGCGCTCGAGCCGCCGACCCGCCTCCGCGAGCGCCGCAATCGCGAGCCCGTTCCAGGACGCGATCGCCTTGTCGTCGCGCGCCGGCTTCGGCCGCTGCTCGCGGATGGCGAAGAGGCGCGCCCGCGTCTGCTCGTCGAGTGCGCCGCGGAGCACCGAGCGGCCGTCCTCGAACGGGTGGAGCAGCTCGGCCGGTGCGCCCTCGGCCTCCGTCCACGTGAACGTGAGGCCCTCGACGCCGTCGGTGTCCGCGTCCTGTGCCGACGCGAACGCGCCGTCGGGCAGGCGCAGCTCGCGGAGGAGGTAGTCGAGCGTCTGCTCGACCACGCGCCGGTCCCGCTCCTCGCCCCAGTGCGCCCACGCGTGCAGGTAGACGGCGGCGAGGAGCGCGTTGTCGTACAGCATCTTCTCGAAGTGCGGGACGAGCCACCGCGCGTCGACGGAGTAGCGGTGGAACCCGCCGCCGACCAGGTCGTACATCCCGCCGCGGGCCATGCCGTCGAGCGTCGTCCGCACCATCGCCTGCGCGTCCTCGGAGTCGCGGCGGAGCAGGAACTCGAGCGTCGCCGCCGGCGGGAACTTCGGCGCCGTCCCCCAGCCGCCGTTGACCGCGTCGAAGCCGACGCGCAGGCCGCGCTCCGCGTCGCCGAGGAGGGATTCGGTCAAGGGGTCGGTCGACGGACGCACCTGTGCGCCGGACGCGACCGCCTCCGTCAGCTGCCGGGCCTGGCGCACCACGTCGTCGCGGCGCGCACGGTAGGCGTCGGAGACCCCGATCAGCACCTCGCGGAAGCTCGGCAGCCCGTGGCGCGGCTCGGGCGGGAAGTACGTGCCGCCGACGAACGGCTCGCCGGCCGGCGTGAGGAACATCGTCATCGGCCAGCCCCCGTGTCCCGTCAGGGCCACGACGGCGTCCATGTACACGGCGTCCACGTCCGGACGCTCCTCCCGGTCGACCTTCACGTTGACGAACCGCTCGTTCATCACGGCGGCGATCTCGGGGTCCTCGAAGGACTCGTGCGCCATCACGTGGCACCAGTGGCACGCCGCGTAGCCGATCGAGAGGAGGATCGGCCGGTCCTCCGCCCGCGCCCGCACGAACGCCTCCTCCCCCCACGGGTACCACTCGACGGGGTTCTCCGCATGCTGGAGGAGGTAGGGGCTCGTCTCGTCGGCGAGGCGGTTCATGCGTACAGCTCCCGTACACCGCGGAGGCGCGTGCGAATCATCGAGCCGGCGCGCGAGGAGTCGAGCGTGCAATCGAGCGGGCGCGTCGGCGGCGCGAGCGCGCCGGCGACCGGGCGGCCGGCGACGAGCGCCGCGAGCTCGTGGCGCGAGACCGCGTCGGCGCCCGCGACGTGCAGCGGGCCCGCGACGTCGAGCGCGGCGAGCTCGAGCAGCGCAGACGCGAGGTCGACGAGCGCGACCGGCGACCGGATCTCGTTCGTGAACCAGGTGTTGCCGGGGTCGAGCGCCGCGAGCTCGTGCTTCCCGGGCTCGCGCCCAGGGCCGGCGACGATGAGGGAGGTGCGGACGATCAGTGCGTGTGCGTGCACCTCGGCGACGCGCTCCTCGGCGGCGGCCTTGGAGCGGCCGTAGTCCGTGATCGGGTCGGGCCCGTCCTCCTCGACATAAGGCGCGCCCTTGCGGCCGCTGAAGACGACGTCGGTGGAGAGGTGGACGAGCCGCGCGCCCGCCGCGGCCGCGGCCGCCGCGACGTGGGCAGAGCCCTCGACGTTCGTCGGCCACGCCTGCTCCGGCGGCTCCTGCCGGTACGCCGTGTGGATGACGACCTCGGGGCGGGCGGTGCGCACGTGCGCGGCCACCGCGTCGGCGTCGCGGACGTCGACACGCGTCGCGTCGGCGTCGAATCCGGTCGACGGCGAACGCGCGACGAGCTCGCGTCCGAGGAAGCCGGTCGCACCCGTGACCCAGAGGAGCGGCACGGCGCGACCGTACCCGGTGACAGACCGAGGGACAGTCACCGAGCGTGCACATCGCCGCCCGGCGGCACGCGGCCGGCGGGACGGGCGAGAATCGGAGCGATGGACGATCCGCCCGCCGACGGCACGGCACGCCCGCTCGACGGGCTGCGCGTGCTCGACCTGACGAGCTCGCTCGCGGGGCCGACGTGCACGCAGATCCTCGCCGCGCTCGGCGCCGACGTCGTCAAGGTCGAACGCCGCGGCGCCGGCGACGAGGCCCGCGCCTGGGGTCCGTCGATCTTCCCGGGCGGCAGCGCGATGTTCTTCGCGGCCAACGCGGCGAAGCGGTCCGTCGTCCTCGACCTGAAGGCGCCGGAGGGGCGCGAGGCGCTGCTCCGCCTGGCCGACGGCGCCGACGTGGTGGTCGCGAGCCTCCGCCCCGGCGCCGCCGAGCGGCTCGGCATCGACGCGTCGTCGCTCCGCGCCCGCAACCCGCGGCTCGTCCACCTCGCGCTCGGCGCATACGGCCCCGGCCCGCTCGGCGACCTCGCAGGGTACGACCCGCTGATGCAGGCGTTCGCCGGCATCCTCTCCGTCACCGGCGAGCGTGACGGCGCAGGCGTCCGCGTCGGGGTGTCCCTCGTGGACTACGGCGCCGGTGCGTGGGCGGCGCTCGCGATCCTCGCGGCGCTCCGCCGCCGCGACGCCACCGACGAGGGCGCGACGATCGAGCTCTCGCTGCTCGAGACGGCGCTCTCGCTGCTCGGGTACCACCTGACGCGACACCTCGCCGACGGCTCGATCCCGGGGCCGGAGGGGACGGCGTTCCCGCTGATCGCGCCGTACGAGGTGTTCCCGACCGCGGACGGCGCCCTCATGGTCTCGGCCGCGAACGACCGCCTCTTCCGCGCGCTGTGCCACGCCGTCGAGCTTCCCGACGTGCCCGACGACGACCGCTTCCGGACGAACCCGCTCCGCGTCGAGCACCGCGACGAGCTCGCGGCGATCCTGCGGGCCC
This sequence comes from Pseudomonadota bacterium, assembly GCA_050262775.1. GTDB lineage: Bacteria > Actinomycetota > Thermoleophilia > Gaiellales > Gaiellaceae > DATHTC01. The sequence goes on along the minus strand of JBLNEO010000041.1, from coordinate 20,213 downwards.
GCCTCGCGCAGGAGCCGACCGACGTCCTCCTCGCCCGGCTGCACGAGCACGGCGTTCCGGCGGCGCCGGTGCAGGACGTCGCGGAGGTCGCGCGGCATCCGCAGGTCGCGGCGCTCGGGATCCTCGAACGCCTGCCGGGCGGGACGAGCGTCGACGTGCCGTTCTCGCTCGACGGCGAGCGCCCGCGCTACGGCGCGCGGCCGCCGCTCCTCGGCGAGCACACCGAGGAGGTGCTCCGCGAGGCGGGCTACACGCCCGAGGAGGTGGCCGCGCTCGTCGCGGCCGGCGCCGCCGGAAACGGCCCCGCGCGGTAGACCCGGCCCGGGAGGTCGCGGCCGAGCACGTCCGCGATCCACGCCGCCGTCTCGATCAGCGCGCCGAGGTCGATCCCCGTGACGACGCCCTCGCGCCCGAGGAGGTAGACGAGGTCCTCCGTCGCGACGTTGCCGGTCGCCCGCGGCGCGAACGGGCACCCGCCGAGGCCGCCGACCGATGCGTCGAGCACGGCCGCACCCGCCTCGAGCGCGGCCCAGGCGGACGCGACGCCGGTGTGCCGCGTGTCGTGGAAGTGGCCGCCGACGCGCGCGCCGTCGCGCGCGACGCGCCCCACGAGCGACCGCACCTGCCCCGGCACGGCGACGCCGATCGTGTCGGCGAGGACCACCTCGTCGGCGCCCGCGGTCTGCATCCGCGCCGCGAGCGCCGCGACCGCGCCCGGGTCGACCTCGCCCTCGAACGGGCACCCGAACGCGCACGAGATCGTCACCGTCGCCGGACGGTCGGCCGCGGCGAGGATCCGCTCGACGCGCGCCGCCGCCTCCTCGAGCGTCGCGTTGCCGTTTCGCCGGTTGAACGTCTCCGTCGCCGCAAGGGTGCAGTTCACCCGCGCGAGCGACGTCGCCGCGAGACGCTCCCAGCCGCGCTCGTTGAGCACGAGGCCCGACAGCTCGGCCCGCACGCCCGCGAGCGCCGCGACGACCTCGGCGGCGCCGTCCATCTGCGGCACGAGGTCGCCCCGCACGAACGACACGGCCTCGATCCGCCGCACGCCGGCGGCCGCGAGGCGCCGTACCAGCTCGGCGCGGACGGACGGAGGGAGCACCTCCCGCTCGTTCTGGAGGCCGTCCCGCGGGCCGACGTCGCACACGAGCACGTCCACGCGCAGGAGCGTACTTGCCCGCATCCGACCTGCGGCACGAGGCGGACGCACGATTCGTCCGTCGCTGCCACCATCTGCCCGATGCACCACTCCGCCTCGTTCAGCGCCGTGCTCCGCGTCCACCTCGAGGACGTCCCCGGGACGTTCGGGCGCCTGGCCGCCGCGATCGGCGAGGCGGGCGGGCTGCTCGACGCGATCGACCTCGTCCGCGTGAGCGGCGGCGAGAAGGTGCGTGACGTCACCGTCCTCGCCGACAACGCACAGCACATGGACGCGATCGCCGGCGCCGTGCGCGCCGTGCCGGGGATCTGGCTCGAGCACGTCTCCGACCGGACGTTCCTGCTGCACCTCGGCGGCAAGATCGAGGTGACGCCGAAGACGCCGGTGAAGACGCGCGACGACCTCTCGATGGCCTACACGCCCGGCGTCGCACGCGTCTCGTCGGCGATCGCGGACGATCCGTCGAAGGTCTGGACGCTGACGATCAAGGCGAACACCGTCGCCGTCGTCACCGACGGCACCGCCGTGCTCGGGCTCGGCGACGTCGGGCCGGAGGCCGCGCTCCCCGTCATGGAGGGCAAGGCGATGCTGTTCAAGGAGTTCGCCGGCGTCGACGCCTTCCCGATCTGCCTCGGCACGCGCGACCCCGACGAGATCGTCGCGGCGGTGAAGGCGATCGCGCCCGTCTTCGGCGGGATCAACCTCGAGGACATCGCCGCGCCGCGGTGCTTCGAGGTCGAGCGACGACTCCGCGAGGAGCTGGACATCCCGGTCTTCCACGACGACCAGCACGGGACCGCCGTCGTCGTGCTCGCGGCCCTCCTCAACGCGCTGCGCGTCGTGGACAAGCGGCTCGAGGACGTGAAGATCGTGATCACGGGGTGCGGCGCCGCCGGAACGGCGATCGCGCACATGCTCCTCGCCGCGGGCGCGCGGAACGTGGTCGGCTGCGATCGCGAGGGCGCGCTCGTGCGCGGCGCCCCCGGGCTGTCCGCGGCGCACGCCGCGCTCGCCGAGGTCACCAATCCCGGGCTCGAGACCGGCCGGGCGGACGAGGTGCTCGCCGGCGCGGACGTCGTGATCGGCGTCTCCCGCCCCGGCGCGTTCACGCGCGACGGCGTCGCCCGGATGGCGAGCGACGCGATCGTCTTCGCGATGGCGAACCCGACGCCCGAGGTGCTCCCCGAGGAGATCGAGGGGCTCGCCGCGATCGTCGCGACCGGGCGCTCGGACTACCCGAACCAGATCAACAACGTGCTCGCGTTCCCCGGGATCTTCCGCGGCGCGCTCGACGTTCGCGCCGCCGAGGTCACGCGGGAGATGGAGCTGGCGGCGGCGCACGCGATCGCCGGCGTGATCCCGGAGGGCGAGCTGGCCTCCGACTACGTGATCCCGAGCGTGTTCAACCGCGACGTCGCGCCCGCCGTCGCGCGCGCGGTCGCCGACGGCGCGGAGCGGTCGGGCGTCGGCCGCCGGCGCCGTGCACCCGACGCCGCGGTGGCGGGCGGCGTCGACGCGGCATAGGCTTCCGGTCATGAGCGACACGCCGGCGGAGCCGCCACCCGCCCCGGCTCCGGAGACCCAGCCCGAGCCCCCGCCCGCGCCCGAGCGCCCGGTCCTGCGCCGGAGTCGCGACGACCGCGTCATCGCCGGTGTCTGCGGCGGCCTGGGACGCTACTTCGGCGTCGACCCGGTGATCCTGCGGCTCGTGTTCGTCGTGCTCGTGCTCGCGGGCGGCACCGGGATCCTGCTCTACCTCGTCGGCTGGATCGCGATCCCGGAGGAGCGCACGGGCGAGGTGGTCGGCGAGGCGCCGCCGCGGACGGCCGGCCAGCGCGGGGGCGGCGCCGAGGTCGTCGGGATCGTCCTCGTCGCGCTCGGCATCTTCTTCCTGCTGCGCGAGGTCTTTCCGGACGTCTTCGACTCGGACTACCTCTGGCCCGTGGTGCTGATCGTGATCGGGCTCGCCGTGCTCGCGCGCGGCATGCGGCGGTGAAGACGGGGTCGGTCGCGCTCGGCGCGATGGTCGCGGCCATCGGCGTCGCGTGGCTGCTCGAGGCGACGGACACGGTCGAGCTCGACACCGGCGTCTGGGTGGGGATCCTCCTCGTCGCCGTGGGACTCGCCGTGATCGCCGCCCCGCCGGGTGGCGCGCGTGGACTGCTGATCGCGCTCGGGATCCTCATCGCGATCGGCGGCGCCGCGCTCACCGCGTCGAACGTCGACCTCTCGGCCGGCATCGGCGAGGAACGCGAGCAACCGCTGACGCCGGACGACCTCGAGGATCCCTACGAGCTCGGGATCGGCGAGCTCAGGCTCGACCTGACGGGCCTCGCGCTCGACGGCGACACGACCGTTCGCGCCGAGATCGGCATCGGCGAGCTCCGCGTCACCGTGCCCGACGACGCGGCCGTCTCCGTCGACGCGAGCCTGAACGTCGGCGACATCCAGTTCCTCGACCAGCATGAGAGCGGCGTCGACGTCGACCTCGAGGACGCCGACGAGGGTGGCGGTGGGGACGAGCTGCGCCTGGAGCTCGAGGGCGGGATCGGCGCGATCAAGGTGCTCCGCGCCTCGCAGACGACGGACTAGCCCCGCATCCGCTTCCCCGCCTCGGCGAGCACGTCGCCGAGGATCCCGACCATCTCGTCGAACTGCTCCTGGCGCGCGACGAGCGGCGGCGAGATCTGGATCACGGGGTCGCCGCGGTCGTCCGCGCGGCAGATCAACCCGCGCTCGAACAGGGCGGGAGAGAGGAACCCGCGCAGGAGCGTCTCGCACTCCTCGTCGGAGAACGTCTCGCGCGTCTCCTTGTCCTTCACGAGCTCGAGCGCGTAGAAGTAGCCGCACCCGCGGAGGTCACCGACGATCGGCAGGGCGAGCAGCTGCGCCAGCGTCGAGCGGAACGCGTCCTCGTGCTCGCGGACGCCCTCGACGATCCGCTCGCGCTTCATGATCTCGATGTTCTTCAGCGCGATCGCGCACATCACGGGGTGCCCGCCGAACGTGATCCCGTGCGAGTACATCGAGGTCGACTCGAGGAACGGCTCCATCACCCGGTCGGTCGCGACGACGGCGCCGATCGCGCCGTACGACGACGAGAGCCCCTTCGCCGAGCAGACGATGTCGGGCCGGATGTCGTAGCGCTCGGAGCCGAACCAGTACCCCAGGCGCCCGAAGCCGGTGATCACCTCGTCGGCGGAGAGCAGGATGTCGTAGCGGTCGCAGAGCTCGCGGACGCCCTTCCAGTAGCCCTCCGGCGGCGTGAACGCACCGCCGGCGTTCTGCACGGGCTCCATGTGCACGAGGCACACGGTCTCCGGCCCCATCGAGAGGATCGTCTGCTCGAGGTCGTCGAGGAGGAAGCGCGTGAACGCCGCCTCGGTCTCCTCCGGCGGCCGGTGGTAGCGGTTCGTGTTCTTGACGTGCCGCACCTCTGGCACGAGCGGCTCGAACGGGATCCGCAAGGCGGGGATGCCGTTGATCGAGAGCGCGCCGAAGGTGGTCCCGTGGTAGGCGATCTGCCGGGCGATCGCCTTGTACTTCCGGTGCGGCGGCGTCGCCATCCGCTCGTCGTGGCGCGTCTCGTCGGCGTTGCGGATGCGCTTCTCGCCGCGGGCGAGGTAGTACTGGCGCGCGAGCTTCCACGCCGCCTCCACCGCCTCCGACCCGCCGGAGACGAAGAAGACGCGGTTGAGGTCGCCCGGTGCGAGCGACGCGAGCTCCTGCGCCAGCTCGATCGCGCGCGGGTGCGCGTACGACCAGTTCGTGTAGAAGGGCAGCTCGCGCATCTGCGCCGCCGCCGCCTCGCCGATCTCCTCCCCGAAGCCGTAGCCGATGTTGACGGAGAAGAGCCCGGCGAGCGCGTCGAGGTAGCGCCTGCCGTTGGCGTCCTCGAGGTAGCACCCGTCGCCGCGGACGATCACCGGCACCTCGGCCGTCGCGTACCCGCCCATGCGGGTGAAGTGCAGCCACAGGTGCTCGCGCGCGGCGCGCTGCAGCTCCTCCGGCGACATCGAGGGCACGGTCGTGGACATCAGGCTCCCTTCCTCCTCTGCAGCAGCACGTTCATCAGCATCAGCGTCACGGCGACGAGGAAGATCATCGTCCCGATCACGTTCACCTGCGGCGGCACACCGACGCGCGCCGCTCCCCAGACGTAGAGCGGGAACGTCACCGTCGCACCCGCATTGAAGTTCGTGATCACGAAGTCGTCCACCGAGAGCGCGAACGCGATGAGGGCGCCGGCGACGATCCCGGGCGCGATCAGCGGCAGCGTCACCTTCCGGAACGTCGTCCACTCGTCGGCGCCGAGGTCCATCGCCGCCTCCTCGAGGTGCCGGTCGAAGCCGATGATCCGCGCCTTCACGGTGACGACGACGAAGGAGATGCAGAACATCACGTGCGCGATGAAGATCGTCCAGAACCCGGTCGCCACACCGAGGTTGAGGAAGAGCGCCAGGAGCGACGCGCCCATCACCACCTCGGGCGTCGTCATCGGCAGGAAGATCAGCAGGTTGGTGGCGCCGCGCCCGCGGAACCCGTAGCGGACGAGCGCGAGCGCGATCAGGGTGCCGAGGATCGTCGCGACGACGGAGGCGAGGGCCGCGATCTCGAGCGACGCCACGAGCGCGGCGCGAAGCCCCGGCACGGCGAACGGCTCGCGCCAGTGGTCGAGCGTGAAGCCCTCCCACGTGTAGTTGAAGCGGCCGACCGGGTCGTTGAACGAGAACAGGATCACGACCGCGATCGGGAGGAGGATGTAGCCCAGCGCGAGCGCCGCCCACAGCGCGAGCAGGTGGCGGCGGACGAACGCGAGCGCGCGCGACGGCGCCGAGACGCGCGGGGCGGGGACGGCGACGCTCGTCATCTCAGACGCTCACCCGCTCCGTCCCCAGCACCCGCGCGTAGATCGCGACGAGCACGAGGATCCCCGCCATCAGCACGAACGACAGCGCCGCCGCCTGCGGGTAGTCGGTGATCACGAGGAACTTCGACTGGATCACGTTCCCGATCATCGCCTGGCGCGGCGTCCCCAGGAGCTGGGCGTTGACGAAGTCGCCGCACGCCGGGATGAAGGTGAGCAGCGTCCCGGCGAACACGCCGGGGAGCGAGAGCGGCAGCGTCACACGGAGGAAGGCGCGCGTCGGCGAGGCGTAGAGATCGTTCGCCGCCTCGACGAGCCGGTGGTCCATCTGCTCGAGGCTGACGTACAGCGGCAGCGCCATGAACGGGAGGAAGTTGTAGGTGATGCCCGCGACGACGGCGATGGAGGTCGCGAGCAGCCGGCCGTCCTCGCCGATGAGCCCGACGGAACGGAGCGTGTTCGCGACGAGCCCGTCGTCGGTCAGGATCGTCTGCCACGCGAGCGTGCGGATGAGGTACGTGACGAAGAAGGGCGCGATCACGAGCAGGAGCAGCACGTTCTTCCAGCGCCCGCCGTGGAAGGCGATGTAGTACGCGAGCGGGTACGAGATGAGCAGCGCGGCGACCGTCGCGATCGCGGCGTACTTCAGCGAGCGGATGAAGTGCACGTCGTAGGTCGTGATCGCGTCGCGGTAGTTCGACCACGCCCAGGTCATCGTGTAGCCCACGTCGAGCGATCCCGTCTGCAGCGAGGTGCTCGCGAGGTAGTAGATCGGGACGAGGAAGAACAGCGCGAGCCACGCGAGCCCCGGCACGAGCAGCAGGTACGGGACGCTCCACTTGTGCCGGTGCACCCACCCCACTACGCGGCGACCTCCAGGACGAGCTTCCCGAACTGCTCCCCCGCCTCCATGCGGCGGTGCGCGTCCGCCGCGTCGGCGAGCGGGCGTACCGAGTCGAGCACCGGCGTCCACGAGCCGCCGTCGACGACACGCAGGAGCCCCGCGAAGTCGCCCGGCGAGCCCATCATCGTCCCGAGCAGCGAGAACTGGCCGTTGTAGAACGGCCGCGCCTCGAGCGACACGTCGTTCTTCGCCGTCGCGCCGAGGACGACGAGGCGGCCGCCGCGGCGGAGGCAGTGCAGCGAGTCCTCCCACGTCCCCGTGGAGTCGAGCACGACGTCGACGCCCTCCCCGCCGGCGAGCGCCCGGATCTCGTCGCTCCAGCCGTCCTCGGTGTAGCGGACGCCGGCCGCCGCGCCGAGCTCGCGGGCACGGTCGAGCTTCGCCTGCGACGAGGAGGTGACGAGCACGCGCGCGCCCTCCTGCACCGCGAGCTGCACCGCGAGCGTCGAGACGCCGCTCCCGGCGCCCTGGACGAGGAGCGTCTCGCCGCCGCGCAGGCGTCCGCGCGAGAACAGCGCGCGGTAGGCGGTCACGCCCGCGAGCGGGAGCGCGGCCGCCTCCGTCCACGACAGGCGGCGCGGCTTGGGAAAGACGTTCGCGCGCGGCACCGCCACCAGCTCGGCGTACGTCCCGTCGGTCGGCGCCCCGAGGATCTCGAACGCCTCGCCGGGCGCGTCCTCCCGCGGCCCCCAGCGCAGCGACGGGTCGATCACGACCTCCTGGCCCGTGCCGCGGACGACCCCTGCGCCGTCCGAGCCGGGCACGAACGGCGCCGGGATCCCCGAGCGGCCGCTGCGCACCATGACGTCGCGGCGGTTGACCGCCGCCGCCCGCAGCTCGACGACGACCCCGTCGGGGCCGGCCTCGGGGTCGGGGTGCTCCGTGAGCCGCAGCACCTCCGGGCCTCCGTGCCCGCGGACGACGATCGCCTGCACTAGGTGCCCACGACCGCCTGGAACTGCTCCTTGTACTTCGGGTTGTCGGCCGCCTCGGCGTCGAAGATCTTCACCTTCGCGAGCGTCGCGTCGTCGGGGAAGATCAGCGGGTTCGAGGCGAGCGCAGGATCGAGCTTGGCGGCCGCTTCCTTCGCGCCGTTCACCGGGCAGATGTAGTTGACGTACGCCTCGATCTGCGCGGCGACCTTGGGGTCGTAGACGTAGTTCATGAAGGTCGACGCGGTGAAGACGTCCCCGCCCGTCGGGATCAGCATGTTGTCGGTCCAGATCATCCCGCCCGTCTCGGGGATCGCGAACTTCAGCTTCGGGTTGTCGAGCTGGAGCTGCACCATGTCGCCCGACCACGCGGCGCACGCCCAGATGTCGCCCTTCGCGAGCATCCCGGAGTAGTCGTTGCCGGTGAACTGGCGGATCTGGCCGCTGTCGACCGCCTTCTGCAGCCGGTCGATCGCCTTGTCCCACTGGGCCTGCGTGAACTTCGCGGGATCGGCACCGTCGAGCTGCAGCAGCATCCCCATGGTGTCGGGCATCTCCGTCAGGAAGGTGACCTTGCCCTTCAGCTTCGGGTCCTCGAGCAGCTGCTGGATCGAGCTGATCTCCCCGGCCCTGTCGGGGTCGTAGCCGATGCCGGTGAGCCCCGACTGCCACGGCAGCGAGTACTCGCGGTCCGGGTCGAAGCTCGGCGAGGCGAGGGTGTCGACGAGGTTCGACGCGTTCGGCATCGCGTCCTTGTCGAGCTTCTCGACGTAGCCGAGCCGGATCATCCGGCCCGCCATCCAGTCGGTGAGGACGGTGATGTCGCGGTCGATCGACTTCCCCTGCGACAGCGCCGCGCGGTTCTTGCCGAACCACTGGTCGTTGTCGTTGACGTCCTCGATGTAGTCGACCTTCACGCCGGTGTCGGCGGTGAACTGGTCGAGCGTCGGCCGCTTCTTGGTCTTCTCGTCGATGTCGATGTAGAGCGGCCAGTTCGACATCCGCAGGGTGTCCGCGAGCGTCGTGTCGGTGGGGCCGGCCGTCCCGGCCGCCGTCGTCGCGCCCGACCCCTCGATGCCTCCGCCTCCGCCGCAGGCGGCGAGGAAGCCGGGGATCGTCAGGGCGGCGCTCCCGAGCGCGGCGCGCTCGAGCAGGTCGCGTCGGGTGAGCGGACGGGTCATCGGGACGGCTCCTCCTCTGGGGGGTCGACGACGAAGGTGGCCTCGGGGCTCCAGGCGAGGGTCGCCGGGCTCCCGACGATCGGCGGTGTGGTTCCGGGGCGGTCGTTCTGGGCGTAGACGGTGAGGCGCCCGGCGGGGGTGTCGACGAGCACCTGCGTGGAGACGCCGACGTACGCCGTCTCGGCGACGACGCCCGCGAGTGCGTTCTCGTCGGACTCGTGGGCGCCGAGCCGGATCTTCTCGGGACGGATGCCGACCGCGACCGTGCCGTCGCGGCCGTCGAGCAGGTCCGGCGGCACGCGGACGGTCTCGCCCGAGTCGAGGCGGACGACGCCGCGCTCGGCGACCCGGCCGGCGAGGAGGTTCGAGACTCCGAGGAAGCCGGCGACGAACGCCGTGCGCGGCCGCTCGTAGAGCTCGGTCGGCGATCCCAGCTGCTCGATCCGCCCGCCGTGCATCACGGCGATGACGTCCGCCATCGTCATCGCCTCCTCCTGGTCGTGCGTGACGTGCACGAACGTGATCCCCATGTCGTGCTGGATCCGCTTCAGCTCCAGCTGCATCTGCTTGCGGAGCTTGAGGTCGAGCGCGCCGAGCGGCTCGTCGAGCAGCAGCACCTGCGGCGAGTTGACGAGCGCGCGCGCGAGGGCGACGCGCTGCTGCTGCCCGCCGGAGAGCTGGCGCGGCTTCCGCCGCTCGTAGCCGTCGAGGTCGACGACTCCGAGGATCTCCCGCACGCGGCCCTCGAGCTGCGATCCCCGCACGCCGCGACGACGGAGACCGAACGCGACGTTCTCGCCGATCGAGAGGTGGGGAAAGAGCGCGTAGCTCTGGAAGACGGTGTTGACGTCCCGCCGGTAGGGCGGGAGCGTCGTCACGTCGCGATCGCCGAGGAGGATCCGGCCCGCCGTCGGCTCCTCGAAGCCGCCGATCATGCGGAGCGTCGTCGTCTTGCCGCAGCCCGACGGGCCGAGCATCGCGAAGAACGCGCCGCGCTCGATCTCGACCGAGAGGTCGTCGACGGCGACGACCTCGTCGAACCGCTTCGTGATCCGGTGGAGCGTGACGTCCGCCGGGCCGGAGGACGTGCGCACCGCCGTGTCGACCGCAGCGACCGCCATCGCCGGCTACGCGAGCTTGACCGCCACGTGCTTGATCCGCGTGTACTCCTCCATCGAGTACGCGGACATGTCCTTGCCGTACCCGGACTCCTTGAAGCCGCCGTGCGGCATCTCCGATGCGAGCGGGAACAGGTGCTCGTTCACCCACACGGTGCCGAAGTCGAGCTTCTTCGCCGCGGCGAGCGCACGCCCGACGTCCTGGGAGAACACGGACGCGGCGAGCCCGTAGCGCGTCCCGTTCGCCATCGCGAGCGCCTCGTCGTCGCTCGCGAACCGCTGCATCGTGACGACGGGGCCGAACACCTCGCGCTGGACGATCTCGTCGTCCTGGGACACGTCGGCGACGATGGTCGGCTTCACGAAGAAGCCGCGGTCGCCGACCGTCTCGCCTCCGGTGACGATCGTCGCGCCGCCCGGCAGCCGCTCCATGAAGCCCATGATGCGCGCGCGCTGCTCCTCGGAGATCACGGGGCCCATCTCGACGTCCTCGCCCTCGGCGGGGTCGCCGACCTTCATCGCCTCGATCACGTCCTTCGTCTGCGCGAGCACGTCGTCGTAGATGCGCTCGGAGACGAGGATCCGGGACGACGCCGTGCAGTCCTGGCCCGAGTTCCAGTAGCCGCCGATCTTGATCGCCTCGGCGACCGCCTCGGGGTCGGCGTCGTCGAGCACGACCATCGGCGCCTTCCCGCCGAGCTCGAGGTGGACGCGCTTCAGCGTCTTCGCGGCGTTCGCGGCGATGAGCCTGCCGGTCTCGACGTCCCCCGTCAGCGAGACGAGCCGGATGTCGGGATGCTCGACGAGCCCCGAGCCGACGGGGACACCGTCGCCCGTGATCACCTGCAGCACGCCCGGCGGGAGCACCTCCTGCGCGAGCTCGACGAACCGCAGCGTCGTGAGCGGCGTCTGCTCGGCCGGCTTCAGGATCTGGACGTTCCCGGCGGCGAGCGCCGGCCCGAGCTTCCACACGACCATCATCAGCGGGTAGTTCCAGGGCGTGATTCCCGCGACGATCCCGAGCGGCTCGCGCCGGATGATCGACGTATAGCCCTCGACGTACTCGCCGGCGGACTTGCCCTCGAGGTTGCGCGCAGCCCCCGCGAAGAAGCGGAGGTTGTCGGCCGAGAAGGGCATCTCGTCGCGCGCGATCGACATCGGCTTCCCGACGTTCAGCGACTCGAGCTGCGCGAGCTCCTCCGCATGCTCGTCCATGAGGTCGGCCAGCTTCAGGAGCAGCTCCATGCGGTCCTTGGGCGTCTTCTCGAGCCACTCGGGGAGCGCCTTGTTCGCCGCGGCGACGGCACGGTCGACGTCGGCCTGCGTCCCGCGCGGCACCTCGGCGATCACCTCGCCGGTCGCGGGGTTCAGCACCTCCATCGTCCCCCCGTCGACGGCCTCGACCCACTCGCCGCCGACGAAGTTCTTGTACGAGTGCACAGCGACGCTCATCCTGGCCTCCTTCTCGACACCCGGGCCAGCCTAGCCCCGGTCCTCTCCGCGATTCAACCCGCCTCGGAGGCCAGAACGGCAGCTGCCGCTTGGCCCGGATGGACATTGCAGCCGCAGCGGCGAGCGGGCACGCTCCGACCGGATCCGGGGAACCGACAGGGGAGGGGAACGATGGCCCGCACACCGCTCGCGGCACTCGTCGAGAGGGCGTACGCGGACGCGACCGAGGAGGCGATCGGTGAGCGCCGGACGACACGGCGGCGGCTCCTGCGGGACGCCGGGCTCCTCGGGCTCGCCGCGACCGGCGCCGCACGGCTCGCCTCGCCCGCCCGCGCCGCGACACCCCCGGGGCGGGTGGTCGTGGTGGGTGCCGGGCTCGCCGGCCTGACCGCCGCGTACCGGCTGCGCCAGGCCGGGGTGGTCGCCGAGCTCCACGAGGCCTCGACGCGCGTCGGCGGACGCTGCTGGACGCACCGCGACGGCTGGGCCGACGGCCAGCTCGCGGAGCGGGGCGGCGAGCTCATCGACCAGGGCCACGCGCAGATCCGCAACCTCGCGCAGGAGCTGGGGCTCGATCTCGACAACCTCCTCAAGGCGGAGGCGGGCGAGCAGACGAGCTGGTTCGACGGCGCCCGCTACTCCTACGAGGAGGCGACGGACGACCTGAAGGCGGCCTGGCAGAAGATCCACAAGGACGTCTCGGCCGCGAGCTACCCGACGACCTACGACGTCAGCACGGAGCGCGGGCGCGAGTTGGACGCGATGTCGATCCTCGAGTGGCTCGACGAGACCTTCGAGGGTGGGCGCGACTCGAAGATCGGACAGCTGCTGGACGTCGCCTACAACATCGAGTACGGCGCGGAATGCGACCTCCAGAGCTCCCTCAACCTCCTCTACCTGCTCGCGTACTCCGGCCAGGGGCAGCTGCGGATCTTCGGGCCGTCGAACGAGAAGTACCACGTCCGCGGCGGCAACGACCAGATCCCGGCACGCCTCGCCGAGCGGCTCGCCGGCCAGATCACGACCGGCTCGGAGCTCGTCGCCGTCAAGCAGACGTCGACCGGCCGGTGGGAGCTCACGTTCCGGCAGAGCGCCACGTCCAGGACGATCACCGCCGACCGCGTCGTCCTCGCGCTGCCGTTCTCGATCATGCGACGCTCGGTCGACTTCAGGCGGGCCGGCTTCGGCCCGCGCAAGGAGCAGGCGATCCGCGAGCAGGGGATGGGCACCAACTCGAAGCTCCACGTGCAGTTCGCGAGCCGGCCGTGGGCGCTCGGCGGCTACAACGGCGAGACCTTCTCCGACCGGGGCTACCAGAACACGTGGGAGGTCACGCGCGCGCAGCCCGGCGCCTCCGGGATCCTCGTCAACTACACCGGCGGCGACTACGGCGCGACGTTCGGCTCGGGCACGCCGGCCGACCGCGCGGCGCAGTTCCTCGAGCAGGCCGAGCCGGTGCTGCCGGGGATCACGAAGGCGTGGAACGGCAGGGCCGCGATCGAGTACTGGACGGGGTACGAGTGGACCCGCGGGTCGTACTCGTACTGGAAGGTCGGCCAGTACACGGCGTTCGCCGGCGTCGAGCGCGAGCGCCGCGGCACGTGTCACTTCGCCGGCGAGCACACGTCGGTGGACTTCCAGGGGTACCTGAACGGCGCCGTCGAGACGGGAGAGCGCGTCGCCGCCGAGATCCTGGGCGACCTGAAGTAGCGGCAGTCGGTAGTTCCCCCCATCCCCGTCGGGGCCGCGCCCGATGCTCGGCGAGCGCGCGCGCGTGACGCTGCGCGAAACCGACTGAGGAGGGAGGGAGCGATGCCCGACACGCTCACCGTCACCGACAACCGCACCGGCCGCTCCTACGAGGTGCCGATCGAGGACGGGGCGATCCATGCGACCGCGCTGCGCCAGATCACGATCGACGCCGACGACTTCGGCCTCCTGAGCTACGACCCGGCGTTCATGGCGACGGCGTCGACGCGCAGCGCGATCACCTATATCGACGGCGACCGCGGGATCCTCCGCTATCGCGGCTACCCGATCGAGCAGCTCGCGGAGGGGAGCACCTACCTCGAGACCGCGTACCTGCTCGTCCACGGCGAGCTGCCCGCGGCGCCCGAGCTCGCGATGTGGACCGACGAGATCACGCACCACACCTTCGTGCACGAGAACGTCAAGCAGCTGATGCAGGGGTTCCGCTACGACGCGCACCCGATGGGGATGTTCGTCTCGAGCGTGGCGGCCCTGTCGACGTTCTACCCGGAGGCGTCGAGGGTCGACGACCCGTTCGTGCGGATGGAGCAGATCGTCCGGCTGATCGCGAAGGTGCCGACGATCGCGGCGTTCTCGTACCGGCACAGCCGCGGCCTGCCCTACGTGTACCCCGACAACGGGCGCGGCTTCGTCGAGAACTTCCTCGCGATGCTGTTCGCCATCGGCGACCGGACGTACGAGCCCGACCCTGCGCTCGTGCGCGCGCTCGACATCCTCTTCGTCCTCCACGCCGACCACGAGCAGAACTGCTCCGCGAACGCGATGCGCTCGATCGGCTCGAGCAAGGTCGATCCGTACTCCGCGCTCGCCGGCGCGGCGGCCGCACTCTACGGCCCGCTCCACGGCGGCGCGAACGAGGCCGTGCTGCGGATGCTCGAGGGGATCGGCGACCGGAAGCACGTGCCCGAGTTCGTCGAGCGCGTGAAGGCCGGCGAGGGGCGGTTGATGGGGTTCGGCCACCGGGTCTACAAGAACTACGACCCGCGGGCGCGGATCATCAAGGAGGCCGCCGACTCGGTCTTCGAGGTGACCGGCGCGAACCCGCTGCTCGAGATCGCGCTCGAGCTCGAGCGGATCGCGCTCGAGGACGAGTACTTCGTCAGCCGCAAGCTGTACCCGAACGTCGACTTCTACTCCGGGCTGATCTACCAGGCGCTCGGGCTGCCGACCGCGATGTTCCCCGTGCTGTTCGCGATCCCGCGCACGTCCGGGTGGCTGGCGCAGTGGCTCGAGATGCTCGGCGACCCCGAGCAGAAGATCGCGCGTCCGCGGCAGCTCTACGTGGGCGCCCCCGAGCGGGACTACGTGCCGATCGGGGCCCGCGGCGGAGCCGCGTTCGCGCGCGCGTGAGGTGTGGAGGGGCGGGTGCGCGCACCCGCCCCTCCGTGGCCTTCCGCACGGGTAGGCGGCCGCTCCGAGGTACGTCCGTGCGAGCCGGTCGATCTACGGGTCGGCGCCGTCCCGTGTCAGCTCGGCTCGGCGGCCGACGTCGCCGCGGCGGCTACGACTGCCCGCAGACCTTGAAGCCGATCAGTCCGGCCGTCGCGTTCGACTGGTCGATCATCTGCGTGTAGTCGCCGACGAGCGCGGAGGGGTCCGAGCCCTGGTCGAGCGCCGTCGCGATCTGGCGCCCGAGCGTCAGCGCCTGGGCGATGTCCGCCCGGAAGTCGCCGACGGTCGTCTCCTCGCCCTCCGGGGGCGGCCCGAGTGCGTCGAACCGCGTCTTCAGCTCCTTGACGAGGGCGACCTGCTTGTGCCAGATCACCGCGGCGGCCTTCGTCGTCTTCGGGTCGTCGAGCGAGACGCCGCTGAGCTCCTGCGCCTCGCGGCCGAGCGCGGCCGCCTTCGGCTGGAGGTCCTTGCAGATCTCGTCGCCGCGCTTGATGAACTCGTCCTTCGGGAGCGCGTTCGCAGACGCGCCGGTGGACGCCGCCGTCGTCGTGGCTGCGTCGCCGCCGTCGCCGCCGCCGCAGCCCGCGGCCAGGAGCGCGAGCACGACGAGGAGGAGGATCGAGATCCGAATCATGCCGCTCAAGGAGACGTAGACGCTAACCGAAAGTTGTCGCGTGAAGACGGTCGCGCTCGCCACGGCCCTCGCCGCGGCCGTCGCCGCGGCGCTCGTCGTCCAGCATCGCGCGGCCGTGCGCGACGCGGCCGCCTACGCCCGCGTCGCGTCCGAGATCGCGCGCCGCGACGTCGGCGTCCACTGCCAGGGTCGGCTGGCCGCGCTCTTCGACGTCGGCGGCGACGCCGGCACGGTTGCGTTCGACGCCGACGGCCGCCCGGCCGACGAGACCAGGCTGACGCGCGAGACGTGCTCCGGCCTCCGCGCCTTCGCCCGCGACCCGGGCACGCGCCGGCTCGACTGCGTCCGCCGTGCGCGGCCGTGCACCCGCGAGGCGTTCCAGCTCGTCCAGGCGGTCCACACGCTCTCCCACGAGTCGTGGCACCTCGCCGGCGTGCGCGACGAGGCGGAGACCGAGTGCTACGCGCTGCAGTCGACCGACCTCGTCGCCGTCCGCCTCGGCGCCGACCTCGCGACGGCGCGCGCACTCGCGGTCTACGCGCTCGAGCGCCTGTACCCGTCGCTTCCCGACCGCTACCGGCGCGGCGACTGCGTCGACGGCGGGCCGCTGGACCTCGTCCCGAGCAGCGGCTCGTTCCCCTAGGGAACGGTCGTCGGGATGTTCTCGATCTCGCCCGAGGCGATCTTGTCGCGCGCCTCGTCGACGGCGGCCTTCGCATCCTCGCCGACCGTCGGGCTCGTCTTCCCGAGGCCGACGCCGTCGTCCTCGAGCCCGTAGGTCGCGTTCCGCCCGCCCTTCCAGGTGCCGTCGACGACGCTCTTGATCGTCAGGAGGACGGCGGCGTCGACGCGCTTGAGGGCGCTCGTCAGCACGTGCGGCCCGAGGAACGACTGGTCCGCGTCCACGCCGATGCCGTACACCGCCTTCTCCTTCGCCGCGTCGAGCGCGCCGAGGCCGCATCCCCCCGCGACCTGGAAGACGATCTTCGACCCCTGCGCGATCTGGTCGAGTGCGACCTCCTTGCACTTCGCGACGTCGTCCCAGTCCTGCGAGTAGCCGTTGAGGAGCGTGATGCCGGGCACCGTCGCCTTCGCGCCCGCCTGGTAGCCAGCGATGAAGCGGTCGACGGGCGGCTCCTTCATCCCGCCCACCGAGCTGATCGTCGTGAACCCCTCGTCCTTGGCGACCGTCGCGGCGAGCACCCCGGCGAGGTAGCCCGCCTGCTCCTCCTTGAACAGGAGCCCGACGACGTTCGCCGGCTTCCCCGGGAGCGAGGCCTGGTCGACGTCGATGATCGCGAACTTCGTGTCCGGGTACTCCTTCGCGACGGTGGCGACGGCCTCGCCCTGCGCGTAGCCGACGCCGATGACGAGGTCGTAGCCCTCGTCGGCGAGCGACTGCATGTTCGGCACGTAGTCGCTGTCCGAGGCCGACTCGATCACGCGGTAGGCGACGCCGAGCTCCCGCTTCGCCTGCTTCACGCCCTGGAAGGCGAGCTGGTTGAAGCCGCGGTCGTTGAGCTGCCCGATGTCCGTCACGAGCCCGACCTTCACGTCCGTGCCGCCCCCGGTCGTGCCCGCCGCGGCCGTGTCGGTGGCCGTGCCCGCCGCCTGGTCGTCGCCGCCGCACCCGGCGAGTGCGACCGCCAGCGCGGCCAGCACCACCGCTGCGACCTGCCACATCCGCTTCACCACAGTGTCTCCCAGGTTTTCGACTGATAGGCTGAAACCGGTGGCCGAGTCTACCACTCCGGCACACGCAAGCCTCGCCGTCGTGCTCCAGGTGCGCTCGCGACGGCTGCAGGTGCTGCTGTGGGAGCGGGCGCGGCCGCCGCAGGCCGGGGCCTGGTCGCTGCCCGGCGGGTTCCTGGCGCCGGACGAGACGCTGGAGGCCTCGATCCGGCGGCACCTGGCGACGAAGGTCGACGTCCGCGAGCTCTCGCACCTCGAGCAGCTCGGCACGTGGAGCGAGCCGAGCCGCACCCCGATTCGACGCGAGCTCGCGACGGCCTACCTCGGTCTCGTCCCCTCCGACCTCGATCCCGAGGTGCCCGACGACACCGCGTGGCATCCCGTCGACGACCTCCCGCCGATGGCGTTCGACCACCGCCAGATCACCCTGGCGGGGCGCGACCGGCTGCGGGCGAAGCTCTCGTACACCAATGCGGGATTCGCGCTCGCGCCCGAGACCTTCACGATCTCCCAGCTCCGCGAGATCTACGCGGCGGCGCTCGGGCACCCGGTGTCGACCACGAACCTCCAGCGCGTCCTGCTCCGGCGCGGCCTGCTCGACCCGACGGGCGACCGGCGCGAGCCCGGCCCCGCCGGAGGGCGGCCGGCCGCGGTCTTCCGCTTCCGCTCGCGCGAGCTCGAGATCACCGACCAGTTCGCCGTGCTCCGGCCGCCCGAGCTGCGGCTCGTGACGTAGCGCCTACGCGGTCGCCACGGCGCGCGTCGCCTCGCCGTCGAACTGCGCGCAGATGTCGCGCGCGAGCTCGGCGAGCCCGCGTGCGGCCGGCGACCGGTAGCGGTCGCTGTGCCAGACGAGCCCGATCCGGCGCGGGGGCACGATCCCGTCGAGCGGGAGCGGCACCGTGGCGCGGTCGTTGAAGTCGACCGTCAGCCGCGGCACGACCGCGACGCCGAGGCCGGCCCCGACCATCCCCTGCACCGTGCCGTTGTCGTCCGAGCGGAACACGAAGTCGGGCGTGTGGCCGGCCGAGCGGAAGTGGGCCTCGAGCAGCTCGCCGGAGCGGCAGACGCGGAACCCGATCAGCGGCAGCTCGGAGATCTCCTCGAGCGACGGCGCGCGGCCGCGCGCCGCGAGCGGCGAGTCGGCCTGGACGAGGAGGACGTACGGGTCGTCGAGCAGGTGGAGCCACTCGAACGGGCCGTCCCACAGGCGGAAGTCGGCGAACGTCAGGTCGAGGTCGCCGCGCTCGATCAGCCGGACGAGCTCCTGGTCGGTGTTCATCTCCGTGATGCGGAGCTCGACGCTCGGCCACGTCGAGCGGAACCGCCGCATGAGCGTCGGCAGCACGCGCTGCCCGATCGACTGGTAGGTGCCGACGCGCAGCGTCCCGGCCTCGCCGGCGGCGAGCGCCGCGAAGTCGGCCTGCGCCGCCTCGAGCCGCGCCACGATCGCCTGCGCGTGGCGCAGGAGCAGCCCGCCTGCCTCGGTGAGCGACACCGGCCGGGGGCCGCCGGGCCGGTCGAGCAGGCGCTCGCCGACGATCCGCTCGAGCGTCGCGATCTGCTGGCTCACGGCGGACTGCGTGTAGCCGAGCCGCTGGGCCGCGCGGCCGAAGGACCCGGCCTCCGCGATCGCCTGGAGGGCGGCGAGATGCCGCAACTCGACCCCGAGCCACCGATCAGGTTCCATGATCGACACCAAACGATACCCGCGTTGTCCTAATCGGCAAGCGATGCCGATACTGGGGCAATGGGACTCCTCCTCCTCATCGCCTTCCTCCTGCTGGTCGGGCCGCTCGCCTTGCGCTACGGCACCGACTCGCGCCTCGACGGAGACCGCGGCCGGCCTTGGGCCTAGACGGCCGGCGGCGCATCGCCGCCGTCGTCGCCGCGCTCGCCGTCGTCTACGTCGTCTGGGGGTCGACGTACCTCGGCATCGCGGTCGCGATCGAGACGCTGCCGCCGCTGCTCATGGCCGGGGTGCGGTTCGTCGTCGCGGGCCTCGTGCTGTACGTCGCCGCGCGGGCGGTGGGCACCGGCCGCGGGGTGCGTCCCGACCGGAGCCAGTGGTCCGCCGCGGCCCTCACCGGGATCCTGATGCTGGGGATCGGCAACGGCGGCGTCTCGTGGGCGGAGCAGACCGTCCCCTCGGGTGTGGCCGCCGTCGTGATCGCGTCGATCCCGCTGTGGGTCGTCGTGCTCGACCGCGTCTTCTTCGGGTCGCGCCTGCCGTGGGTCGCGGCCGCGGGCGTCGCGGTCGGGTTCGCCGGCGTCGCCGTGCTCGTCGATCCGCGCGCGCCGGACCGGATCGACCCTGCCGGCGCGCTCGCGCTCCTCGTCGCCGCGCTCTGCTGGGCGACGGGGACGCTGCTCTCGCGCGGCCAGCGCCTGACCGTCCCGCCGCTCGTCGGCGCGGGGATGCAGATGCTCTGCGGCGGCGCCGGGCTCGTCGTCGCGGGCGTCGTCGCCGGGGAGCTCGGCCAGGTGCACGCGCCCTCGTGGCGCTCGGCGGTCGCGCTCGCCTACCTGATCGTGTTCGGCTCGCTCGTCGCCTTCAGCGCGTACGTGTGGCTCCTGCGCACCGCCCGCACCTCGCTCGTCGCGACGTACGCCTACGTCAACCCCCTCGTGGCCGTGCTGCTCGGCTGGGCCGTCCTCGACGAGACGGTGACGGCGCGGACGCTGGTCGCCGGCGGCGTGATCCTCGGTGCCGTCGCGCTGATCGTCAGCGCGCCGTCGGCGCCCGCCGCAGCGCCCGCTCGACCCAGCCTGCCAGCTCGGCTGCGTAGCGCGGGTCGATCGCGTGCGGCAGCGGCGATTCGCGGTAGGTGACGTCGGCGCCCGCGTCGGCCAGGAGCCGGTGCGCGCGGCGCCCGAACTCGACCGGGATCACCGGGTCGTAGGTGCCGTGGCCGAGCGCCACGGGCGGCAGCCCGCCCTCGAGGTCGGGCTCCCAGCCGTCGACCGTGGGGACGAACCCGGAGAGGGCGACGATCCCCGCGGGCCTGGGGCGGTCGCGCCCGAGGCCGAGGGCGAGGCTCATCACTGCGCCCTGCGAGAAGCCGCCGACGACGACGCGGTCGAGCGGCACCGGGAGCGCGTCGAGCCACGC
>JBLNEO010000040.1:0-3419 GCA_050262775.1 Pseudomonadota bacterium | reverse complement strand
CAGGGTCGCGTGCTCCCGATCGGCGGGCTCAAGCAGAAGGTGCTCGCCGCGCACGCCGCCGGCCTGACCGACGTGATCATCCCCGAGCGCAACCGACCCGACCTGGACGACGTCCCGGCGGACGTGCGCGAGGCCATGGCCTTCCATCCGGTGATGAGCCTCGGCGAGGTGCTCGAGCTCGCGCTCGAGCCTGCGTCCGCCGCGCACGATGTCGCGCTGTCGTAGCTGCGAGCCGATGCCCGAGGAGGTTCGCCGTGCGGCGGACCTCCTCGAGCGTCGCTGGCTCCTCTCGATCCTGTACGCGGCCCACTCCGGCGCGCTGCGCTTCAACGAGTTCCGGCAGATCCTCGGATCGGTGCCGCCGCGGACGCTCGCGCAGCGGCTGACGGAGCTGGAGGAGGCCGGCGTGCTCGAACGGCGCGTGCTGCCGACGCGCCCGCCCGCGGCCGAGTACCGCCTCACCGCGAAGGGCGAGGAGCTCGGCCACCTCGTCGAGGCGCTCCAGCGCGCCGCCGCGTCGATCTAGGGCTCGCACGCCGCCGCTGCGCGAACACCAGGGACTGTCCCTGGTGTTCGCCTCTTCCGGACGCGTCGAGTGAATCGAACGTGTGCCGAAGCCCGCATGAGGCGCCCGGTCGGGCTCCGCGGCGCCTACGGTCGCCGCATGCCGAGAATTCCTCGCCGCTTCCTCCCCGACGGGGTCTACCACGTGACGATCCGCGGCGTCGACGGCTGCGCCGTGTATCGCGACGACGACGACCGCCGCGGCTTCCTGGCCCTCCTCGCGGAGGTCGTGCGGGAGCAGCGGTGGGACGTCGTCGCGTTCTGCCTGATGACGACGCACTACCACCTCGTCGTCGCGTGCAGGCGGCAGCAGCTCTCCGACGGACTGCGCCGGCTCAACGGCGTCCATGCCCAGCGCTTCAACCGGAAGCACGGCCGGACCGGGCACCTCTTCGGCGACCGCTTCGCCGCGCGGCTCATCGAGACCGACGAGCACCTGACCTCTGCGGTCGAGTACGTGCTGCAGAACCCCGTCCGCGCCGGCCTCGTCCGCACGCCGCAAGCCTGGCGTTGGAGCGGCGTCCGGCGCCGCACGACGCCGCTGGACGAACACATGTTCGACGGGTACACTACCTCACCGCATGGCTGCCGACGAACTGGTCGTCCACGGCGCCCGCGAGCACAATCTCAAGGACATCACCGTCCGCCTGCCGCGGAACCGCCTCATCTGCATCACCGGCCTCTCGGGGTCCGGCAAGTCGAGCCTCGCGTTCGACACGATCTACGCGGAGGGTCAGCGCCGCTACGTCGAGTCGCTCTCGGCCTACGCGCGCCAGTTCCTCCAGATGATGGAGAAGCCGGACGTCGACCACATCGACGGCCTCAGCCCGGCCATCTCGATCGACCAGAAGACGACGTCGCGCAATCCGCGCTCGACCGTCGGCACCGTCACGGAGATCTACGACTACCTGCGCCTCCTCTACGCGCGCATCGGCCACCCGCACTGCCCGGTCTGCGGCCGACCGATCGCGGGCCAGAGCCTCGAGGCGATCGTCGACCAGATCCTGCAGCTGCCCGAGGGAACACGGTTCACGGTCAACGCCCCGGTCGTGCGGGACCGGAAGGGCGAGTTCCGCGAGCTGTTCGAGGAGTTCCGGCGCGAGGGCTTCACCCGGGTGAAGGTCGACGGCGAGCAGCGCCTGCTCGAGGAGGACATCCCGCTCGACAAGAAGTTCAAGCACACGGTGCACGTCGTGGTCGACCGCCTGGTGATGAAGGACGACCTGCGCACGCGGCTCGCGCAGTCGGTCGAGACGGCGGCGCGGCTCGCCGAGGGGCTCGTCGTCGTCGACGTCGTCGACGGTGAGGAGCTTCTCTTCAGCGAGAACTTCGCCTGCCCGGAGCACGGCGTCTCGCTCCCGGAGCTCCAGCCGCGCATCTTCTCCTTCAACAGCCCGCACGGCGCCTGTCCCCGCTGCACGGGGCTCGGCGCGCAACAGGAGATCGACCCCGACCTGCTTGTCCCCGACCCGTCCCTCTCGATCGGCGACGGCGCGCTCGTCCCGTGGGCGGTGGGGAACTCGAGCTACTACGAATCCGTCATCCAGGCCGTCGCCGAGCGGTACGAGATCGACGTCGACCGGCCGTGGCAGGAGCTGACCGAGGAGCAGCAGAACCGCTTCCTCTACGGCACCGGCGGCGAGCGCGTCTACGTCACCTACCGCAACCGGATGGGCCGCCGGCGCGCGTACATGCTCGCGTTCGAGGGCATCGTCGCGAGCCTCGAGCGCCGCTACCGCGAGACCGACTCCTCGACGCAGCGCGAGCGGATCGAGGAGTACATGAGCTTCCGTCCGTGCCCCGTGTGCAAGGGCGCCCGGCTCAAGCCGGAGGTGCTCGCGGTCACGGTCGGCGAGCTCAACGTCCACGACTTCACGCGGCTGTCCGTCACGCGAGCGCTCGAGTTCGTGCACGGGCTCGACCTCTCGCCGACGGAGCACCTGATCGGCGACCGGATCCTCAAGGAGATCCGCGAGCGCCTCACCTTCCTCGACAACGTCGGCGTCGGCTACCTGAACCTCGACCGGGCGGCCGCGACGCTCTCGGGCGGCGAGGCGCAGCGCCTGCGCCTCGCCACGCAGATCGGCAGCCAGCTCGTCGGCGTGCTGTACATCCTCGACGAGCCCTCGATCGGGCTCCACCAGCGCGACAACGACAAGCTGATCCGGACGCTCGAGCGGCTGCGCGACCTCGGCAACACGGTGGTCGTCGTCGAGCACGACGAGCAGATGATGCGGAGCTCCGACTGGCTCGTCGACATGGGCCCCGGGGCCGGCGAGCACGGCGGCCGCGTCGTCGCCGAGGGCACCGCGGCGCAGGTGCAGCGGGCGAAGGGCTCCGTCACGGGCGCGTTCCTCTCGGGGAAGCGCGAGATCGCGGTGCCGGACCGCCGCGAGGACGACCGCGGCGCGTTCCGCATCCTCGGCGCGCGCGAGCACAACCTGAAGGCGATCGACGTCGAGTTCCCCGTCGGGAAGTTCGTCGCGGTGACCGGCGTGTCCGGCTCCGGCAAGTCCACGCTCGTCAACGAGATCGTCTACAAGGCGCTCGCGAACCGGCTGCACCGCTTCCGGGCGAAGCCCGGCGCCCACGACGGCGTCGAGGGCATCGAGGTGTTCGACAAGGTGATCGACATCGACCAGAAGCCGATCGGTCGGACCCCGCGCTCGAACCCCGCGACCTACACCGACCTGTTCACGCACATCCGCGACCTCTACTCGCTGACGCCGGAGGCGAAGGTGCGCGGCTACAAGCCCGGCCGCTTCTCCTTCAACGTCAAGGGCGGGCGCTGCGAGACGTGCAAGGGCGATGGCCAGATCAAGATCGAGATGCACTTCCTGCCCGACGTCTACGTC
>JBLNEO010000039.1:0-13946 GCA_050262775.1 Pseudomonadota bacterium | reverse complement strand
GGCTCGAAGTACCGCGGCGAGTTCGAGGAGCGCCTGAAGAAGGTGATGAAGGAGATCACCCAGCGCGGCGACATCATCCTGTTCATCGACGAGCTCCACAATCTCGTCGGCGCGGGTGCCGCGGAGGGCGCGATCGACGCCGCCTCGATCCTCAAGCCGGCGCTCGCCCGCGGCGAGCTCCAGACGATCGGCGCGACGACGCTCGACGAGTACCGCAAGTACCTCGAGCGTGACGCCGCGCTCGAGCGGCGCTTCCAGCAGATCCGCGTGGACGAGCCGTCCGTCGAGGACACCGTGCAGATCCTGCGGGGCCTGCGCGACCGCTACGAGGCGCACCATCGCTGCAAGATCACCGACGAGGCGCTCTTCGCCTCGGCGTCGCTCGCCGACCGCTACATCCAGGACCGGCACCTGCCGGACAAGGCGATCGACCTCATCGACGAGGCCGCGTCCCGCATGCGGATCAAGTCGATGTCCGCTCCGCCGCGCTACCGCGAGCTCGAGGACGAGATCGAGCGGGTCCGGACGGAGAAGGAGGACGCGATCGAGAACCAGGAGTTCGAGAAGGCGGCCTCCCTCCGCGACAAGGAGCGCAAGCTGACGCAGAAGAAGCGCGAGCTCGAGGAGAGCTGGCGCTCGTCCGAGAACGAGGTGCAGCCGGAGATCGGCGAGGAGGAGATCGCGGACATCGTCTCCATGTGGACGGGGATCCCGGTCTTCAAGCTCACCGAGGCCGAGTCGCAGAAGCTCATCCGCATGGAGGAGGAGCTGCACAAGCGCGTCATCGGCCAGGAGCTGGCGATCGTCGCCGTGTCGAAGGCGATCCGCCGCGCCCGCGCGGGGATCAAGGACCCGAAGCGGCCGACGGGCTCGTTCATCTTCCTCGGGCCGTCGGGCGTGGGGAAGACGGAGCTCGCGCGCACGCTCGCCGAGTTCCTGTTCGGCGACGAGGACGCGATGATCCAGGTGGACATGTCGGAGTACATGGAGAAGCACTCCGTGTCCCGGCTCGTCGGCTCGCCCCCCGGCTACGTCGGCTACGACGAGGGCGGCCAGCTCACGGAGGCCGTGCGCCGCAAGCCGTACTCGGTGGTGCTCCTCGACGAGATCGAGAAGGCCCACCCGGACGTCTTCAACATCCTCCTCCAGATCCTCGAGGACGGGAAGCTGACGGACGCCCAGGGCCGGAAGGTCGACTTCCGGAACACCATCGTGATCATGACGTCGAACATCGGCGCCGCACAGATCTCGAAGAACCAGACGCTCGGCTTCTCGGTCGGCGAGGAGGCAGGGCTCTCGTACGACGACATGAAGTCGCGGGTGATGAGCGAGCTCAAGAAGGTGTTCCGCCCCGAGCTGCTCAACCGGATCGACGAGATCATCGTCTTCCACAAGCTCGAGAAGCACGAGATCCTCGAGATCGTCGACCTGATGATGCGGCGCGTCCGCGAGCAGATGGAGACGCACGGCGTCGTCATCGAGCTGACGGACGGGGCGAAGGAGCTGCTCGTCGAGAACGGCTACGACCCCGCGATGGGCGCCCGGCCGCTGCGCCGCGCGATCCAGCGCTACATCGAGGACCCGCTGGCCGACTTCATCCTCGGCCGGGAGCTCGAGCCCGGCTCCACGATCATCGTCGGACGCAAGACGGAGGTCGTGGAGGGCGAGCTCGAGGTCGACATCGCCGTGCTGCCGCCGGACATGACGGCCGCGGACGCCGTGACGGTGCCGCCGGCCGAGCCGGCGGAGCCGGACGAGTCGGCGTCGGAGCAGGAGTAGAAGACCGGAGGGCCGCCGCGAGGCGGCCCTCCGTCGTTCTCCCTACTCGCGGAGCGAGCCGAAGAGGTCGAGCAGCGCCCGGCGCTGCTCGGGGGCGAGCTGCTCCGGCTCGAGGCTGCCCGTCGCCCGGAGGGTCTGGCGCATGTGCTCGACGTAGGTGACGCAGCCGGGGCAGCGCTCCAGATGCTCGTCGAACGCGCGTCGCCGCTCCGGCGGCAGCGCGCCCTCGAGATAGTCCGTCACGAGCTCGACGAGCTGGGTGCAGACGATGGCGGAGGGGTCGGTCACGTCAGGAAGTCCTCGAGTGCCTGGCGCACCTTCGACCGGGCACGGTGGAGGAGCACACGCTGATTGGACTCGGAGAGGCCGAGGACGTTACAGACCTCCTCCGCGCTCCAGCCCTCGACGTCGCGCAGCGTGATCACCGCCCGCTGCCCGTCCGGCAGCGTCTCGATCGCGGCGGCGATCATCTCGCGCGTCTCCTTCGCGAGCAGGCGTTCCTCGGGCAGCGCCTCCGGGAACGTCTTCCACCCGCCCGCCCACTGCTCGCCCGCCGGGCGGAACCGGTCCGGGTCGACGGCGGGCGCGTCGTCGTCGAGTCCCGCGAGCGCGGAGAACGGCACCGTCCTCGCCTCGCGCTCGCCGCGCGTCCGGGCGGTGTTGAGCAGGATGGTGTACAGCCACGTCCGCAGGGACGAGCGTCCCTCGAAGCGGTCGAGCGAGCCGAGCGCTCGCACCCACGTCTCCTGGACGACCTCCTCGGCCACGGCGCGCGACCGGACGACCGTCCGGGCGAGGCGCAGCATCGGGGCGGCGTGGAGGTCGAGCAGCGCGGCGAAGGCGTCGGCGTCGCCGGCGCGCAGAGCCGCGACCGTCCGCGCTTCGTCGGCTCCCGCCACGGCCCGGGTCGCGCTCATGGGGCGACTGTAACGCGGCCGCCGCTCGCGGGTCGATAGGCGACGAGCCCGCCGCGCCCGGCGGGACGCGACATCGACACAGGAGGATCGACCATGCTCGCACGGAGCATCAGGACCGCGTTCGCCCTCGCGACGGCGCTGCTCGCGCTCGCCGCGACTCCCGCCCTCGCCGCTGCGGGGACGCACGCGGTCTTCACGCAGACGAACGCCGCGGGCGGGAACGCGGTGCTCGCGTTCGACCGCGCCCCCGACGGCACGCTCTCGGCACCCGTCGCCTACCCGACCCTCGCGCAGGGCGGCGGCAGCGGGCTCGGCTCGCAGGGGGCCGTCTGGCTCGACGAGGACGGGCAGGTGCTCTTCGCAGTCAACGCCGGATCCGGCTCGATCACGTCGTTCCGCAGCCGCGACGACGGCCTGCAGCTCGCCTCGGTCGTCTCCTCGGGCGGGGAGCGGCCCGTCAGCGTGACGAGCCGGAAGGACCTCGTCTACGTGCTCAACGCCGGCGTGCCGAACTCGATCGCCGGGTTCCGCGTCGACGCCCGGGGCGTGCTGACGCCGATCGCGGGCTCGTGGCGCGCGCTCTCGGCCGCGGACACGGCGCCGGCGCAGGTGCAGTTCTCGCCCGACGGGCGCTCGCTCGTGGTGACGGAGAAGGCGACGAACGCGATCGCCGTGTTCGCGATCGGCGACGACGGGCTCGCGTCGGCCGCCTCGACGTACCCGTCCGGCGGCGCGACGCCGTTCGGGTTCGACTTCGACCGCCGCGGCCGGCTGTTCGTCTCCGACGCCGTCGGCGGCGCACCGCTCGGGAGCGGCGCCTCGTCCTACGACGTCTCCGGCTCCTCCCTGACGGCGCTGACCGCGTTCGCGCCGACCGGGCAGACGGCGGCGTGCTGGCTCGTCGTCTCGAAGGACGGCAGGTTCGCGTGGACGGCCAACGCGGCGTCGGCCTCGATCTCACGGTACGGCATCGCGCCGGACGGCTCGATCGCGCTCGAGGGACAGGCGGCGACGGGTACCGGCGCCGTCGACCTCGCGCTCTCCGGGAGCGGGCGGGACCTCTTCTCGCTCGCCAACGGCTCGCACGAGATCCGGTCGTTCGCCGTCGGAGCCGGGGGCGGCCTGGAGCCGTCGGCCGTCGCCGGCGGCCTGCCGGCGGGTCTCGCGGGGCTCGCGGCGCGGTAGCCGCTACGCCGTCACGTGCGTGCGCGTGACGGCCGCCGGGGTGGGGCAGCCGAGGAGGGCGAGCCCCACCCCGAGCTCCTCGCGCAGGAGCTCGAGCACGTGCGCGCCGCCCGCCTCGCCGGCGGCGCCGAGGCCGTAGAGGAACGCGCGACCGACGAGGACGGCACGCGCGCCGAGCGCGAGCGCCGCGAGCACGTCGGAGCCGCGCCGGACGCCTCCGTCCACCAGCACCTCGCAGCGGTCGCCGACGGCGTCCACCACCTCCGGGAGCGCGTCGAGCGCGGCCGGCGTCCCGTCGAGCTGGCGGCCACCGTGGTTCGAGACGACAATCGCCGCGGCGCCGTGGTCGCACGAGAGGAGCGCGTCCTCGCGCGTGAGCACGCCCTTGACGACGAGCGGCAGCCGCGTCTGCGCCCGCAGCCACTCGAGGTCGCGCCACGTCAGCGTCCGGTCGACGACGAACCCCAGTCCCGCGCCCGGGTCGGCGGGGCGGTCGAGATCGGGGGACAGGTTCGGCAGCGGCATGTCCTCCGGGAGCGAGAAGGCCGTGCGGAGGTCGCGCTCGCGCCGGCCGGCGAGCGGGAGGTCGACCGTGAGGATCACCGCCGTGTAGCCGCTCGTCTCCGCCTCTCGCAGGAGCTCCGCGGTGAACGCCCGGTCGCGCGACCAGTAGAGCTGGAACCACAGCGTCGCGTCCGGCGCGGCCGCGGCCAGCGCCGCGGGCCTGTGCGACGACAGGGTCGAGTGGCAGAAGACGGTCCCCGCGGCGGCCGCCGCGCGCGCGCCCGCCGCCTCGCCGTCCGGGTGGAGGAGGTGCTGGTACGCGGTCGGCGCGACGAGCACCGGCATCGAGATCTCCCGGCCGAGCACCTCCGTCCGCGTGGACACCTCCGACACGTCGACGAGGACGCGCGGCCGCAGCTTCACGCGCCGGAACGCCTCGAGGTTGTCCCGGAGCGTGACCTCGTCCCCGGCGCCGCCGGCGATGTACCCGAAGACGCCGGGATCGAGCCGATCCTCCGCGAGGCGCTCGTAGTCGTGGACGTTCAGGGGCTCCATCCGGACGCCATTCTCGCGGCACCGGCGGTCGGGCGCGTCACCCGATCGGGAGGTGTGCCGGAACCGTGCCGGTGTCCGCCGCCGTCGGGACCCGTCTCTAGGCTGGCTCCATGGCCAGGGTCGCCCAGAAGTTCGCCTGCTCGGAGTGCGGCTACGCCGCGGGCCGGTGGTTCGGCCGCTGCCCGGGCTGCGGCTCCTTCGGGACGCTGCTCGAGGAGGCCGCCCCGCAGGCGGCGTCCGCGGCGACGCCGCGCCCGCTCCTGCGCCTCGTCGACGTGGAGGTCGAGGAGGCGGCGCGGATCTCCACGGGCGTGCCCGAGCTCGACCGGGTGCTCGGCGGCGGCCTGGTCCCCGCGAGCCTCGTCCTCGTGGGCGGGGAGCCCGGCGTCGGGAAGTCGACGCTGCTGCTCAGCGCGCTCGCCGCGATCTCGCGCAGCCGGCGCGCGCTCCTCGTCACCGGCGAGGAATCCGTGGCGCAGGTGAAGCTGCGGGCCGAGCGCCTCGGCGGCGCCGAGCGGGTCGAGATCCTGGCCGAGACCGAGCTCGAGGCGGTGTGCGCGACGCTCGTCGCCGAGCGTCCGGACGTCTGCGTGATCGACTCGGTCCAGACGCTCTACTCGAGCGAGCTCGGGAGCGCGCCCGGCTCCGTCGCCCAGGTGCGCGAGGCGGCCGGCCGGCTGCTCCGGGTCGCGAAGGAGAACGGCGTCGCGACGATCGTCGTCGGCCACGTGACGAAGGACGGCGCCGTCGCAGGACCCCGCGTGCTCGAGCACCTCGTCGACTGCGTGCTCCAGTTCGAGGGTGACCGCTACCACGCGCACCGGGTGCTCCGCGCGGTGAAGAACCGCTTCGGCTCGACGAACGAGCTCGGCGTCTTCGAGATGACCGGAGCCGGTCTCGAGGGCGTGCCCGACCCCTCGGCGCTCTTCGGCCGGACCGAGGACGGCGAGGTCGGCGCGGCCGTCGCGTGCGCGCTCGAGGGGACGCGGCCGATCCTGCTCGAGATCCAGGCGCTCGTCGCCCCGACCGACCTGGCGATGCCGCGGCGCGTCGGCACCGGCGTCGATCCGAAGCGCCTCGCGATGGTCGTCGCCGTGCTCTCCCGGCACGCGGGCGTCGCGCTCGGCGGCGCAGACGTCTTCGTCAACGTCGCGGGCGGCGTCCGCATCGACGAGCCGGGCGCGGACCTCGCCGTCGCGCTCGCGATCGCCTCGGCCGCCCGGGGCGCGCCGGCACGTCAGGGCCTGGCCGCGTTCGGCGAGGTGGGGCTGACGGGCCGCCTGCGCCCGGCCGCGCAATCGGAGCGGCGGCTGGAGGAGTGCGCGAAGCTCGGCCTCACGGGGGCGCTCGTCCCCGCCGGCACCAAGGCGCGCGGCGCGCTGCGCCCGACGGAGGCCGACACGCTGCGGCGGGCGATCGCCGCGGGGCTCGATGCGGAAGGTGCGCGCTAGCAGGGATTTCCGTCAAAGTCCCTGGAAACGGTCGCATTTTCTTAACGTTTCAGGTACACTACGTCGCTGCCGCCGGCGGATCCTCACACCCGCCGGCACTTTCTACGAGAGGGCATGACCGAAGGGGAGGCACGCTTGTACGAGGTCGGCGACAAGGTCGTCTATCCGCACCACGGCGCGGGAACGGTCGTGAAGAAGGAGCAGCGGGAGGTCCTGGGGCAGAAGCGCGAGTACCTGACCATCCGCATCGAGCACAACGACATGACCGTCCAGGTGCCGGCCGAGAACGCGGAGAAGGTCGGCCTCCGCACGGTGATCGACGAGGACATGGTGACGGTCGTCCTGAAGGCGCTCACCGGCAGCGGAACGCAGATGCCGAAGAACTGGAACCGACGGTTCAAGCACAACCGCGACAAGATGAAGACGGGCGACATCCTCGAGCTGGCCGAGGTCGTCCGGAACCTCGCGCTTCGCGACGCGGAGAAGGGCCTCTCCACCGGCGAGAAGCAGATGTTCGTGAAGGCCAAGAAGATCCTCGCCTCCGAGCTCATGTACGCGAAGGGCATGGACGAGGAAGAGACCGCGAACTGGCTCGAGGAAGTCCTCACCGGGTCGGGGAACGGCAAGAAGAAGGCCTCGAAGGCCAAGGCCGCCGCGGCCACCGCGTAGCGGGCCGGCCTCACCGATGAGCACCTGGGCGATCCTCGCCGCTGCGGGCAGCGGCGAGCGCCTCGGTGCCGACCGGCCGAAGGCGTTCGTCGCCCTCGGCGAGCTCCCGCTGCTGGCCGAGAGCATGCAGCGCCTCGACGACTCCGACTGGGTCGACGCCGTCGTCGTCGCCGCGCCGCCCGGGTGGGAGGAGCCGTCGATCCTGCTCGCGGAGGAGCTCGGGGCCGGCAAGGTGAGCACGGTCGTGACCGGCGGAGCGACGCGCGCCGAGTCCGTGCGGCTCGCGCTCGCCGAGGTGCCCTCCGACGCGGTCGTCGTCCTCGTGCACGACGCCGCGCGACCGCTCCTCGACGACGAGGTGATCGGCCGGGTGCTCGCGCCGCTCGGCGAGGGGTGGGACGGCGTCGTCCCCGCCCTGCCTCTGCGGGACACGGTCAAGCGCGTCGACGGCGACCGTGTCGTCGACACCGTCGCGCGCGACGGCCTCGTCGCCGTCCAGACGCCCCAGGCATTCGTCGCGGACGCCCTCCGGCGTGCGGCGGCGACCGGCGGCGACGCGACCGACTGCGCGGCGCTCGTCGAGGCCGCGGGGGGCCGGATCCGCTGGGTCGAGGGCGACCCCAGGCTGCTGAAGGTGACGACGACGGCCGACCTGGAGCTCGTGGCGTCGTGGCTCTGACGGCGGTCGTGTTCGACGTGGGCGAGACGCTCGTGGACGAGACGGGGATGTGGGAGCGTGCCGCCGACGCCGCCGGCGTGCCGCGGTTCACCCTGATGGGCGTCCTCGGCGGTCTCGCCGCGCGCGGGCTCCACCACGACGGGGCCTGGGGGATCCTGGGCGTCGAGCAGCCGGCGTCGTCGTGGGAACCCGAGGATCTCTACCCGGATGCGCTGCCGTGTCTCGAGCGGCTCCGGACCGCGGGGCTGCGGGTGGCCGCCGTCGGCAACACGCGCGCCGCGGCCGAGGCGACCCTGCGCCCGTTCGTCGAGGTGCTGGGGTCGTCGCAGCGGTGGGGCGTGGCGAAGCCGGCGGCCGGGTTCTTCGCGCGGATCGTCGAGGAGACGGGCCTCGAGCCCGCGCAGATCGCGTACGTGGGCGACCGTGTCGACAACGACGTGGAGCCGGCGCTCTCGGCCGGCATGGTCGCCGTCCACGTGCGGCGCGGCCCGTGGGGCCACCTGCACGAGCCGCCCGCCGGCGCGATCGCGATCCGTACGCTCGACGAGCTGCCCGGGGCGCTCGGTGCCTGAGTACCGCGTCGGCACCGGCTTCGACGCGCACGCGCTCGAGGCGGGCGTGCCGCTCGTCCTCGGCGGCGTCTCCGTCCCCTTCGACCGCGGCCTGACCGGCCACTCCGACGGCGACGTGCTCGCGCACGCGCTCACGGACGCGGTGCTCGGCGCCGCCGGCCTCGAGGACATCGGCGCCCTCTTCCCGTCCGGCGACGCGCGCTGGCGCGGTGCCTCGTCGCTCGAGCTGCTCTCGATCGCCTGGCGCTCGGTTCGCGAGCAGGGCTGGGAGCTCGCGAACGCCGACTGCGTGCTCGTGGGGGAGGAGCCGCGGCTCGCGCCGCACCGGGCGGCGATGCGCGAGGCGCTCGCGGGAGCGCTCGGCGTCGAGCCCGCGCTCGTGGCGGTGCGGGCGACGACGACGGACGGGCTCGGCTTCACCGGCCGCGGCGAGGGGCTCGCGGCGCAGGCCGTCGCGCTGCTGCGGCGCTAGGCGGGCAGCGCCGCCGTCGCGCCGTCGACGACGACGAGCCCGTCGCGCTCGAGCGACCGGATCGCCTCCGCGTCGAGCTCGACGAGCGGCCGGGGAGCCTCGGCGACGAGGCGCAGCGTCGCCGCACGCCGCTGCCTGAACGAGCCCTCGAGCGGACCCTGCCGACGCGCCGGCTCGAACCGGAGCCCGCGCGACGGGCACTCGGCGGCCAGCGGGCACTCGCCGCAGCGCGGGATGCGCGCGAGGCACACGGTCGCGCCGAGGTCGAAGAGCGCTTGCGTCGCGGCGCCGGAGAACCGCGCCCCGGTCCGGTCGAGGATCCGGCGCACGTTCGTGTCCACCGGCAGCACGTCCTCCCCCCACGCCTGGTTCCGGATCGCGTCCGCCGTGTAGCGGCCGACGCCGGGCAGCCGGGTGAGGTCGACCGGCCACCCCGACGCGGCGACGACGCAAGCCGCCCGCTGGAGGTTGAGCGCGCGGCGGTTGTACCCGAGCCCCTGCCAGGCGCGGATGACGTCCGCCGGCGAGGCCTCCGCGAGCGCGGCGGGCGACGGCCATCGCTCCATCCACTCGAGCCATCGCGGCACGACGCGCGCGACCTGCGTCTGCTGCAGCATCACCTCCGAGACGAGGATCGCGTACGGGTCGCGCGTGCGCCGCCAGGGGAGCTCCCTCCCGCTTCGGTCGAACCACCCCAGGAGCAGCGACTCCACGGCCGCGAGCCTAGACGCTCACGGTGGGAGCGCGCGGTTGACCGTCCCCCCGGCCGCGGCGGATACTTCCGGCGTGCGCTCCGACGTCCGCAACGAGCTCATCGGGTCGCTCGTCCTCGGCTGGCTCCTCAACATCGTCGCGCTGCTCGTCGTCGACTGGCTGTTCGACAGCGTCGAGATCGGCCGGTGGGGGTCGCTGCTCCTCGGCGCCGCCGTGCTCGCCGTCGCGAACGCGTTCGTGAAGCCGGTTCTCGTCCTGCTGACGCTGCCGCTGATCCTCTTCACGCTCGGGCTCGCGTACTTCGCGATCAACGTCGCGATGCTCGCGCTCGCCGAGTGGATCGCCCCCGACTTCTCGATCGACGGCTTCTGGACGTACGTCGGCGCCACGATCGTCGTCTGGCTCGTCAACTGGATCCTCAACGCGGTGCTCGGGAGCGTGCTGGGCGGCTCCAGCGAGAGGGCCCGCGCCGTCACGCCCTAGCGCGGCCGTCCGCGTCGGCCGGCGGAGTCAGCTCCTCGATCCGCGCCGCCGCGCGCAGGAGCGCCGCCGCGTCGAACAGGTAGGGCGTCGCGTTCGGGACGTCGTGCACGGGCGCGTCCAGGTCGTCCGAGCCGGCCGCCCCGTTGAGCGCATAGCGCACCGGGATCTCGTGACAGACGACGAGGAGGTGGGGCTCGGGGCGGGCGGCCAGCAGCCGGAACGCCCGCGCGTACCGCCGCGCTGCCTCGTCGAGGCTCTCGCCGCCCGGGAAGCGGTCGCTCCGGCGATGGGCGTGCTTCCAGGCACGGTAGTCGGCGATGGAGGCGCCGTCGAGGTCGCCGACGTCGATGTCGTCGAGCAGCGGCTCGACCTCGAGGCGCACGCGGCGGCCGGCGACGGCCGCCTCCGCCGTGTCGCGCGTGCGGCCGAACCGCGTATGGACCGCGAGGTCGAGCGGGAGGCCGCGCAGCTGGAGCGCGAGCCGCTCCGCCTGTGCCCGCCCCTCGTCGGTCAGGGGAGCCTCGACCGTGGGATCGCCGTTGACGCGGCCGGCGAGGTTCAGCGTCGACTGCGCGTGGCGCGTCAGCACGGCGAGCACGCGGCGGAGGCTAGCGGCAGCGACGGCGGCGTTATCCTCGCGCGGGTGTACCCCCGCGTCCGCTTCGCGCCGTCGCCCACGGGGTCGCTCCACCTCGGAAACGCGCTGAGCGCCGTCGCGAACCGCCGCCTCGGCGAGCGCCTCCTTCTCCGCATCGACGACACGGATCCGTCGCGAAACGTGCCCGGCGGCGAGGAGGCCGTGATCCGCGACCTGGGCTGGATCGGGATCGGCTGGGACGAAGGGCCGATCCGTCAGAGCGAGCGGCAGGACCGGTACCGCGCGGCGGCCGCCCGGCTCGGCGTCGAGCGCTTCGACGGCGTCCAGCTGCTCCGTCCCGACGGCACCGCGACGTATCACCTCGCGAGCGTGGTCGACGACGTCGAGTTCGGCATCACCCACGTCGTGCGCGGCAACGACCACCGGCCGAACGAGCAGCTGCACCGGCGCCTCGCCGAGGCGCTGGGCGCGCGGCCGCCGGAGGTCGTCCACCACGGGCTGCTCCTCGGGCCGGACGGGAAGAAGCTGTCGAAGCGTCACGGCGCCGCCACGCTCGCCGACCTCCGGGAGGCGGGCATCCCCGGGCCCGCGGTCCGCGCGTACCTCGAGGAGCTCGGCCTGCCGCGCCACGACGTGCGCTTCGACGAGCGGCGGCTGCGGCGGCTCGCGATCGACGCGATCGCGGCGCTCTCCGACGAGGAGCTGGCCTCGGACGCGGACGCGCCGGTCGAGCTCGCGCCCGCGCTCCGCGGTGCCCGCGACCTCGTGGAGGCGCGCGAGTTCGCCCGCTCGATCCTCGAGCCCGAGCCGGCCGAGCTCCCCGACGACGCCCTTCCGACGCTCGCCCGATTCGTGGAGCTGCGCGCCGGCGCGGCGGACCGTGCCGACGCCGAGGACGCGAAGGCGATCGTCCGCGAGCTCAAGGCCGTCGGCGGCGACCTGCGCGCGCTGCGGCTCGCGCTCACCGGCCGGCCCCGCGGCCCGGAGCTGTGGACCCTGGTGGCGGCGCTGCCGCGGGACGAGGCGATCCGGCGCGCGACCCGCGGTTAGCCTAGGGCGATGCGCCTCTACAGCACGCTCGCCCGCGCGCCCGTCGAGCTCCCGCCGCCGCCGGGTCCGATCCGGATGTACGTGTGCGGCCCGACCGTCTACGCGCGGGCCCACGTCGGGAACGCGCGGCCGTTCGTGCTCGCGATGTGGCTGCGCCGGTGGCTGCGCGAGCGCGGCTACGACGTCACGCTCGTCCACAACATCACGGACGTGAACGACAAGATCTACGAGGCGGCCCCGGGCGCGAGCGCCGACCTCGCCCGGCGGGCGACCGAGTGGTACCTGCAGGACACCGGCGACCTCGGCCTCGGCATGCCCGACCACCTCCCGAAGGCGACCGACCACGTCGACGGGATCGTCGCGTCGACGCAGGCGCTGATCGACTCGGGCCACGCCTACGCGGTCGACGGCGACGTCTACTTCCGCGTCGCGAGCTGGCCCTCCTACGGCGAGCTCTCCGGGCAGCGGCCGGACCAGGTCGAGGAGCAGGAGCCGAACCCGCTGAAGGAGGACCCGCGCGACTTCGCGCTGTGGAAGGCGAACAAGCCCGGGGAGGACACGTCCTGGGAGGCGCCGTGGGGGCGCGGCCGGCCCGGCTGGCACATCGAGTGCTCGGTGATGGCGGACGAGCTGCTCGGCCCCGTCTTCGAGATCCACGGCGGCGGGCTCGACCTCGTGTTCCCGCACCACGAGAACGAGCTCGCGCAGTCGCGCGCGCTCGGCCGCGAGTTCGCGAAGGTGTGGATGCACAACGGCATGCTCCGCTTCACGGGCGAGAAGATGTCGAAGTCGCTCGGCAACACGACGACGCTCCGCGAGGCGATCGACGAGTGGGGGGCCGAGGCGCTGCTGCTCTTCTTCCTGAGCGGGCACTGGCGGAAGCCGATCGACTTCTCGCAGGAGACGGTGGCCGCGGCGGTGGCCCGCGCCGACGGGTTCCGGGAGGTGTTCCGCGGCCCGTCGCAGCCGGCGCCGGACGGCGCGTGGGCGCGCTTCGCCGACTCGCTCGAGGACGACTTCAACACGCCGGGCGCGCTCGCCGTGATGCACGAGTGGCGCGACCACGACCTGCTGCGGCGCGCGCTCGACCTCTTCGGCCTCGCGAGCCTGGCGTCGGATGAGCAGGCGCCGGCCGACGTCGTCTCGCTCGCCGACGCGCGCGTGCGCGCCCGCGGGGAGCGCGACTTCGCCGAGGCCGACCGGCTGCGCGAGGAGATCGCCGCGGCCGGGTGGGAGGTTCGCGACGAGGCGGGCGGCTTCCGGCTCGTCCGTCGCGGGTGACGCGCGACCTCGTCTACGGTCGCCGTGCCGTCCGCGAGCTCCTGCGCGGGCGACGTCAGCCGCTCGAGCTGTGGGCGACGGCGCGGGCGCACGCCGCGGAGCCGTGGCTGGAGGAGGCGCCGGTGCGCGTGCAGGTGAAGCCCGAGCGCGAGCTCTCCGAGGCGGCGGGCACGCGCGACCACCAGGGCGCCGTCGCGTGGGCGGAGCCGTACCGCTACGCCGACGCCTGGGAGCTCGCCGCCACCGAGCGGCCGCTGCTCGTCTGCCTCGACCAGGTCTCCGACCCGCGCAACCTCGGTGCCGTGGCGCGCAGCGCCGAGGGCGCCGGCGCCACGGGCGTGGTCGTGCCGGCGCACGGCTCCGCGACGGTGACGGCGGCCGTGTGCAAAGCCTCGGCGGGCGCGGTCGAGCACCTGCCGGTCGCCGTCGTCACGAACCTCGCGCGCTACCTCGGCGAGGTGAAGCGGGACGACCTCTGGGTGTGGGCCGCCGCGCCGGGCGACGACGCGTCGCCGATGTGGGAGGCGGATCTCACCGGCGGCGTGGCCCTCGTCCTCGGCGCCGAGGGGAAGGGGCTGCGGCCGCTCGTGCGGCGGACGTGCGACGCCGCCGTGGCGATCCCGCTGCTCGGCCGTGTCGAGTCGCTCAACGTGAGCGTCGCCGCCGCGGTGCTCCTCTACGAGGCGCGGCGCCAGCGCGACCGTGGCTGAGCCGACCCTCTACCTGTTCGACGGGTGGAATCTGCTCCACGCGGGGAGCTGGCGCCGGCCGGAGGAGCTGATCGACGCGCTGGCGAGCTTCGTCGCGCTCCGCGGCGCGCACGGCGTGCTCGTGTTCGACGGCGTGGGACGCGACGAGACGATCGGCACGCTTCGCGTCCGGTTCGCGGCCGACGCCGATGCCCTCCTCGAACGGCTCGCCGCCGAGAACCGCGGCCGCGAGACGGTGGCGGTGGTCTCGTCCGACTTCGCGATCCGGGGCACGACCGGGCAGGAGGTGCGGTCGACGAGCTCGCGCGTCTTCCTCGCGGAGCTCGA
>JBLNEO010000038.1:0-7628 GCA_050262775.1 Pseudomonadota bacterium | reverse complement strand
TGCTCACCTGGTCGCTCGCAGCGGCGGCGGCGAACGACTTCCTGCAGGCGGGCTTCACCGCGCTGGCGCAGAAGGCGAACGAGCTCGAGGAGCGGGTCGAGGCCTAGGGTGTGAGGTACCGCCGCCGCTCGGCGGGCGTCGGCTCACGCCCCGTCGCGGCGAGGCGACGGCGGGCGAGCGGGAGGAGGTCGTTCATCCCGCCGCAGATCGCGCACGCGTAGGAGCGCACGGTTCCGTCCGCGCCGACGGTCGTGATCCGGCGTCCCGTCGCGTCGAAGGTCGCGGCGACGAGCGGCCCCGTGTGGCCGCGCAGGAAGAGCGCCAGCTCGCCCGTGGACGTGTCCCAGAGGCCGGCCGTCCCCGGACCGGCCGTCACGACCCAGCGGCCGTCCGGGCTGAAGGCGGCGCCGTTGACCGTCGCGAAGTGTGCACGGAGCACCGCGAGCGGCGTCCCCGTTGCACCCGCCCAGACCCGTGCGTCGTGGTCGCGGCCGGCTGTGACGATTCGGCGGCCGGTGGAGCCGAACGCGACGGACGTGAGGGCAGCGCCCCGCTTGTGGCCGGTCAGGGCAAGCAGCTCGCGGCCGTCGCGAACACGCCAGACGCGCGCGCGGCCGTCGGCCGACGCGCCGGCGAGACGGTCGTCGCCGGGCGCGAACGCGAGGCTCGTCACGTGCGGGCCGTCCTCGACGATCGACCGGAGTCTTCGTCCGTCGAGCGACCAGATGCGGACGGCACCGCCGGCCGTGCCGACGGCGATGCGGCGGCCGTCGCCGGTGAAGGCGACCGCCGTCGTCGGCTCGGCCTCCTGGACGACGCCGACGCGCCTTCCCGTCGCGGCCCGCCAGAGCGTGACCCGTCTGCCGGCTGCAGCTGCCACG
Organism: Pseudomonadota bacterium; assembly: GCA_050262775.1. Classification (GTDB taxonomy): domain Bacteria; phylum Actinomycetota; class Thermoleophilia; order Gaiellales; family Gaiellaceae; genus DATHTC01. Next base: position 6,747 of record JBLNEO010000038.1, on the reverse strand, counting down.
ACCGCTCCGTCCGGACTCACGGCGACCGTGCGGACGGGCCCGGTCGGGAGCACGCGGATGGGGTTGCCGTCCGTCGTCGAGACGACGGTCACGGCCGTCGGCCCGGCCGCCGCGGCGACGGCGCGGTCGCGCGAGACCGCGGCGGCCCGTACCGGAGCCGGTGTGCGACCCACGAGGCGGAGCTCCGGCTGCAGCTGCGGGTCCCAGACGCGAGCCGTCCCGTCCGCGCTCACCGTCAGCACGCGCTTCCCGGCCGGGTCGAACGTCGCAGCCGTCACGGAATCCGTGTGACCCGCGAGAAGCGCGCGCGCAGCGCCGCGTCCCGGCTGCCACACGCGCGCCGTGCGATCGGTGCTCGTCGTGACCATCGAGTAGCCGTCCCGGCTGAACGCGGCGCCGGTGACCTGGTTCGTGTGCCCGATGAAGTCGGTCAGGAGCTCGCCGGTCGGGACGCGCCAGAGGCGTGCCGTGCCGTCGGTGCTCGTCGTCACGAGGCGCTTGCCGCGGCGGTCGAGGACGCCCGCGGTCACCTGCCCGACGTGCCCCCTGAGCTCGTGGAGCAACCGCGGCCGGGTTCCGAGCTCCCAGATGCGCGCCGTCTCGTTCCTGCCGGTCGTGACGAGGTATCGGCCGTTCGGCGTGATCGTGGCGCTCGTGACGCCTCCACCCTGGTCGACCGACGTGACGAGCGCGCCCGTGTCGGTCCGGAACAGGCGCGCCAGGCGATCGGAGCCGACCGTCACGACCAAGTGCCCGCCCGGCCCGAACGAGGCGGCGCGGATCGGTCCGGGCTGACGGAGCGTGGCAACCGGGGTGCCGTCCTCGGTCTGCCAGACGCGCACCGCCCCCGGCTCGACCGTGAGGAGCAGTGCGCCGTCGCCGCTGAACGCGGCCGCGTGCGGTGCACGCCCGAGCGTGCGGACCCGGGCTCCGTCGGCGGCGCGCCACACCCTCGCCGGTCCGCCGGCCTGCGTCGTGACGACGAGGCGACCGTCGGGGCTGAACGACGCGCCGGTCACCTGCCCGCCCGTCGGAAGCGTTGCGAGGAGTCTCCGCCCGTCGCGGGAGAAGATCCGCGCGTCGCCGCCGCGGCTGCCGACGACGATCCGCGTCCCGTCCGGGCTGAAGGCCGCGGTCGTCGCTCCCTGCACCGGCAGCACGCCGCGGAGCTTCGACTGCATGAGCGCGCGGCGCAGGATGTCGGCGGCCTGCGCCGTCGGGGACAGACGCGCCCCACGCGCTGCGAGCAGCAGCCCGAGCTCGGGGTCGATCGACAGCAACGACGTCGCCTCGGCGCCGAGCTCGCGCGCCTGCGCCGACCGCGCCTCGTCGCGTGCACGGGCAGCCTGGTGCCGCGCCTCGCTGCGCTGGGTCAGCGCGTACAGGGCGACGGCGGCGACGGCGACGAGCGCGACGAGCGCGATCGCGAAGAGGACGATGAGCCGACGGTGCCGCCGGCGCGCGCGCTCGAGCTCGCGCGTCGCCTGGTGCTCGCGCCGCCAGTCCGCCACCGCTTCCGCCAGCACGTCGTGGTAGATCTCGACGCGGGCGCCCTCCGTCGGCCGGAGGATCCGCTCCTCGACGAGCTCGCCGACCAGCCCCGAGGTCGAGGCCACCGGCATCCCGACGTAGCTCGCGAGGTCGTCGACGCTGTAGGCGATCTTCGTCCCCGAGGGTGTCACGAGGTACGAGAACAGGGCCGCCGCGGCGTCACGCTCGCCGTCGTCCAGGCGCGCGAGCGAGCGACCGAGATGCTGCTCGACGATCTGCCCCGCGCCCCCGAGCCGGCGAAGCGTCTCGCGCCGAAGCGCGGACGACCCCTCCGCCCGTTCCACCTCCCAGAGGCGCTCGAGCACGAGCTGGAGGTACGGCGCCTCGATCCGCTCGACGAGGGCCGAGGGGGTGACGCCGCCGATCCCTGCCGGGTCGGGCTCGATCCGCCCGGCCGCGACCTCGTCCAGCACCGCCTCGACGAGCGCGGGCTCCGCCGTCATCGGCCGGTCGGGCACCAGCTCGTTCCAGCGCGCGATCGGGCCGAGGATCGCCGTCCGTGCGGCGTCGCGGTCGAGACGCTCGAGCCGCAGGTAGTTCGACAGGACGCCGGGGATCGCGGCGCGGAGCGTGTCGAGCCGCCCGAGCGAGTCCTCCCGGATCCCGATCAGCACGTGGACCGGGAGGCCACGCTCGGTCACGAGCGGCGGAAATTCCTGGACGAACGACCCCGGCCCGTCCTCGTCGGCGTGGTAGAGGAACTCCTCCTCGAGCTGGTCGAGCACGAGGTAGAGCGGCCCGCCGAGCTCGTCCGTCCACGACCGCAGCCGCTCCGCGAGCGTCCCGGTCGCGTCGGGGATCGGCCGCCCTGTCGCCTCCTCGACCGCGGAGCGGACCGCGCCCGCGATCGACTCGACGGGATCGCCGGCCCACGACGAGACGATCGCCGCCGCGCTCTCGCCGGCCGCCGTCTCCCGCAGTCGCCGCATCACACCTGCGCGGAGGAGCGAGCTCTTGCCGACCCCCGTCGCCCCGAAGAGGACGGTCAGACGCGATGCGGTGAGGTTGGCGCAGGCGACCTCGACCTCGCGCCCGCGCCCGAAGAAGAGGAGCTCGTCGAGGTGCGAGTCGTTGTACGGGGCGAGCCCCTTCCACGGGCTCGTGAGAGGCGGCGCGGTCGCCGTCGTCGTCATGCGACCGCCTCGGTGTCGGGCTGATCCGCGAGTCGCTCGAGCAGGCGCGACACGTACGCGCCGAGCGACTCGTCGAAGAGGTCGATTCCGCGGTGACGCCAGAAGTCGCGCTCCGCGACCTGCGGCTGCGGCCGAACCGCCCAGGACCGGTAGGCGGGGCTCTCCTCGCCGAAGACACGGTGCAGGAACACCCGCAGGTTCCACGCGACGAGGCCGTAGCCGAGGAACAGGAAGTGGCTGCGGCGGAGCTTGGCCGCGAGCGTGACGGGCAGCTCGCCCCCGGCCTCCGCCGGCGACAGGTAGCCGATGTAGTCGTCCTCGCTGACGACGAAGCTCTCGCGGACCCCGTCGGGGTCGACGCCGCCGTGAACCTTCAGGAGCACCGTGCGCTCGCCGAGCGGAATGTCCGCGTACGCGTTCGGGAGCTCGATGACGCGCGGCTCCGCGTCGGCGGGACGATGGAGGAACCTGCCGCGGTGCCGCCCGATCGCGAGGTAGGAGACGACGTCGAGCGGCTCGCCCTCGTCCGCGAAGGCCCGCTCGAGCGCCCGGTCGTAGGTCGTTGACACGAGCACGGGCTGCGGCGCGCCGCGGGCACGCAGCACGGCGGGGAGTCGCGCGAGGGCCCGGTGCACCTCGCCGATCTCGAAGTCGCCGGCGAGCGCCGCGTGGAGCTCGTCGTACAGCGGCCCGACGCCGGCCGTCATCGCGACGTACTGCGCGACGCGCGCGAGGTCGCCACGGTGCTCCGGTGGGCAGCCGAAGCACGACGCGAGCCGCACCGCCAACGACGCGTCGTCGGGCGGATGGCCGTCGTCCTGGTCGGCGTTGACGCCCGCGCCGAGCACGACGACGAGCCGCCCGGCATCGAGCGCCCGCACGACTTCCGCGACGTGGTCGGCCGCGGCTCCGTCGGCCGGCGCGGGCTCGAGCCCCGCCTCCTGGCGCAGGATCGCCGCCTGGAGGCGCTGCAGCGCGGGCCCGGGCTCGATGCCGAGCTCCTCCGTCAGCGCCTTCCGCGCGTCCCGGTACACCGCGAGCGCCTCCGCCTGGCGCCCCGAGCGATAGAGCGCGAGCATCAGCTGCCCCCGAAGGCGCTCGCGGAGCGGGTATCGCGCGGTCAGCGCCTCGAGCTCACCGACGAGCTCGGCGTCCTTGCCCGCCTCGAGGTCGGCGTCGATCCGCGCTTCGAGCAGCGCACACCGCAACTCCTCGAGCCGCGCGACCTCGCCCTCCGCGAACGGCTCGTACGCGACGTCGGCGAGCGGATCGCCGCGCCAGAGCGCGAGCGCCTCGCGGACGGCCTCCCCGCGCCGCGGCCCCGACGCCGACTTCGCCTCGTCGATCAGCCGGTCGAGGCGGCCGAGGTCGATCTGCTCCGGCGCCACGTCGAGGACGTATCCGGGCGGGCGCGTCACCAGCACGTCGCGCCCGATCGCCTTGCGGAGCGACGACACCAGGTTCTGCAGGGACGTCGCGGCCGTCGGCGGCGGTTCTCCGTGCCACAGCTCGTCGAGCAACCGGTCGGTCGAGAGGACGTGCTGCGCGTGCAGGACGAGCAGCGCGAGCAGGGCGCGCTGCTTCTGGCCGCCGAGCGCAACCGAGCGGCCGTCGTCGCTCACCTCGAGCGGGCCGAGGAGGCGGAACTCCAGCACGTCGTCTCCCTTGTAACACCGGTTGCACAGATGTCCAACCGGGATTAGCCGCACGTTGGACGGCCGTGGGGGCCCCGTGAGGGCGCCTTTCGAGGGTCGAAGCGATGAGAGCTTCGACCCCACATATCAACGTCGGGCGCGGCCTCCCGCGCACCCTCCTCGTCGCGTTGCTGGTCACGGCGACCGTCGCCGTCGCCGCCCAGCTCGCGTCCCTCGTCACCCATCCGCCGGCCGGCGACCCGGCGACCGTCCACGCCGAGCGGACGGGTATCACGCTCGGCAGCACCGGCCTCGCGGGCCGCGTCGACCTCGTCTCCTCCGTTCCCGGCGTCCGCTGGCGCATCGCGGGCGTGACCCCGTGGCGGGAGGCGACCGGGCGCGTGCTCGTGCGCGGCTGGGACACCACCGCCAGGTACGACGGACCGTACGCCCTCCAGCTCGTCGACCGCGGCCGCATCGTCACGCAGACGCTCGTCGTCCGCAACGTGACGCCGGTCGCGACCCCCGAGGAGGAGATCGCGAACGCGTCCGCCGGCCTGAAGCTGGCCTCGACGGATGCACAGTCCGTCGTCGCGGCCTTCGGCCGTCGGAGCTACCGGCCCGGCGACCTGGCGACGATCAGGCTCGCCCGGTCGTACCCGTCGCTCCACGTCGACATCCTCCGCTGCGGCCCCGAGCAGGAGCTCACGGTCGGCAACGAGACGATGCGCGGCGTCCGGATGACCTCGATCGAGGTCGCGCGCGGCCGCTCCGTCCGTGTCCGCGTCGGCGACTGGCCGAGCGGCGTCTACGTCGCACGGCTCGCCTCGACGCGGGGACGGGTCGGCTTCGCACCCTTCGTCCTGAGGCCCCTGCGGCTCGGCGAGCACCGCGTCGCGGTCGTGCAGCCGACGAACACGTGGCAGGCGTACAACTACCGCGACGGCGACGGCGACGGCCGTCCCGACTCGTGGTACGGCAACGCCCGCTCGCGCGTCGTCGACGTCGGGCGGCCGTACCTCAGCCGCGGCGTCCCGCCGCACTTCCGCCAGTACGACCTCGGCTTCATCCGCTGGCTCGCCCACACGGGGAAGCAGGTCGACATGCTGGCGCAGGAGGACGTCGAGCAGGTCTCGGGCGACCGGCTCGCGAGCCTCTACGACCTGATCGTGTTCCCGGGGCACCACGAGTACGCCACCGAGCGCGAGTACGACGCGATCGTGCGGTACCGCAACCTCGGCGGCAACCTCGCGTTCCTCTCGGCGAACAACTTCTTCTGGCGCGTCGACCGCCGGGGCAGCCTGATGTACCGGATCGCCATGTGGCGCGACCTCGGCCGCCCCGAGTCCGCGCTCGTCGGCGTCCAGTACTTCGACTGGAACCACGGGACGTACGACAGCCGGCGCTTCGCCGTCCGCGGCGCGCAGTACGCGCCCTGGTTGTTCGCCGGCACGGGCGTCGGCAACGGCGGCGCGCTCGGCTGGTTCGGCATCGAGGTCGACGGCCGCACCGCCGCGTCGCCCCGGTCGACCCGCGTCCTCGCGGTGATGGCCAACGCGTTCGGCAGCGGCCGCACGGCGGAGATGACGTACTACGAGACGCCGCGCGGCGCGAGGGTCTACGCCGCCGGCGCATTCACGCTCGCCGGGCGGCAGGCCCGGATGCACCCGATCTCGAGGGTCCTCCAGAACCTCTGGGATCACCTCGCGGTCGCCGCCTGACCCGGGCGCACACCGCGCGCCGGCACGGGCCCCACGCGGGCCCGTGCCGCGCGTGAGCGCGGCGTTGGGCGGCCGTGGGAGCGGCGTGAGGGCCGCCGCCGAGCCTCGGGGTGATGACCGAGACGCCCTCCCACTCCGCCCCCCGCCGCCGGCTCGCGCTCCTCGTCGCCGTCGTCGTCGCCCTCCTCCTTCCGGCGACGGCGTCGGGCTACGGCTGGCCGGTCAAGCCGTTCGGCCAGCAGCATCCGGTTCGCGGCTTCTTCGGCGACCCGCGCATCGGCCCGAAATCCCACAGCCTCCACTTCGGGATCGACATCGTCGCACCCGACGGAGCACCCGTGTATGCGACCCAGAACGGGATCGTCTGGATCGAGCCTACGCACCGGAACACCGTTGTCGTCCGCGGCGACACCGGGCGGATCTTCTCCTACTGGCACGTGATTCCGACCGTCCGCACAGGCGCGCGCGTCGTCGCGTACCGGACTGTCATCGGGCACGTGGAGGCTCCGTGGGCACATGTCCATTTCGTCGAGCGTCGCGAGGGCAGGTACCTCAACCCCCTCCGCCCCGGCGCCCTCCAGCCGTTCGCGGACGGCACGCGCCCCGAGGCCGGCTCGCTGACCGCCGAGCGCGCGGGCGCCCCGCTTCCGGTCGCCCGCCTGGCCGGCCGGATCGCGCTGGTCGCCGAGGTTCGCGACTGGATGCCGG
>JBLNEO010000037.1:0-38586 GCA_050262775.1 Pseudomonadota bacterium | reverse complement strand
CCGTCGGCCAGCTGTTGGAGCCCCGGGCGGGCCGCGCCGCGCTCGAGGTATCCGCCGCGCGCGGCGCGCCCTGACGCTTCTCCCTAGGCGTCCCAGAAGGTCAGGAGCGCCCACTCGGCGTTGAACGTCGCGCCCTCCCAGGCGCCTGCACACCAGACGTGCTCGCCGGGCGGCCCGCATGCCCCGGGAGGCGCGCTGCCGCCCTGGGCGAGCGTGAACCGGATCGCGGCCGCGACGCGCTGTGCCAGGGCCAGGGTCTCCGCGGTGAACACCGACGCGGGCTGCACGGGATTCGCGTTGCGGAGCGACCACGCGTAGCCGACGTATGGCGACGCCGTCTGCGGCCGGCTCCCGAGCGTGTGCCGCATCGAGTACTCCTCGAACGACGTGAACTGCTGCATCGTCTCGAGCGGCACCTCCGTGAAGCCGAATCCGCTTGCGTACCGCCACGCCGCGCTCCCGAGCGGGTAGTGCGCCGCCCGCAGGAAGCTCCGCGCCGGAGCGATCTCGTCCGGCCCGCTCTCCGCGAGGTTCGCCACGCCGTAGAGGTAGTCCGAGAGCGAGCGCGAGCGCTCGTTCCGCGACGTCTCCGGCACGAGCGTGTAGCGGGGCGAGCCGTACACCTCCTGGCCCCACCAGCGCACGGAGCGCGCCATCTCCTGCCAGAACGGCGCGTCCGCGAACCACCGCTTCAGGTTCTCCTTGTAGACCGTCGTCGGCGTCGTCCCCTGGCCGAGGCCGACGATGAAGACGTTGCCGGCATTCGGCGTGACCGAGCCGTCGCCTCCGTCGTACAGGCAGCGGATGAACTCCTGTGCGTTGCGGCGAGCGTTCCCGGCTCCCTGGCGGACAGCCGACGTCAGCTCGTTGATCGACCAGGTGTCGCCGAGTGAGACGCGGTAGTTCTTGTCCTCCATGCGGCGGCGGGCCTCCACGCCCGCGGCGCACCACGTCCGGCCGGGCGCGGCGTTGACCCAGCCCGACCAGCCGGTGAAGTGGATCTCAGCGACGGCGTGGAAGCGTGGGCCGAGCGCTCGGATCAGCTCCGGCTGGAGCGGCCCGCGGAGCTCGGTCTTGTCGTTCGCGAGCGCCGGGATCGAGAAGTAGTAGTCGGCGCACGGGGAGGCCTCCGCGGCCATCGTCTCGGCCAGGCGGACCCAGTCGGTCGAGGTGTAGAAGAAGACGGTCGAGACGAGCCGGCAGTACGGCGGGAACTCCTGCGGGACGCCCGCGGCGGCCACGAACGCCGCCACCGCCTCCCGCGTCTGCGGCGTGGACGCGTCGAGCGACGGCACCGCCTCGGGCGGATCGCAGTCGACCACCGAGAGCGAGGCGACGGTCGTGTCGCCACACGGCGGTGGGTCGCCGATCCAGGTGTCGTCGTCGGCCGATGCCGCCGACGGCATCGCCAGCGCCGCGGCGGCGAGCGCCAGAGCCAGGACGCGCATGGGGACCTCCGTTCCTCGGGTGTCCGGGCCGCGTCGGCCGCCGCAGGAGGTGCGGCGCGGATCCCCCGATCCTCACGGACCGGTGCCAGCTGTCAATCGGTAGTTCCTACGAATACGTGCGCTGGTCGCGCCAGGTGCGCCACATCGCGAAGCCGCACGCGGCGAGGACGAGCAGGAACGCGAGCGCGTCGAGCCCCGTCGCGCCGACCCAGAAGAACACGCCGAGGTCGACGACGGCGAGCGCGACCGCGCCGTAGAACACGACCCGCGGACGCGTTCCCCACGTCTCGATCTCCCACCGGAGGCGGTCGCGCCACAGCAGGTAGAGCACGACGGCCAGCGCGATGAAGAACGCGATGCGCAGCAGCAGCGAGAGCGCGAACAGCGTCGCCTGCAGCTGCAGGACGACGACGACGAGCGCGATCGCCCCCACGATCAGGAGGCCGCGGACCGTCGGGTTCATGCGCGAGAAGAAGCCCCTCATGCGCCCGTCATGTAGGCCCGGACGCCGAGGGCCGCCCCGAGCAGGGTCGCGATCGCGAACCACAGCAGCCGCGCCCGCGGCTCCCTCGGCGCGTACAGCCACGGGCTCAGCACGGCCGCCAGCGCGAGCGTCCCGTAGACGTAGTGGAGGTCGTCGGGCGCCCGCCGGTCGTCGGACAGGAGCAGCAGTCCGAGCCCCACCTGCGCGACGAGGAGCGTCTGCGCCAGCGCGAGCAGCTGTCGCGACACGGGCCCCGGGTCACGACCGCGACGGTACGCGAGCGCGGCCGTCGCGCCGGCGGCGACGCAGACGGCGATCAGCGACCACGCGAGCACCCGGTGCGCGTCCAGCATCGTCGGCGCACCCTACCGAGCGCGCTCCGGCGCGATCGCCCGACGCACCGCGGTCCGTCACCGAGCAGGTCCGGCACCACCGCGGCGGGATCAGCACACGCGTGCGCCCACATCGTCGAGCGGTCGCGCGGGCGCGCCCGGCGCGTACGATCTCGACGGCGCGCGTCGACCGGTCGCGCGCCGTCCGAGCGCGCCGAGAGGAGATCGTTGCCGTGGGTGTGATCGAGGCAGGCATGGCCGCCCCCGACTTCTCGCTCCCCGACGAGACGGGGACGCCCGTCTCGCTCTCCTCCCTCCGTGGGAGCCGCGTCGTCCTCTACTTCTATCCCAGGGACGACACGCCGGGCTGCACGGCGCAGGCGTGTGGGATCCGCGATCAGTGGAGCGACTTCCAGGGCGTCGACGCGGTCGTGCTCGGCGTCAGTCCCGACGACGTGGCGTCACACGTGCGGTTCAAGGAGAAGTACGGGCTCCCGTTCACCCTGCTGTCGGATCCCGACCATGCGGTCGCCGAGGCCTACGGCGTGTGGGGCGAGCGCTCGCTGTACGGCAAGACGTTCATGGGGATCACGCGGTCGACGTTCGTGATCGACGCCGGCGGCACGGTCGCCGAGGCCATGTACGGCGTGAAGCCGGGCACGCACGCCGAGCGCGTGCTCGCCGCGCTCGCCGGGTAGCGCCCGTCGTTTCGCGTCGGCCGTCCGCGGAAACGAGGCTGCCGTGGCGGTCGTACCGATGAGCCCGCCGCACCTCCCGCGCCGGCACCTCGCCGCGGTGGTCGCGGCGATCGTCTACTGCGCGGCGGCTGGAGCGGCCGTGACGATCGTGCGATCGGCCCTCGAGAGCGACGACACCGTGCGCGTGGCCGTCCGGCCGGTGGTCCCGGCGGGCACCGTCTCGGCGCCGGCGGCCGACGGGCTCGCGGTCCAGGCGCGCGCGGCGCGGGCGCAGCAGAGCGTGTTCCGCCTCGAGGCCGCAAACGGCGCCACGGGCTCCGCGTTCGTGGCGTGGACCGACCGCGGGCGCTCGTACCTCGTGACCGCGCGGTCGCTGGTCGCCGGGGCGCTTGCGGACGGCGAACGCCGCGTCTTCCTCCGGCGCGGCGACCGCGTCTGGGGCGGGCGCGTCTGGGGCGTCCACGCCGACAGCGGACTCGCCGTGGTCTGGGTCGCCGGCCCGCTCGGAAAGCCGCTGTGGCAGGAGCCGCGGCGCAGCGAGCGTCTCGTCCGCGGCGCGCGGGCCGTCGTTGTGCCCGGGGGATCCGCGTCCGCGCTCGCGGACGGCACGGTCGCGTCCGTCCGCGGCAAGCGCGCCGTGGTCTCGGCGCCGGCGGACGAGCTCGCGGTCGGCGCGCCGGTCGTCGCGTCGAACGGCCGCGTCACGGGCGTCGTCGTCGCCACGAGCGGCGCCCGGCAGCGCGTCGTCGCGATCGAGCGCGCCTGCGCCGTGCTCCGTCGCTGCGGGTAGCGGCGCGCCGGCGACCGGCGGCGTCAGTGCGGATGAGAGGACTTGAACCTCCACGCCCCGAAGGGCACACGGACCTGAACCGTGCGCGTCTACCAATTCCGCCACATCCGCGCGGCGGCCGCAGTGTAGCCGCTCCCCCGCGCACTCAAGGTCCGCGCACCGGGCGCGGGCCGATGCCGCGTACCATGCGTCGGCCGTGGTCAGGGGTCTGCTCGTCGGAGTCGTCGTCGCCGCGGTCGCGGCGCCGTCGGCGTTCGCCGGCGGCCGTCGCGTGGAGGTCGTCGCGGAGCTCGAAGCGCCGCCGCTCGCGCGCGCCGTCTCCTCGAGCCGCGTGCTCACCGCCCCGGCGAAGCAGCGTCGGCTCGACGTCCGCTCGCCCCTTGCGACCGCGTACGTCCGCGGCCTCGCGGAGGAACAGGCGCGGGCGGAGGCGACGATCGAGCGGATCCCGGGGGCGCACGTCCGCCGGCGCTACCGGATCGTGCTGAACGCGCTCGCCGTGACGCTGCCCGAGGCGCAGCTGGACGCGCTCCGCCGCGTCGGAGGCGTCGGGCGCATCTTCCCCGTCGTCCGCTACCACGCCAGCCTCGACCGCAGCCCGCCGCAGATCGGCGCACCGGCCCTGTGGGGCGCGTCGCCGGCGACCGCCGGCGCCGGGCAGAAGATCGCCGTGATCGACGACGGGATCGACCAGTCGCACCCGTTCTTCAATCCGGCGGGATTCGCGTACCCGCCGGGATTCCCGAAGGGCCAGCGCGCCTACACGACGCCGAAGGTGATCGCCGCCCGCGCGTTCGCCCCGGCGTCCCCGGGGTGGCGGAACGCGTCCAAGCCGTTCGACGCGGAGCAGTCCGAGCACGCGACCCACGTCGCGGGCATCGCGGCCGGAGTCCGTGGGGTCTACCCGGGCGCGGCACGCGGGACGATCTCGGGGATCGCGCCGGGAGCGTGGCTCGGCAACTACAAGGTGCTGACGATCCCGACCGTGTCCGGGGTCGGCCTCGACGGCAACTCGACCGAGATCGCCGCCGGGATCGAGGCCGCCGTCGCCGACGGCATGGACGTGCTCAACCTCTCGATCGGCGAGCCGGAGACGGAGCCGACGCGCGACCTCGTGACGGCGGCGCTCGACGGCGCGGCCGACGCGGGCGTCGTGCCGGTCGTGGCGGCCGGCAACGACTACGGCGACTTCGGCGAGGGATCGGTCGGCTCGCCGGGGAGCGCGGCGAAGGCGATCTCCGTCGCCGCCGTCACGACGACGGAGTCCGGCCGTGCCGACGTCGTCGCCTCGTTCTCGTCGGCAGGCCCCACCCCGCTCTCGCTCCGGCTGAAACCGGACGTCGCCGCGCCGGGCGTGAACATCCTCTCGTCCGTGCCGGCCCGGGAGGGCACGTGGTCGCGGTTCTCGGGGACGAGCATGGCGACGCCGCACGTGTCCGGCGCGGCGGCGTTGCTCCGCGCCCGCCACCCGACGTGGACGGTGCAGCAGCTGCGGTCGGCGCTGGTGCTGACGGGTCGGAGCGCCACGACCGAGGGCAACGAGGCCTCGCCGACGCGCGTGGGCGGGGGGCGGATCGACCTGCCTCGGGCCGACGCGCCGCTGCTGTTCGCGAGCCCGAGCTCCGTCTCGCTCGGGCTGCTCCGCCCCGCGGCGAGCGCGCGCGCCTCGATCAGGCTCGACGACGCGGGCGGAGGCGCCGGCACGTGGACGGTGCGCCTGTCGGGCGGCACCGACGTCGTCCGCGTGCCCGCGTCCGTCACCGTTCCGGGCACGCTCGACGTCGAGGCGGCCGTCCCGCGCGCGGCAACGGACGGCGAGCGGAGCGGCTGGATCACGTTGACGCGCGACGCGGACACGCGACGCATTCCCTTCTGGGTCGGCGTCACGGTGCCGACGCTGCCCGCGCCCTCGGCGAGCCTCGCCCGCACCGGCCGCTACCGCGGCAACACGCGCGGCCGCCCCGCACGCGTCTCCACGTACCGCTTCCCCAGCGAGTCGCCCGTCGGCGCGACCGTCCTCGCCGGGCCGGAGCAGGTGTTCCGCGTGCGCATCACGCGGCCGGTCGCGAACTTCGGCGTCGCGATCGTCTCGAGGGGGCCGGGCGTGCGCGTGCAGCCGCGCGTCGTCCGTGCGGGCGACGAGGCGACGCAGGTCGGGTTCACGTCGCTGCCCCTCAACCTCAACCCCTACGTGGCGGAGTTCGGGCAGCAGACGCCGGTCTCGGGCGCCGTCCTCCCCGCGCCGGGCGCCTACGACGTCGTGTTCGACTCCGCGACCGCGGCGGGTGCCGGCGCGTTCGCCTTCCGGTTCTGGATCGGCGACACGGCGCCGCCGCGCGTCCGACTGCTGACGCGGGTGGTGCGGCCCGGCGGCACGGTCGTCGCCGCGGTCGCCGACACGGCGTCCGGCGTCGATCCGCGCAGCGTCCACGTCACCGTCGACGGCCGCGCACGGAGGGCGCGCCTGGTGGGCGGCCGCCTCCGGATCCCGGCGGGGCTCGCCCGTGGCCGCCACGTCGCCGTGATCCAGGTCTCGGACTACCAGGAGACGCGCAACATGGAGAACGTCGCGGCGATCCTGCCGAACACGGCGCACGTGCGCGCCGTGTTCGTCGTCCGCTAGCGTCGCTCGTCGTCGATCGTCGGGAGCCGCGAGAGGTCCCGCTCGACGCTCGCCGCGAACTCCTCCGACTCGCTCCGCTCCGGGCGCAGCAGGCGCAGGTTCGCCTTCCGGCGCTCGCGGTCACGCCGTCGCCGTGCATCGGTGCCGAACCGCCCCCCCAGCCGCGGCCATTCGGCGGCGAGGAGAAGCGCGACCGCGCAGGCGAGCAAGGCGAGGAAGACCCAGCTCACGGCTGCGATTCTATCGGCCCTCCGTCCCTGTGAAGAGGACTCAGGTTCCGCTACGTTTGGCCGATAGAAATGTTCATGTCCCTGACCATCCTCGCCGTCTACTGCACGCTGGCCGCCTCGCTCATGCGCGCAGTGCTCGTCAAGCTCCAGATCGTCGCCCCCACGTGCTCCGGCTGCGGGCTCCCGCGCGAGCGCCGCGTCCTGGGCGAGCAGATCTGCAGCTGCGCGCACACCGCCTGAGACGAACGCGCGGGACGCGCCGCCGCTAGAACGGCAGCAGCGGGAGGTCGCGCACGAGCGCGACCGCGACGAATGCCGCCACGCCGGCGGCCGCGGCGGCGCCGAGGACGAGCCGCTGCCCGCGCGACGTCGCCTTGGCCCTGTCCTCGAGCTGGTCGAGACGGTGGACGAGCCGCTCGACGAGCCGCTCGACGCGGTCGAACTCGAGCGCCAGCAGCGCGAGCCCGAGGAAGATCAGCAGGAACCCGGGGCCCGGGACGAGAGGGAGACTGAGCACGAGCCCGGCGAGGACGAACACGACGCCGACGACCCCGACGGCGAGGCGGTACGGCTTCGACCGCTGCTTGTGCCGCTCCTTGCGCTCGCGGAGCTTGCGGATCCGGGGATGGGTGGAGTGCTCGGCCACGGCGGGCGAAGGGTAGCCGGGGCGGCGCTAGGATCAGCGCAATGCGCGAGATCGCGTCGGAGCTGGAGCGATTCCTCGGCGCGGGCGACCGCGTCGCCCTCGCGACGGTCGTCGACACGCGGCGGTCGGCGCCGCGGCCCGTCGGCGCGAAGCTGCTGATCTCCTCCGGCGGCGAGCTCGCGGGATCGGTGTCGGGCGGGTGCGTCGAGAACGAGGTGTTCGGCGTCGGCCAGGAGGTGCTCGCCGGCGCGCCGCCGCGGCGACTCGAGTACGGCATCGCCGACGAGGTCGCCTTCGGCGTGGGCCTGCCGTGCGGCGGCGAGATCGACGTCTGGGTGGAGACGCCGGACCCGGCCCTCCTCCGGCGGGCGATCCGCGCCGAGGAGGAGGGCGAGCACGGGGTGCGGTTCGTCGTCCTCGACGGCGACGGAGCGGGGACGACCCTGCTCGCGCTCGAGAGCGGCGAGTCGCTCGGCGACGCGCCCCCGCCGCTCGCGCGGCTCGTCCACGACCTCGTGCGCGGCGGACGCAGCACGCTCGTCGAGGCGGACGGCGCGACGGTGTTCGCCGACCTCGTCGGACCACCGCCCCGGCTGCTGATCTTCGGCGCCGTCGACACCGCCGAGGCCCTCTGCCGACTCGCGAAGGACATCGGGTGGCGGACGGCCGTGGGCGATCCGCGCGGCAAGTTCGCGACGCGCGACCGGATCCCGAGCGCGGACGACCTCGTCGTCGCCTGGCCGGAGGACGTGCTCGCACAGGTCGGCGCCGACCACGCCACGGCGGTCGTCGTCCTCACGCACGAGGAGCGCTTCGACGTGCCTGCGCTCGCGGGTGCGCTCGCGACGGAGGCGTTCTACGTGGGCGCGCTCGGCTCGCGCCGCGCGCAGGAGGCCCGGCGCGAGCGGCTCCTGGAAGCGGGCCTGACGGACGAGACGATCGACCGCGTCGCCGGCCCGTGCGGGCTCGACATCGGGGCCTCGACCCCGGGCGAGACGGCGCTCTCGATCCTCGGCGAGGTCGTCGCCGCGCGCGCCGGGCGCTCGGGCGGCCGGCTGAAGGAGGCTCGTGGCCGCATCCACGCGGACGTCGCCTGACGCCGGCGTCGACCCGGAGCTGCTCCGCCGCTATGCCGACCTCGTCGTCGGCTTCGGCGCGAACGTCCAGCCGGACCAGATCGTCGAGATCCGCGCCGACCTCGAGAAGCGCGCGCTCGTGCACGAGCTCGCGGCGTCCGCGTACCGCCGCGGCGCGCGCTTCGTCGACGTCAACTGGTTCGACCCCTGGGTGCGGCGGGCGCGGATCGAGCACGGAGACCCCGAGACGCTCGACTTCGTCCCGCACTGGCACCGCGAGCGCGTGCTCCAGCTCGGCGAGCTCCGCTGCGCGCGGATCGCCCTCGCGCCGACCGGCCCGACCGGCGTGGTCGACGACCTGGACCCCGCCCTCGTCGCCCGCGAGCCGTTCCCGTTCATCCCGGAGTACTTCCGGGTCATCGACGACAACACGACGAACTGGACCGGCGTGCCCGGACCGACGCGGACCTGGGCGAGCCGCGTGCATCCCGAGCTGCCGGTGGACGACGCGTTCGAGACGCTCTGGCGTGAGATCGTCCATGTGATGCGCCTCGACGAGGAGGACCCCGTCGCGGCGTGGCGCCGCCGGTTCGACGAGCTCGGGCGCGTGACGCGGATCCTCAACGAGCGGCGGTTCGACGCGGTGCGCTTCCGAGGCCCGGGGACCGACCTCACCGTCGGCCTGCTGCCCACGTCCGTCTGGGACAGCGGGGACAGCACGACCGTCGGCGGGATCACGTTCGCCGCGAACGTCCCGACGGAGGAGATCTTCACCGCGCCCGATCCTGCGCGGACCGAGGGGCACGTCACGTCGACGAAGCCGCTCGTGCTCAAGGGCGGCTCCGTCGTCCGCGGGCTCCGCGTGCGGTTCGAGCGCGGCCGCGCCGTCACGATCGACGCCGACGAGGGCGCGGAGTCGCTGCGGGCGCGTGCCGGGCACGACGAGGGCGCGGCGCGCCTCGGGGAGGTCGCGCTCGTCGATCGTCGCGGCCGCATCGGCCCGCTCGGCACCGTCTTCTGGGACACGCTCCTCGACGAGAACGCCGCGAGTCACGTCGCGCTCGGCTCGGCGTACCTGGACACGGTCGGCGACGAGGACCGCGGCCGCGTCAACCGCAGCGGCGTCCACATCGACTTCATGATCGGCTCCGACGACGTGGACGTCACGGCGACGACGCGCGACGGCGACGAGGTGCCGCTGCTCCGCGGCGGCGACTGGCAGCTCTAGGCGACGAGCGTCAGTAGACGCGCATCGGCAGGCCCGCGAGCGGGACGCCGCCGTCCTGCGTGACGAGCCACGTGTCCTGCATGTACAGGCACGTGCGCCCGTCCGCGCCGATCACGTGCGGGTGCATGGAGAAGACCATGTTCGCCGCGAGCTCCGTGTCGACGCCCTCGCCGATCTTCGGGAACTCGATCATCGTCATCCCGATCGAGTGACCGGTGACGTGTCCGAGGTGCCAGCCGCGGTCGACGAACCCCTTCGCGACCGCGCGGTGGACGTCGTGCGCGGTCGCGCCGGGCCGCATCGCGCGCTTCGCGGCCTCGAAGTACTCCTCGTAGGCCTCGAGCATCCGGCGCGCCTCGTCGCCCGGCGTCCCGAGCGCGCGCGAGACCTCCACCCAGTGCCCGCCCGGGCCCGCGATCTCGAGCGACGGGAGCACGAACGCCCCGAGCGGGGCATCCCGCCGCGCGAGGAGGAACTCCGGCCCCTGCAGCACCATGTTCATCGTCAGCCGCCCGCAGCCCTGCGACACGAAGTACTCCTCCGCCGGCGCCATCACCTCCGCCGCGCTCCTCCCCGGCGCCCAGTGCTCGCGGAAGACGTGGAAGCCCTCCGTGTTGATGCGCACCGACTCCCGGACGGACTCGAGCTCCTCGTCCGACTTGACCGCGCGCGCGAGGTCGAAGCCCTCGTCCCACGGCACCAGCTCCACGGCGCCGTCGAGCGCGCGGAAGTCGCGGACGGTCATCACGTAGTCGAGCCCGTAGACGCCGACGCGGCGCCCGCGGAGACGGTCGGCGATCCACTCGCCGGGACGGTCGACGAACACCTGCTCGTCGATCCACGTCGTCCCGTGCTCGCCGACGTACCGCGCCTCCGACGGGAACACGATCGCGGGATCGCCCTCGAGGGGGAGCACGACGTACGCGTACCGGTGGACGATCGTGAAGCCGCTGAGGTACGTGACGGCGCCCTCGAAGCCGCTGTACTCGGAGCCGGAGACGACGACGGCGTCGAGCCCGCCGCGCCCCATCGCCTCGCGCACCCTCGCGTAGCGGCGCTCTACGTCCCCCACGATCGCTCCACTCCCTTCACGAGCGCCGTGATCGCCTCGTTCAGCGGCGTCGGCACTCCGAGCTCGCGTCCGAATCGCACGATGCCTCCGTTCAGGTAGTCGATCTCGGTCGGCCGCCGCGCCTCGATGTCCTGGAGCATCGACGCCTTGTGGTCGTACGCGACCTCCGGCTTCGCCGCGTGGTCGATCAGCTCCTCTGGGTCGGCGTCGAGGACGATGTCCTGCGCCGCGGCGACGGCCTTGCCCTCGTCGACGAGCCCCGAGACGAGCGCGCGGAGCTCCGTGTCCTCGCAGACGCGGCCGTGCGTCAACCCCGTCAGCGCTCCGACGGGGTTCGTCGAGGCGTTGAAGATCACCTTGCGCCACTGCGGACCTCTCGCGTCGGGCACCGCCGCCGCGGGCATGCCGGCGCGGGTGCAGGCGTCCGCGAGCCGCTCGACCGCCTCGAGCGGCGCGGGGCTGGGCTCGAACGGGCCGAAGGTCGTGTCCCCCTTCACGTCCCACTGCACGTGGCCCGGCTCGAGGATCTTCCCGGCGGGGAAGGTCGTCCCGCGGATCACGCGTTCGACGTGCCCCGCGATCGTCTCCTCGTTCCCGATCCCGTTCTGGACGGAGGCGACGGCGCCGCCGGCGAACGCGTGCGCCGTGGCGGCGATCGCGCCCTCCGTGTGCATCGCCTTGGTCGCGACGATGCCGAAGTCGCACGGCGGCAACGCGGACGCATCCGTGGTGGCGCGCGGCCGCCCGGTCACCTCGCCGGCGCCCGAGAGCCGCAGCCCGCCGACGTTGATCGCGTCCACGTGCGGCTGGGAGACGTCGTACGCCCAGACCTCGACGTCGTCCAGCAGCGACAGGTTCGCTGCGAAGAGCGAGCCGACGGCGCCGCAGCCGACCACGCAGACCCTCATCCGGCCGTCCTTGCGCGCAGGCGTCCGCCGACGATGCCGGTCGGGCGGAGGATGAGCACGAGCGCCATGAGCGCGCCGACGACGACGAGCCGCGTGCCCGTGGGGAGGTCGAGGGTGACGCCGAGGACGGTGACGCCGTCCTCCGCCTGCCCGAGGAACGAGTCCAGGCCGCTGACGGCGAGCGCCCCGATCACGGCGCCCCAGACGCTCGCGACGCCGCCCACGACGAGCATCGCCAGCGTGATGAACGTCAGCTCGAGGTACACCTGCTCGGTCGTCAGCCCGCCGAGCAGGTGCACGAGCAGCGCGCCCGCGAAGCCGCAGAGCGCGCCCGACAGGGTGAACGCCCAGAGCCGCTGCCGGTGCACGCTGATCCCGACCGCCTGGGCGGCGGCGGCGTCGTCGCTCGTCGCGGCCAGCATCCGCCCGAGCCTGCTGGCGCGGTAGGCGATCGCGGCCGCGATGGCCACGAGCGCGCCGAGCACCGCCTGCACCGCGTCCGTCGTCTCGGGCACGAGCGACAGGATCCCAGGACCGGGACCGATCTTCGTCCAGTAGCGGAGCACGTTGTGCGTGACCTCGAGCACGGCGAACGTGGCGATGCCGGCGGCGAGGCCGTCGAGGCGCATCAGCGGCATCCCCACGAGGAACGCGTAGACGCCGCCGGCCGCGGCGGCCAGGAGGAGCGACTCGACGTTGCCGATCGAGTGGTCGCGGAGGAACGGGTAGACGTCCGGGAGGATCCCGGGCTTGTCCGCGCCCGGGATCGACATGACGCCCGCCGCGAAGGCGCCGACGGCCACGAACGAGATGTGCCCGAACGAGAGGACGCCGGAGACCCCGACGAACGTCCAGAGGCCGACGACGATCGCGACGGCGACGAGCGCGTTGAGGAAGTAGATCTCGATCGAGCGCTCGAACAGCGTGCCGGCGAAGCCCACGGCCGCGACGAGCAGGCCGAGGCCGACGAAGTCGAGCAGCGGCGCGCGCAGACGGCTCACACGCGCTCCACGGCCCCGGCGCCACGCCGCGCGAAGAGCCCGGCGGGGCGCAGGAGCAGGACGAGGATCACGAGCCCGAAGACGGCGGACGGCAGGTACTGGCTCTGCGCCGCGGGGAGCGCCGCGCCGAGGAAGCCGGTCGTGAAGCCGATCGCGAAGCCCCCGAGCGTCGCCGTCCCGAGTCGGTCGATGCCGCCGACGACGACGCCGACGAGCACGATGATCGTGTCGCGCAGCGCGAAGTCCGGCGTGACGAACGGGTTCTGCACCGTGAGGATGACGGCGACCGCGGCCGCGAGGACGCCGGAGAGCAGCACCGAGAAGCCGATCACGCGGTTCGCCCGCACCCCGAGGAAGCGGGCGGTCGCGAAGTCCGCGGCGGCCGCGCGCGTGTGGAGGCCGACGCTCGTCCGGTTCAGCAGCAGGGCGAGCAGTGCGAGCGCGACGATCGCGACGGCGATCGCGACGAGCGTGATCTTCCGCACCTCCACGCCGCCGACCTCGATCGCCTGGTTGAGCGACGCGACGGACGAGACGGGCTTGCCGAGCGCGCCGAACTTCAGCAGCGCGATGCTCTGGAGCAGGAACGCGACCGCGAACGTCGTCACGAGCATCACCGCCGGCGACTGCCCGCGCAGCGGGCGGAAGACGAGCCGCTCCATCGCCAGCGACAGCGCGACCACGACGACGAAGCACGTGCCGATGCTCGCGGCGACCGGCCAGTCCGTCGTCACCGCGAGGGTGTACGCGCCGGCCATGATCAGCTGGCCGTACGCGAAGTTGACGAGGCGCAGGACGCCGAACACGAGCCCGATCCCGACGGCCATCAGCGCGTAGACGGCGCCGAGGCCGATCGCGTCGACCACGGTCTGGGCGTCGACGGCGGCGAGCGGCGTCATGCGGCGAAGTACGCGGCGATCATCCGCTCGGTGTCGCCGGCGTCGGCGGGCGTCAGCGACAGGCGGAGCTCGCCGTTCGAGAGCACCGACGTCCGGTCGGCGAGGGCGACGGTTCGCTGCGCGCGCTGCTCGACGAGGAGGACGGCGACGCCGCGGTCGCGGATCTCGTCGAGCGCCGCGAACACCGTGTCGACGACGGTGGGCGCGAGCCCGAGCGACGGCTCGTCGAGGAGCAGGACGTCCGGCCGCGCGACGAGCGCGCGCGCGATCGCCAGCTGCTGCTGCTGTCCGCCCGAGAGCGCGCCGGCGTGGCGGCGGCGGAACTCCCGCACGACCGGGAAGAGGTCGTACGCCGCGTCGAGGTCCTCGTCGGTGCCCTCGCGCGACCGGCGGCCCGCGAGCCCGAGGCGCAGGTTCTCCTCCACCGTGAGCCCCGCGAAGATCCGTCGACCCTCCGGGACCAGTGCGACGCCGGATCGCGCGATCGTCTCGGGCGCGAGCCCGCGGAGCGGCCGCCCGCCCAGCGCGACGCTCCCGCCCGCGACCGGGACGACCCCCATGATCGCGTGCAGCGTCGACGACTTCCCCGCGCCGTTCGGGCCGATCAGCCCGACGATCTCGCCCCGGCGCACGACGAGGTCGATGCCGCGGACGGCCGCGACGCCGCCGTAGCGCACCTCCAGCCCGCGCACCTCGAGGACGGCGTCGCTCATTCGGCGACCGCGCTCTCGCCGAGGTACGCCGCCGCCACGTCGAGGTTCGAGCGGATCTCCGCCGGGGTGCCCTCCGCGAGCGTCCGCCCGCGGTCGAGCACCGTGATGCGGTCGCACGCCTCCGTCACGAGTGCCATGTTGTGGTCGATCAGGAGCACGCCGGCGCCGCGCTCGCGCACCGCGCGGACGACCGCGGCGAGCGCGGGCACCTCCGCCTCGGGAAGGCCGGCCGCCGGCTCGTCCAGCAGCACGAACCGCGGTTCCGTCGCGAGCGCGCGCGCGACGCCGAGCCGCCGCTCGTCCCCCGCCGCGAGCGCGCCGGCCGGCACGTCGGCGTGCGCGCCGAGGTCGAGCCGCTCCAGGAGCTCGTCGGCCTTCGCCCGCGCCTCCCGCGGCGACGCGCCGACGCCGAGCGCCGCCACCTCCACGTTCTCGCGCACGGGGAGCGACCGGAAGGCGTGCCCGTGCTGGAACGTCCGCGCGAGCCCCGCGCGGCCGCGCCGGTGCGGCGACCACCGGGTGACGTCGCGCCCCTCCAGCTCGATCGTCCCCTCCGTCGGGAAGTCGAACCCGGTGAGGAGGTTGACGAGGGTCGACTTCCCGGCGCCGTTCGGCCCGATGAGGCCGACGACCTCGCCGGGGTGCAGCTCGAGGTCGACGCCGTCGAGCGCGCGCACGCCCTCGAAGGCGCGGGACACGCGGGCGGCCCGGAGCGTCGCCCCGGGCCGCCGGCCCTGCTCGGTGTCGCGCGCGTCCGTCAGAGCGTGGGGACGACCTTCGCCCGGACGGTGCCGATGTACTTCGCCTTGTTGTCCTGGATCTGCATCACCCGGTACTGGCGGCCGAACACCGTGTGCAGCTTCTTCGAGAAGCTGACGTTGCCGCCGATCGCGGGCACGTTCTTGTAGCTCTCCATGATCAGCGCGAGCCGTGCGCCGCTCGTCGAGCCCTTCGCCCGCTTGATCGCGGTGACGACGCCGTCGACCGCCGCCGCGCCCGTGACGAAGCCGCCGGTCGCGGGTGCCTTCCCCTGCGCCTTGAGCTTGTTGACGAGCGCACGCACGGCCGGGCTCGGGTCGTCCCCGAACGCCGACGCGAACGTGACGTAGTAGTAGTTCGTCACCTTCGGCTCCTTCGGGACCCAGTACGTCCCGTCGCCGGCCCACGAGTTGAGGATCGGCGTGTTGTTGCCGAGCGACCGCAGGCCGGAGACCATCGCCGGCAGCTCGCCGAACGCCTCCGAGGTGACGATCACGTCGGCCCGCTGGGCGTTCAGCCGCGAGACGACGTTCTGGATCGTCTTGTCGCCGCTCGTGTAGCTCTCCTTCGTCGCGATCCGGCCGCCGAGCTGCGTGAACCGCTTCTCGAACGCCGCGGTGACGTTCTTGAAGTAGATCAGCAGGTTGTCGGTCGCGATCGACGCGCGCCGCCAGCCGCGGCGGTAGGCGTACTCCGCCATCGCCGAGCCCTCGTCCTGCGCCACGTTCCCGTACGAGAAGGCGAGCCGACCGCGGGCGCCGAAGCGCTTCGGCCCCATCTGGTCGGTGCCGATGCACGGCGCGACCGCGAGGATCCCACGGTTGATCGCCTCCTGCGTCGCCGGCGCGGAGAACTCGACGTCACACGTGACGAAGAGGATCTTCGCGCCCTTGTCGAGCATGCTCGCGGCACAGGACTTCGCCTTGGCGGGATTGTTGTTCTGCGTGTCGCACGTGATCATGCGGAGCCGACGGCCGTTGACGCCGCCCTTGGCGTTGATCGCCTGGATCTGGAGCTGCGCCGCCGCCAGCGCCGGGACGTCGAACGGCGACATCTGGCCCTTCGAGTCGTATGCGTAGCCGATCACGATCGGCGCTTTCGCCTCCGACGTGGCACGGCCGACGCCGACGAACGCCGCGGCGACCACCGCCGCCGCGAGGAGCGCGACGCCGACGCTCCACCTCCCGGTTCTCCTCATCCTCCACTCCTTTCTCCGACCAGTTCCTGTCGTACGACGGGTTCGAGCTCGCGGTTCCAGGACGCCTCCTTCGCCTTGATCAGCCGGTACAGCGCCGTGTGCAACGGCACCGGCACGCCGAGCCGCTCGCCCTCCCGGACGAGCGCGCCCGTGATGGAGTCCACCTCCGTGCGCCGTCGAGCCTCGACGTCCTCGAGCATCGACGGGAAGTGGGCGCTGCCGCGGCGCGTCGCGAGCACGTTCATCTCCCACGGGTCGTCGTGCAGCGGGATCCCGGCCGCGGCCGCAACCGCCTTGCCCTCGTCGACGAGCCCGTGGACGAGGTGCCCGAGGTCGGTGGCGCGTTCCTCGGCGGCGAAGTGCCGGTCGTGCGGCAGCCCCGTGAGCGCCGCGACCGCGTTCACCGTCGCGTTGAAGATCAGCTTCGACCACTGCGCCGGCCGCAGGTCCTCGAACGCCTCGGCCCTGAGGCCCGACGCGACGAGGAGGTCGGCGACGCCCTGCACCGCGACCATCGGGGTCGCGCCGCTCGGGCCGAGCCACGTGGGCGTGTCGAGGATGTACTCCACGTGCGTGTCGCTGTGGCGCGTGCCGCTCATGAAGGTCACGCCGGAGACGATCGGCCAGCTTCCGTGGCGCCGCACGACGTCTTCGGCGCCCAGCCCGTTCTGCACCGTCACCACCGTCGCCCCGGGGACACGGCCCGCGAGGCCCTCCGCGGCGGCGTCGAGCTCGGTGCCCTTCGTCGCCACGATGACGAGGTCGACGTCCGGGAGCTCGGCGGGGTCGGCCGTCGCCGACAGGCGCGCATGCAGGTCGGTGCGGCCGCTGACGCGCAGCCCCTCGTGCTCGAGCGCCGCGGCGTGCTCCCGGCGGCGCGTCAACACCCACACGTCGCGCCGCTGCGCGAGGTGCCCGGCGTACAGGCTGCCGATGGCGCCAGCGCCGACGATGCAGACCCGGTCGAACACCCGGATGCGATCTTTGATCAAATCTGCTGCAGGTGTCAAACTGCGCGACCAATGGTCGCGACGACCGGCACGAGACACCGCACGCTGGCCGAGCGGGCCGTGGCGGACCTCCAGGAGTGGATCCTCCGCGGCGAGCTGGCGCCGGGTGCGCCGCTGCGGCTGGAGGCGCTCGCGAAGGCGCTCGACATGAGCCCGATGCCGATCCGCGAGGCGATCCGCGAGCTCGAGCGGCTCGGGCTCGCCGAGCACGTGCCGCACCGCGGCGCCCGCGTCGCGCAACTGACGGTCGACGATCTCCGCGACACGTACGAGGCACGCCTCGCGCTCGAGTCGCTCGCCGTGCGCCACGCGGCCGAGCGCGCGCTCGCCGAGGAGGTCGCGGTCGCGCGACGGCTCCTGGAGGAGCACCTCGCCGCGTACCGCGCGGGCGACGCGGCGTCCGGACGGACGCTCCACGCGGAGTTCCACTTCGCCCTGTACGCGGCGTCGGGCTCGCAGTGGCTCCCCCGCCTGATCCGCCCGCTGTGGGAGAACAGCGAGCGCTACCGGATCGCCTCGCTCCACGCCGGCCGCTCGCTCGAGCGCCGGCGCCGCGAGCACCAGCGGATCCTCGACGCCGTCGCCGCGCACGATCCGGCCGCCGCCGAGGAGGCGCTGCGCGCACACCTGGTGCTGACGGCGAACCTCGTGGCGCGGCGCATGGGCCAGGCACCGCTCTTCGCGTCCTAGGCCCGGGGCCGTGTCGCCATCCGATCGACCCAGGCCGCGACGCGCGGGTGGGCGTCCATCCCGAGATGGTCCACGAGGATCCGGTGGAAGACGTGGTCGTCTCCCTCGGGCAGCCCGTGCCGTCCGTACCGCAGGAACGGGTACGCCGTCACGTCGGCGACGCCGAACTCGCCGAGGAGGTGGTCGCGTCCGTCGAGCAGCGCCTCGAACCGGTCGAGGCTCGCGTGGATCCTCCCGCCCAGCTCCTCGATGCGCGCCGCGTCGGGCCGGGGCCGCTCCAGCTCGACCGCGAGGAGGTTGGGCGGCCGCTTCCAGAGCCCGTTGAACCAGTCGAGGAAGGTCTCGACCTCCGCGCGCCGCGCCGCGCCCCGCGGATACAGCGGCGGCTCCGGATGGCGCTCCTCGAGCCACGCGAGGATCCGCGGCGAGTCGCACACGACCTCACCGTCCGCCGCCAGCACCGGGACGAGATCCTGCCCCGAGACCGCCCGCACGGGCGAGCGGTCGTCCGCGTCGACGTCGACCCACTCGACCTCGATCCCCTTGTGCGCGGCCGCGAGCGCGACGCGCTCGACGTTCGTCGAGAACGGGATCCGGTAGACGCGGATCACCGCACGAGCCCCCGGAACTCCTCGTCGGTGACGAGGCCGCGCTTCTCCACGGCGACGCGCTTCACCTCGGCGAGGAGGCGGCGCTGCTCGTCGTCGGAGAGCTCCAGGCCGAGCTCCGCCGCCTTGATCCGGATGGAATCGATCCCGCTCTTCTTGCCGAGCACGATCCCCCGCTCGGCGCCGACGAGCGCCGACGAGTACGGCTCGATCGACGGCGGGTCGTGGAACTGGCTCGCGACCGCGCCGCTCTCGCGCCGGAAGAGCGTCTCGCCGACGACGGGCTTCCACGGCGCGAGCTCGTACCCGGAGAGGTCGCGCACGCGCCGGGAGACGGCGCGGACGCGGTCGAGGCGGAGGCTCGTCTCGACGCCGTAGAGCGCGCGGAGCGCGAGCGCGACCTCGGCGAGGTCGGCGTTCCCGGCCCGCTCACCCATCCCGTTCACCGTTCCCTGCACCCACGTCGCGCCGGCGCGCACCGCGGCGACGGCCGCGGCGGTCGCGAGGCCGAAGTCGTCGTGCCCGTGGAAGTGGACGGGGACGCCGAGCGCCTCGACCGTCCGCCCCACCCGCTCGGCGACGCTCTCCGGGGAGGCGATCCCGAGCGTGTCGACGACGGCGACCTCCGCGGCGCCGGCCTCGACCGCCTCGGCGTAGACGCGATCGCAGAACGCCGGCTCGGCCCGGGTGGAGTCGACGCCGAAGAAGCACGCGCGGATCCCGTGCTCGGCGGCGAAGCGCATCGCCCCACGGATGCGCTCGAGCATCGTCTCGCGCGCGACGCCGAGCGCCTCGAGCTTCAGGTCGGAGATCGGGGACTCGATCACGGCCGCGCCGACGCCGAGCGCCGTGAGCGCCTCGAGGTCGGCCGGGACGGCGCGTGCGAAGCCCCAGACCTCCGCCCGCAGCCCGGCGCCGGCGACGAGCTCGACGGCGCGGTTGTCGTCCTCCGAGACGCGCGGGAAGCCGGCCTCGATGCGGTCGACGCCGAGCTCGTCGAGCGCGCGCGCGATCTCCAGCTTCTCCTCGGGGTCGAGCACCACGCCGACGGTCTGCTCGCCGTCGCGGAGCGTCGTGTCGTAGAGGCCGACGCGGCCCCCGATGCGGTACGGATCGTTGATCGCGCCGGTCCAGATGAGGTCGCTCATCGCACGATCCCGTCGGGGAACCGGGACAGCTTCTCGGCGCCGTCGGCGGTGATCAGGAAGTTGTCCTCGACGCGGAGCCCGCCGCCGCCGGGCCAGTAGACCCCCGGCTCGATCGCCAGCACCATCCCCTCCTCGACCGTGCCGCCGCCCGCCTGGTGCGCGTACGGCGGCTCGTGCGCCCGTGCGCCGACGCCGTGGGCGATCGGGTGCGTCGGCTGGCCGGGATAGCCGGCCTCCGCGAGGCCGTCGCGCACGAGCCGGTCGAGCTCGGCGAGGCCCGCGCCGGGCCGGCAGTGGTCGACGGCCGCGCGGTAGACGGCGAGCAGCTGCTCCTCGAGCTCGGCGTACCGCCCGTCGAGCTCGCCGGGGCAGAGGTTCTTCGTGTGGTCGCACCAGTAGCCGTCCGCGCACACCCAGATCTCGAACAGCGTCGGCTCGTGCTCCTGGACCGGCCGGTCGCCGGTCGCCGTGAAGGTGCGGATCCCGGCGCCCGACCAGACGAGCGAGAACCCGTGCGCGAGCTCGACGCGGCCCTCGAACCCGGTGCCGTGCGCGTGCACCCACCCGTTCCACATCGCACCCGCCTCCGCCTCCGTCATCCCCGGTCGCAGCTCCTCCCGGCAGTGCTCCATCGCCCGGGCGGCGAGCTCGTTCGCGAGGCGCATCCGCTCGAGCTCCTGCGGCGTCTTGCGCGCGCGGGCGCGGACGAGGAGCGGCGTCGCGTCCGCCGGCTCGGGGCCGAACGCGTCGAACCAGTCGCGCGTGAAGGTCGTCGGCTCGCCCACCATGCGGTCCGCCGCCTGGGTGCCGAGCGAGAGCTCGAGCCCGACCCGCCCGTATCCGCCGTCACCGACGGCCGTCTGCGCCGCGTCGATCGTCCGCGCGAGCGGCGGCCTGGGGTCGCCCGGGTCGTAGCCCCGGATGAGCCGCACGTCCCGCGTCCACGCGGTCCGCGCCGCGTCGGCCTCCGAGGCCTCGAGCGTGATCAGCGTCGGCTCCCCCTCGCGCGGGAACACGACCGCGTCGTACCCCTTCATCCCCCAGAAGCCCGTGAGGTAGAGGACGTTGTCGGGGGCGCGGGCCACGATCGCGTCGAGGTCGTGCTCCGCGAGCAGCGCCCGGACGCGATCGAGCTTCTCGTCGTCCCGCGGCCAGGCCACTAGGCATCACCCCACGGGCGGATGCGGGGCGGCGGCGGCGTCCCGTGCGCCTCCTCCCAGCCGACGACCGGGTTGCGCAGGACGCCGATCCGCTCGATCTCAGCCTCGATCACGTCGCCCGGCTTCAGGTACAGGCGCGCGCGCTCCTCGGGCGACTTGAATCCGGCGACGCCGGCCACGGTCCCCGTGGAGAGGACGTCGCCCGCGGAGTACCCGAGCGCCGAGAAGTTCGAGAGGATCTCGGGGATCGTCACGCTCATCCGGCGCGAGTGCGACTCCTGCCGGACCTCGCCGTTCACGCGCAGCTGCATGGCGAGGTCGTGCGGGTCCGGGATCTCGTCCGGCGTGACGATCCACGGGCCGAGCGGACAGAAGGTGTCGATCGCCTTGCAGAAGCTGAAGACGCCGGAGCGCATCTCGCCACGCTGGAGGTCGCGCGCGGTGATGTCGTTGAAGATCACGTACCCGCCGACGTAGTCCATCGCCTCCTCGGGGCCGAACCACTTGCCGGCCTTCCGGAGGACGACCGCCAGCTCGAGCTCGTAGTCCAGCTCCTCCGTCAGGTGCTCCGGGTAGACGACGGGCTCGTCCGGCCCGACGATCGCGTCGACGTTCTGGAAGAAGTTGATCCAGGGCGCGATCGCGTGCGACCAGTCGACGTTGCGCGACTCCTCCTCGTGCTCGCGGAAGTTGCCGGCGGTGTGGAAGAGCTTCTTCGGGACGATCGGCGCGCGGAGGCGCGCGGCTGCGAGCGCCACCCGCTCGCCGGTCTCGTCGGCGCCGCCGCGCTCGAAGTACTCGCGCATCGTCGGCACGTCGAGGACGACGAGCTCCTCGCCGTCGACGCGGCCGACGCGGCCCTCGTCGAAGGTCACGAGCCTCACGCGCAGACGCTCCTCGCGACGCGGGCGTAGACCTCGGCCGTCTTCACGAGCCCCTCGACCTCGAGGCTCTCGCCCCTGCCCGGCTCCATCAGCCCCGTCGAGGTGCCGTAGTTGACGGTGGGGACGCCGTAGGCGGCGAGGGCGGACGCGTCGGAGAACCACCGCGGCACGTCGCGTCCGGGAGCCGCGCCGAAGACCTCCTCGTGGGCGGCGTCGATCGCGCCGACGAGCGCGTGCCCCTCGTCGATCTCGGCGCCGGGCGCCGTCACGTACACCTCGGCGTCGATCGCCCAGTCCGGGTGCTCGGCGGCGAGCCGCCGGGCGAGCTCGAGCACCGCGCGGCGGGCCTCCGCCATCGGCTTGCCGGGCGGGACGCGGACGTCGAGGAAGACGCTCGTCCGCTGCGGCGTGCGCGAGAGGCGCCACTCCAGGCCGCCGCGCACGGCGCCGACGGAGGCGATCGCCGGCGTGCCGCGGTAGGCGTTGGCGGGATCCGCCGCCCACGCCTCGCACCACGCCGCGATCGGCCCGAGGAGCTCGCCCATCCGCAGGACGGAGTTCGCGCGCCCTTCGCTGAACGCGGTGTGGACGAAGTCGCCGCCGACGCCGATCCGCGCCCACAGCGACCCGAAGTGCCCGAGCACGACCTTCCCCTCGGTCGGCTCGCCCAGCAGGCACATGTCCGCGACGCCGCCGTGGGTGACGAGGTGGCGCGTGCCGGCCGCGTAGCCGCGGTACTCGGCCCCCTGCGCGTCGCCGTACTGCGTCTTCTCGATCTCGCCGCACACGGCGGCCACGACGACGTCGCCCCGCAGCTCGTCGCCGCGCAGGGCGTCGAGCGCGGCGAGGTAGCAGGCGAGCGCGCCCTTCATGTTCGAGATCCCGAGCCCCCAGATCCGCCCGTCCCGCTCGACGCCGACCGGCTGGAAGCCCTCCACGCCCAGCGACCACGGCTCTCGGCCGGAGTACGAGGTGTCCATGTGGCCGTTGAACATCAGCGTCGGGCCGCCGCCGGTGCCGGCGCGCGTCGCGAGCACGTTCGCGCGCCCGTCCTCGACCTGCTGGAGCTGGACGGTGCAGCCGAGGCCGTGGAGCTGCGCCGCGATCCACTCGGCCAGCGCCTGCTCCGAGCCCGTGAAGCTCGGGATCGAGACGGCGTCGCGCGCCCAGTCGACGAGGCGGCGCTCGTCGACCGTCATCGGAACGCGGGCAGCACCCGCTCGCCGAACAGGCGCAGCTGCTCGTGGCGGTCGCCGCCCCAGAGCTCGAGCATCACGTGCGTGCAGCCGGCGTCGCGGTACTCGGCGATCGCCCGCACGCAGTCCTCCGGCGTCCCCGCGATCGGCTTCGCCCGGTCGAGCAGCGAGTCCGTGACCTGCTCCTTCGCGGCGAGGCGGCCGCCGCGCTCCATCGCCTCCGCGACGGGGCGGAGCTCGTCCATCCGGATCTCGGCGAGCTCGAGCAGCGTGTCGGCCGCGCCGCGGATGTTCTGGAACTTGTTCGCGAGGTACATGCCCGCGATCTCGCGCGCGCCGTCGCGCCCGCGCTCGCGGTCCTCGCCGATGGACGCGACGACGGTGCAGCCGAGGTCGATCGTGTCGGGGTCGCGGCCGGCCGCCCGCACGTTCTCGCGCACGGAGCGGACGAACGCCGGTGTCGTGATCGACGGCGTGAGGAGACCGTCGGCGATCTCGGCCGCGAGCGCCTGCATCTTGGGCGCCGTCGCCGCGACGTAGACCGGCGGCGCGCCGCGCGGCGCCTGCGCGTCGGGCGCGAGCGCGGGGATCGACGCGCTCCACGTGTCGCCCTCGTAGTCGAACGCGTCGCCCGAGAGCGCCCCCCGGACGATCTGCACGGCGTCGCGCATCGGCCCGAGCGTTCGGTTCGTCTGCATCCGGGCGTTGTTGAGGAAGATCTTCGACGTCCCGAACCCGAGGAGGAACCGGTCGGGCCCCGCGGCCTCCTGGACGACGCGCGCGTCCATCGCCACCTGCACGGGGTGCCGCGTGAACGGCGAGATGATTCCCCAGCCGATGGTCAGGCGCTCCGTCTCGCGCGCCATCAGCGCCGAGACGACCGTCGACGACCGCGCCTCCATCCCGTGCTTGCGCCACCACGGGTAGGCCTCGGCCAGCCAGATCGTGTCCATCCCGACCTCGTCCATCACCCGGGCCGACTCGAGCATCTCCTCGAGCGGCTCCATGGTGAGCTGCATCACCCCGATGCGGAAGGGGATGGTCAGCGCGGGTCTTCGGTCGAGGTCGTCGGCCCCTCGGGGTCGTCGGAGTACGTCTGGGCGGAGAGCGGGCTGATGCCCTCGTCCGCGCCGCTCGTGCCCCCGGCCGGCTCGGCGTCGGACGTCGGCTCCGCGGGGGCGGGCGGGGCGGGCTCGAACCCGGGCTCGTCGGCGGCGGCGGCCGCGGGCGCCTCGCCTCCTCCCTCCCCCTTGGCCTTCATCACCTGGGTGTCGAGCGCGTTCAGCACCTGCGCGACCTGCTGGTTGACGATCGGCTGCAGCACGCGTTGTCCCATCGCGCCGACGGGGCCGGCGATCGAGACGTCCGCCTCCCACTTCATCGCCGTGCCGGCGTCGGAGTCGGCGAGGTTGAAGGCCGTCTGCATCGACAGCATCGCGCCGACGCCGCTGCCCTTCGCGTTGAGCTTCGCGTACTCGGGGGCGCGCTCCTCGACCTTGTCGAAGTGCATGCTCATCCGGAGCCCGCCCAGCCCGAGCGGGATCTTCACGTTCGCCGTCCAGTGCCGGTCGTCCTGGACGTCGAAGCTCTCGACGCCGGGCATCAGCTCCGCCATCTTCGCCGGGTCGTTCAGCACCGACCACACCGTCTCGCGCGGCGCCGCGAACGAGCGCTCCCCCTCGACCCTCATCTCGACTCGACCTCCACGTAGGCCCGGCTCTCCTCCGGGTGCTGCAGGAGCTCCCACACGCGGTGGTACGGGTTGTGCGAGTCGCGGACGACGGGCTTGCCGCGGTCGCGGAGCGCGTTCTGGATCGCCGCGCACACCGCGTGGATGCCGGCGCCGCCGCCCTCGCCCATGCCCTTCGTGCCGAGCGGCGTGAACGGCGAGGGGGACTCGATGAAGCCGTTCTTCAGCGGCGGCATGTCCATCGCGTGCGGGACGTGGTAGTCGTAGAAGTTCGGCGTCAGCAGGTTGCCGTCGGCGTCGTAGGTGAACGTCTCCCACATCGCGGCGCCGATCGCGTGCGCGGTCGCCCCGTGCACCTGTCCGTCGACGATCCGCGGGTTGATCCGCCGGCCGCAGTCGTCGACCGCTGCGTAGTCGACGATCTCGTACCAGCCGGTCTCGGGATCGATCTCGATCACGCAGACGTGGATCTGCGTCGCGTAGGTGAGCGTGAGGTTCCCGAACTTGCGCTCGACGTCCGGCACCTGGAACGGCGGCCGGTACACGTACCGGCAGTTGAGCGTGACGCCGAGATCCTCGGGCAGGCCGGCGTTGTTCGCGTTGATGATCGCGCCGAGCGCCATGAACGGCAGCGCCGCCTCCGGGTTGTCCCGCAGGCGCGCGAATCCCTCCGCGAGCTCGATGTCGTCCGGAGAGGCCCCGAGCACGACGGCGGCGAGCTTGCGCATCTCCGCGGCGAGCATCTCGGCGGCGCCCTTGACCGCCCCGAGGCCGGTGACGGCGAACTGCGACGCGTACGTCCCGGAGAACCCGGCGTGCGAGTTCCAGTACGAGTCGTGCCCGGCGCGGACGGTGACGTCGTCGGGCGTGCAGCCGAGGATGTCGGCGATCACCTGCGACGCCGTCGTCTCGTGACCCTGGCCCTGCGGCGTCGTCCCGAGCGTGGCGACGACCTCGCCGAAGATGTCGAGCTTCACGGTCGCGACCTCGTTGTTGCCGGAGAACTGCAGCTCCGGGTTGATCAGCCGCGACTGGCCGAAGTTGTTCGTGCCGGAGTCGAGCGTCGAGCCGATGCCGACGCCGAGGAGCTTTCCGCGCTCCTCCGCGTCCGCGCGCCGCGCGTCCAGGTCGGAGTAGCCGACGAGGTCGAGCGCGATGTCGAGGCACCTGGCGTAGTCGCCGGAGTCGTAGACGCAGCCGTTCGGCGTCTCGTACGGCATCTCCTCGGCCTTCACGTAGTTCCGCTTCCGCACCGCCACCGGGTCGAGCCCGAGCTCGTTCGCGACGATGTCGATCACGCGCTCGGTGAACCACAGGTGCTGCATGCGCGAGTAGCCGCGGTTCGGCGACACGGGCGCCTTGTTCGTCATCACCTGCGTGAAGTCGAGGCGGATGTTCCGCCAGCGGTAGCAGCCCGGGGTCACCTGCGACCAGATCACGCCGCCGAGCGGCTCGTAGCGCAGGAACGCACCGGCGTCGTCGAGCGCCCTGGCCCGGAAGCCCAGCAGCGTGCCGTCCGCCTTGACGGCGACCTCGACGTCCTGGAACCAGCGCTCGTTCCCGTGCGACATGTTCTGGTGGAAGTCGGTTCGCCACTCCGTCCAGCTGACGGGGCGGCCGAGCTTCCGCGCCAGCAGGCAGCACGCGACGAGGTGCGGGTGCGAGGTGATCTTGTTGCCGAACCCGCCGCCGATGTCCTGGGAGACGAAGCGGAGCTTGTCGAGCCCCACCCGCATCGCGGGGCCCATCATGATCGCGGCGAACCCGGGGAACTGGTTGTTCGAGTAGATCGACCACTGCCCCGTGCCGCGGTTGTACTCGACGAGCGCGCCGTCGGTCTCGAGCGGCGTCGAGTTGAAGCGATCGAAGTGCAGCTCCCTGATCCGGACGACGTGATCGGCCTCCGCCAGCGCGCCCTCGATGTCGCCCCAGTCGTAGACGCCGTGCCACGCGAGGTTGCCGCCGGCCTCCTCGTGGATCACCGGCGCGTCGTCGTCCTGCGCTCGGCGCGCGTCGACGACGGCGGGCAGCGGCTCGTACTCGATCTCGATCAGCTCGCCGGCGTCGCGCGCGAGCTCGCGTGTCTCGGCGACGACGGCCACGACGGGCTCGCCGACGAACCGCGCCTTGCCGACGGCCAGCGCGTAGTCGCGGACGTGCGCCCCCGGGGGGGAGGAGATCTGGAAGAACGGGTCGGTGAGGATCGTGACCTCGTCGCCGGTCAGCGTCCCGTAGACGCCGGGCACCTCGAGCGCCTTCGAGACGTCGATCGAGACGATGCGCGCGTGGCCGTACGGCGAGCGGACGAACCAGACGTAGCCCATGTTGTGGCGCTTGACGTCGTCGACGAACACGCCGAGCCCCTGGACGAGCCGCTTGTCCTCCTTCCGCGGCGTCGACTGCCCCATGAAGCCGGTCTGCGGGGCCTCGACCTCCTGTCCCTCGCGGACGGTCGTGCTCACGCCTCCACCTCCGCCCCGGTCTCGCCGCGCGACGCGGCGAGGACGGCCTCGACGATGTTCCAGTAGCCCGTGCAGCGGCAGATGTTCCCCTGGAGCGCCTTCCGCACCTCGTGCTCGGTCGGCTCGGGGTTCTCGCGCAGGAGCGCGGTCGCGCTCATCAGCATCCCCGGCGTGCAGTAGCCGCACTGGAGCGCGTGCCGCGCGCTGAAGGCCTGC
The DNA here is from genome assembly GCA_050262775.1 of Pseudomonadota bacterium. Lineage (GTDB taxonomy): Bacteria > Actinomycetota > Thermoleophilia > Gaiellales > Gaiellaceae > DATHTC01. The sequence continues at coordinate 11,417 of JBLNEO010000037.1, read as the reverse complement.
TGGAGCGGCGCGAGCTCGTCGCCGTCGGCGAGGCCCTCCACGGTCTCGATCGAGGCCCCCTCGGCCTGGACGGCGAGCATCATGCAGCTCTTCACGAGCTGGCCGTTCACGAGCACCGAGCACGCGCCGCAGTTGCCGGTGTCGCAGCCGACGTGCGTGCCGGTGAGGTCCAGATCGTCGCGGAGGAAGTGCACGAGCAGCCGCCGCGCCTCGACCTCGGCCTCGTAGCGCTCGCCGTTCACCTCGACGCTGACTCGGGCGCTGCTGACGGGCTCCAAGCTGTCTCCTCCTAGCGTGACTCGGCCGCACCCACCGCGCGGATCGCGAGCACCTCCGCGAGGTGACGGCGGTACTCGGCCGAGGCGTGGACGTCGGACGGGGGATCGAGGTTCGCCTCGCGGACGGCGGTGCGGACGTGCTCGTCGTCGGCGCCGCCCGGCCGCAGCAGCACGGGCACGGCGTCGACGCAGCCGATCGCGATCCGCGGCCCGTCGTCGAGGCTCGCCGCCGCGTTGACGATGCAGGTGCCGTCCCGGCCGAGCGTGACCGCGGCGAAGCCGTCGCGTCCGCCCGCCGGGATCGAGATCTTCACGAGCAGGTCGCCCGGCATCACCGCCGTCATGTACACCCCGAGGAAGAACTCCCCGGCGGGCACCTCGCGGTCGCCGTCGGCGTTGCGGATCGTCATCGTCGCGCCGAGCGCGACCATCAGCGGCGGGAAGTGGTTCGTCGGGTCGTTCGAGCAGACGTTGCCCCCGATCGTGCCGCGGTTGCGGACCTGCACGTCGGCGATCTGTCCGGCGACCTCGCCGATCACCGGGCGTGCCTCCGCGACGACGGGGTCGAGCATCAGCTGCGTGTACGTCGTCATCGCACCGATGTCGAGGCCGCCGTCGCCCCGTCGCGCGACGCCGCGGAGCTCGTCGAGGCCGTTGAGGTCGACGAGGACGTCGGGCGACGCGGCGCGCGCCTTCATCACGTTGACGAGCGTCTGGCCGCCGGCGAGCGCGCGGGCACCGTCGTTCGCGCCGAGGAGCCGCAGCGCGTCGTCGACGCTGGCGGCACGCGCGTACTCGACCTCGCGGAGCAGCACGGCGTAGTTTGATCAAATCCGTTCCCGGCGTGTCAAGCGCATGCGAAGATCCGCCGGGCGCCTGTCAGGGAGGTGGGAGATGGTGGACGCGGTCTTCGTCGGGAGCGGCATCAACTCGCTCGTCGGCGGCGCGCTGCTCGCGCGAGCCGGCTGGCGGGTCTGCATCCTCGAGCGCAACGAGTGGCTCGGCGGTGCGATCCGGACCTCGGAGCTGACGGTGCCCGGCTTCCGTCACGAGGTCTTCTCGAGCTGGCACCCGCTCTTCGTCGGATCGGGCGCCTACGCGGAGCTCGCCGAGGAGCTGGGTCGGCGCGGCGTCGAGTACCTCAACACCGACCTCCCCACCGGGACGCTCTTCCCCGACGGCGAGGCGGCGTTCCTCACGACCGACCTCGACGCGAACGCCGCGGCGCACGGCGAGGAGTGGCGGGCGATGTTCGACCAGTTCATGGGCAACGCCGAGCTCGCGTTCGGCGTCCTCTCCGCCGAGCTGTGGTCGCCGGCCGGGCTCGCGCTCGCGACGAAGGCGTACCGGACGCTCGGTCGCCGGGGCATCGTGGAGTTCAGCGGCCGCGTGCTCACGAGCGCGCGCGACTGGCTCGAGGAGACGTTCCCGTCCGAGCGCACGCACGGCCTCCTCGCGCCGTGGGTGCTCCACACCGGGCTCGGGCCCGACGCCGCCTCCTCCGGGTTCATGTGCCAGGTGATCGCGTGCGCGCTGCAGCTCGGCGGCATGCCGGTGCCGCGCGGTGGCGGGTCGACCCTCGTCGACGCGCTCGTCGGGATCGTCGAGGACGCCGGCGGCGAGGCGCGAACCCACGCAGACGTCGAGGTGGTGCTCGTGGACGGCGAGGGCGCGCGGGGCGTCCGCCTCGCGTCAGGCGAGGAGGTGACGGCGTCGCGGGCGGTCGTCTGCAACGTCGCGCCCGACCAGCTCTACGGCCGCCTCCTGCGCGACGCCCCGGTCCCGTCGGAGCAGGCGGAGGCCGGAAGGCGCTACCGCTTCGGCCGCGCCGGCATGCAGATCCACTACGCGCTGTCGGAGCGGCCCGACTGGCAGGGCGACGAGCGCCTGATCCGGACGCCGATCGTCCACCTCACCCCCGGTCTGGACGGCGTCTCGCGCGCCGTCAACGAGGCCGACCGGAGGCTGCTCCCCGCCGAGGCGACGATCGCGGTGGGGCAGCCGATGGCGGTCGACCCGTCGCGCGCCCCCGACGGCTCGTGGATCCTGTGGCTCCAGCTCCAGGAGGTGCCCCCGCGGCCGAGGGGCGACGCCGCCGGCGAGCTCGACGTCGGGGACGGCACCTGGACGGAGGAGCTCCGCGAGGCGTACGCGAACCGGATCCACGCCCGGCTCGCGCGGCACGTCCCGAACCTCGACCGTGCGGTGCTCGCCCGACACGTCATGTCCCCTGCGGACATGGAGGCGGCAAACCCGAACTTCGGCGGCGGGGACATCTACAGCGGCTCGCTCTCGCTCGACCAGAACCTCGTCTGGCGCCCGCGGCCGGGGCTCCCGGGCCACCGCACCGCCGTGCCGAAGCTCTGGCACATCGGCGCGAGCACGCACCCAGGGCCGGGGCTCGGCGCCGGCTCGGGGACGATCGTCGCGCACGAGCTCCTGAAGCCGCCGCTCGCGCGCCGGCTCGCGGCACGGCTCCCGTTCGTCGGGGCGCGCTGATGCCGCGGTTCTCGATCTCGCAGATCACGACCGTGCGCGCGTCGCTCGCCGACGACGTGGCCGCGTACCGCGGGGCGGGGGCCGACGGGATCGGCCTCTGGGAGATGAAGCTCACCGGCGACGACGCGGCCGACCGGCGCATGCTGCTCGACGCGGGTCTCGCGGCGACCCACTGCGTGCCGCTCGTCCCGTCGATCCTGCCGCTCCCGTTGATGGAGGGGCCGCTCGATCCCGAGGAGCGGGTCGAGGCGATCTGCGCGTCGGTGCGCCGGTTCGCGGCGTTCGAGCCGGCGTGCGTCCTCTTCCTCACAGGACCGAACGGACCCCGTGAGGTGGTCGTCGAGGGACTGGGCCGGATCGCGGAAGCGGGCCGCGAGGCGGGCGTGCGCGTCGCGCTCGAGCCGACGCAGCGCGAGTTCGCGGCCTTCTGGACGATCGTCACCGACGTCGAGCCCGCGGTCGGGCTGCTGCGCGAGGCCCGCGCCGACGACGCGGGCGTGATGGTCGACACGTGGCACCTGTGGAACTCGCCCACCGTCCTCGACGACCTGCGGCGGCACGCCGACCGCGTCGCGGGCGTCCACGTCGCCGACTGGCGGCAGCCGACGCGCAACACGAACGACCGCGCGTTCCCCGGTGACGGCGTCGCCGACCTCGCCGCGATCCTCCGGACGCTCGACGAGTCGGGCTACGACGGCTGGTACGACGTCGAGATCTTCAGCGACGTCGACGACGAGAGCCTGTGGGCCCTCGCTCCCGAGGACGCCGCCCGCCGCGCCCGCGCGTCCTTCGACGCCGTCTGGTCCGCCGCCCACGCCGTCTGACGCGCGCCCCGACGCGGCGCGAGCGCGAGAGAGGCATCGGACGCAGGCTCGTGTCACCCGAGCGCCGGCAGGATCGTGCCGCGCACCTCGCCGAGGGCGACGCGGCCGCCGGCGAGGCCGCGGAGGACGACCTCGTCGCCGTCGGCGAGGAACCGTTCGCCGCGCCAGCGCTCGATCAGGCTCCCCTCCGACCCCGGCTCGGAGCCGGAGATCGTGCCCGACGCGCAGAGGTCACCCGTCCGGATCGACGCCCCGTTCACGGTGAGGTGCGCGAGCTGCTGCGGCATCGACCAGTACAGGTGCCGGGCGTTCGTCCGCGAGACGACCTCGCCGTTCAGCTCCACCTCGAGCTCGACGTCGAGGTTCCACGGCTCGTCCGCGACGAGGTACGGCAGCGGCGGCGGATCCTGCGTCGGCCCCGCGACGCGGAACGGCTCGAGCGCGTCGAGGGGCGTCACCCACGCGCCGATCGATGTCGCGAACGACTTCCCGAGGAACGGGCCGAGCGGCTGGTACTCCCATGCCTGCACGTCGCGCGCGCTCCAGTCGTTGACGAGCACGACGCCGAACACGTGATCCCTGAATCGGGCCGGCGGCACGGGCTCGCCGAGCAGGCTCCCGGCGCCGACGACGAAGCCGAGCTCGAGCTCGATGTCGAGGCGCTCCGACGGCCGGAACGCGGGCGCGTCGGCACTCGGCGGCTTCACCTGCCCCCACGGACGGCGGATCGGCGTCCCGCTGACGACGACGGTGCCGGCGCGGCCGTGGTACCCGATCGGGAGCCAGCGCCAGTTGGGGAGCAGCGGGTCGCCCTGCGGTCGGAACAGCCGCCCCATGGCCGTCGCGTGCTCGAGCGACGAGTAGAAGTCGACGTAGTCGGAGACGGCGAACGGCAGGTGGAGACGGACCGCGGCGAGCGGGTGGCGGTCGCCGAGGCCGCCCTCGACCAGGTCGCGGACCCGCATCCGCGCGGTCTCCCACACCGGTCGGCCCATGCCCATCAGCGCGTTCAGCGTCCCCTGCCGGAACTCGGCTCCGAGCGGAGACAGGTCGACGACGGCGTCGTCGACGCGCGTGCAGACGCGCGGCGCCCCACCCGGCGGCGAGAAGATTCCGTACGGGAGGTTGTCCGCCCCGAAGCCGCTCACAGCATCCCGAGCGCCCGCAGGTCGTCGACCGGCTCGTCGACCGAGCAGCTCCCGAACCCGACGAACAGCCCCCGGCGGATCTGCGCGAGCTCGTCCCTCCGCGCCACGCGCCCGCGCCACGAGAACGTCGCGCGGTCGAGCGCGAAGGCGGACGCGTCCGTCTCCGAGAGGGCGTCCTCCTCCTGCTCGCGGAACGCGGCGGCCGCGAGGAGGTTGAGGAACCCGTGCCGGCCGGGCGCGGCGACGGCGTGGTGGAGCCCGGCCGTCGCCTTGAAGGGGATGCCGAGCGCGCGGCAGCGGCGGACGAACGCAGCGAGCTCAGCGACCGACGGTACGACGGCGCCGCCGCAGCGAACCTTCGCCCGCCGCCCGACCGCGGCGACCGCGTCGAGCCACCCGGGATCGTCGATCGGTCGCTCGACGTACACCTCGCCGACCGCGACCGCCGCGTCGGCCGGCTGCGACGGCGGCACCTCGACCGCCTCGATCCGCGGATCGTCGAGTGACGCGGCGGGGTCGTCGAGGACGACCGTCAGCCGCACGTCGGCCTCGCCGAGCTCGCGGAGCCGTGAGGCCGGGCAGACGAAGCGCGCGACGAGCCACGACTCCTCGGCGCGGCAGACGCGGGCGTGCTCGGCGAGCGCCTCCTCGAGCGGGAGCGACGCGGGCGGAAACAGGGCCGCGTGATCGATCAGCCCGGCAAGCAGCGCGCGCCGTGCATCGGATGTCCCCACTCCGACCGCCACGGGCGGGGACCATAGAGAAACGGCCGAGACGGGGCGCTTTCGTCCACCCTGCCCATCGACTCTCCGCTTGCGCGGCGGGCCTCTCGGCGGGGCTTCGACCTACTCGCGTCCCGTGCTCGGCGCAGGAGGAACCATAGAGGCGGGTCGCGGGGCTCGCAAGCCCATTCGAAACGAAAAAGAACGCAAAATGCGAGCTTCGTGTTTCGTCGCCAGGATGGACAACATTGCGCGCAAAAATTCACCGAGCCGGTTGCGCTTTCGTCCACTCAGCCGGTTGACCTTCCGCTTCCGCGTTGTGCCCCTCGGCTGGGCTTCGTCCTACTCGCGCCCCGTGCTCGGTGCAAGGGAGAATCTAGACGCGGACTCCCCCGACCGCAAGGGCGCCCGCGCGCGGTTTTGTCCGCAATTTGCAGACATCCCGTGCGACCGACGGTCCGGCAGACAGCGACCGCGTGCTCACGGCGCGCGCCTCGTCGGAGTGGCCGACGTGCGTTGCACAGGCCCGCGTTCCGGACGGTGTCGGCTCCTTTTCGACCGGCTCGAACGGGCGATCCGCGACGCGATCCGCGTGCCCGCGACGCCCTTCCCGTGGCAAACGCGGCGGCTCGTTCCGTGCACGGCGCGCCGCCGATGTCGGCGGCCGGCACACGGATCGTTTTCGCGGGCGCGCTCTCGAGCGCGCACCCTCTGCATGACGGCCACGAACGCGGGCGGAAGCTCCCCGGGTTGGACTCGAACCAACAACCCTCCGGTTAACAGCCGGATGCTCTGCCAATTGAGCTACCGGGGAAGGAGCGCGCGGATTGTAGCCGCCGTCAGGCGAACTCGCGGAACCGCGTGCGCACCTTCGCGAGGGCCTGCTGGAGGTCCGGCAGCCGGTCCTCACCGGCGGTCTCGAGCTCGCGCTTGAGCTTCCGCTCGCGCAGGCGAAGGAGGAGCTGCTCCGCCGTCGCCTCGTCGATCGCCTCCTCGGCCGCACGCGCATCGAGCTCGGCCAGGAGCGCGTTCAGCTCGGCGTCGGCGTCGGCGGGCGCGAGCAGGTGGTCGACCGCGCGCCGGTGGAGCTCGCCGTCGAAGTGATCGCGGCCGAGCTCGGCGAGGACGCGCTCGAGCGACGGGTGCGCGCGAACTCCGGCGAGCGCGCTGCGCTCGAGGCGCTCCGACGCCCCCAGCAGCCGCGGCGAGACGGGACCGCCGGCGAGCGTCCGCGCACCCGACTGCAGCTGCACGGTCAGCCCCAGCTTGTCGTTCGCGACGCGCCACGCCTCGTGCCGCTCCGGCGACTCCGGGATCCCGTTCAGCACGTCCTGGACGCGGACGTACGCGTGCTGCCGGTCGCGCGCACGTGCGAGCTCGAGCCGTACGCGATGGACCGCGTACGGCTCGGCCCCCGCGAGGTGCGCCTCGAACCCCGTCGGGTCGTCGGCTGGATCGGTGCCCTGCGGCAGCGAGACGATCCGGACGTCGAACCCCTGGGCGAGCGCCAGCTCCATCCCGCGCAGGGTCGCGTCCTCGCCCGCCGCATCGGCGTCGAAGCAGAGGAACAGCCGTTTGGTCAGCCGTGAGAGCTCCCGCAGCTGACGTTCCGTGAGCGCGGTGCCCATCGAGGCGACGACCGGCTCCAGCCCTGCCTGACGGAGGGCGATCACGTCGGTGTTGCCCTCGACGACGATCGCCCGGTCCTGCTTCGCCACCGCGGCGCGCGCGAGGTGCAGGCCATAGAGGACGTGCGACTTCCGGAAGAGGTCGCTCTCGGGTGAGTTCACGTACTTGCCGCGGAGCGGGTCGTCCTCGCGCAGCTTCCGCGCCTGGAACCCGATCACGCGGCCGCGGCCGTCGGCGAGCGGGAACATCAGGCGCCCGCGGAAGTAGTCGGTACCACGGCGGGTGACGAGGCCGGCTGCGACGAGCTCGGCCTGCGTGTACCCCCGCGCGCGGGCCTTCGCGCCCACCTCGCCGTTCTCGGGCGAGAGGCCGAGCCGGAACTCGCGGCACGCCGGCTCGCCGAGGCCGCGCGACCCCAGGTAGGCCCGCGCGCCCTCCCCGCGCGGCGACTCCCACAGGAAGCGCTCGTAGAACGACGCCGTCTGCTCGAGCAGGCTTCGCAGCCGCTCGAGGCGCCGCCGGTCGGCGTCGGCCTGCGGCGAGGCCTCCTCGTACTCGAGCGGCACGTCGAAGCGGTCGGCGAGCCACTCGATCGCGCCCACGAAATCGAGGCCCTCGGTCTCCTGCACGAACCGGATCGCGTCGCCGCCGACACCGCAGCCGAAGCAGTGGTACGTCCCGCGGTCGGGCGAGACGGAGAACGACGGCGTCCGTTCGTCGTGGAACGGGCAGAGCCCGGTGTAGCGGCTCCCCACCTTGCGGAGGCGGGTGCGCGCCTCGACCAACGGGACGATGTCCGCGGCGGCCTTGACCGCCTCGACGGAGCTGTCCTTGAGCCGGGCCATCAGCCGATCGTCCGCGCGAACTCGAGCGCGAACCGGTCGGTCATCCCGGCGAGGTAGTCGACGGCCTCGTCGACGCCGTCGCCGCGCTCCAAGAGATGGCCGAGGATCCGACGGACGACCTCGCGCGCCCGCTCGTGCTCCGGCCGCGTGTGGGGGCCGAGGTAGACGCGCTCGAACATGAACGCGCGCAGCGACAGCATCGCCGCGCCGACCTCGTCGCCCTGGCGGATGTCGCCGGCGCGCTCCGACGTCTCGACGAGGTCGTGGACGAGCGTGTCGATCCGCCGCGACCCCGTCGGCCCGAGCACGTCGAGCTCCTCGCGTGGCAGCTCCTCGTCCCGGAGGATCCCGAAGCGGATCGCGTCGTCGATGTCGTGGTTGATGTACGCGACCCGGTCGACGATGCGCACGATGCGTCCCTCGAGCGTCGCCGGCTCGCCCTCGCCCGTGTGATGGAGGATCCCGTCCCGGACCTCCGCGGTGAGGTTCAGCGTCTCGGCGATGCGGTGCGACTGCTCGTTGTGCCGGAAGCGGCGACCGAAGCGCTCGCGCAGGATCGCGTCGAGCGCCTCCTCGCCCGCGTGCCCGAAGGGCGTGTGGCCGGTGTCGTGCCCGAGCCCGATCGCCTCCGTCAGATCCTCGTTGAGCCGCAGTGCGCGCGCGACGCCCCGCGCGATGCCCGTCGTCTCGAGCGTGTGCGTCATCCGCGTCCGGTAGTGGTCGCCGGCGGGGTCGATGAACACCTGGGTCTTGCCCTTCAGCCGGCGGAACGGCTTCGAGTGCAGCAGCCGGTCGCGGTCGCGCTGGAACGGCGTGCGCAGGCGGCACTCCTCCTCGTCGCGCATCCGTCCCCGCGTCTCGTACGACCGGACGGCGAGCGGCGACAGCGCGTGCTCCTCGTGCTCGCGGATGCGCGCCTCGAAGGCATCGGACACCCGGCCTGCCAGTTCCGTCACGGGCTCAGGCTAGAGGATCACCGGGACGGTGCCGCCGTCCGCGCTCCACGCCGCGCCGGTGACGTATGCGGCCCGGTCGGAGCAGAGGAACGCGATCACGGCCGCGATCTCGTCCGGCTCGGCCAGGCGGCCGAGCGGCCGACCCGCGCCGACGGCCGCGAGCACCTCGTCTCGAGGCTTCCCCGAGACGGCCGCCGCCTGGTCGGCGAGACCGCCCTTCCCCAGCCACGCGTCGGTCGCCGTCGGGCCCGGCGTGACCGCGTTGCAGCGGATCCCGTCGCGCGCGTACAGGTCGGCGACGAGCCTCGACAGCGACAGCACCGCCGCCTTCGTCACGGAGTAGTCGGGCATCCCCGTGGACGGACGCTTTCCCGCCGTCGAGGACACGTTGACGATCGCGCCGCCACGGCCCCGCATGACCGGCACGACGGCGCGGATCGCGCGGACGTAGCTCATCACGTTCAGCTCCCACGCCGCGTCCCACTCCTCGTCGGTGACGGCGAGGAAGTCGCGCTGCACGGCGACGCCGACGTTGTTGACGAGCACGTCGACGGCGCCGGCCTCAGCCACGACGCGCTCGGGCTCGCCCGGGAGTGCGAGATCCGCCTGCACGTGGAGCGTCTCGCCGATGCCGGGTGCCCCCGACCGGCCGCACGTGACGACGCGGGCGCCCTCCTCGACGAGCAGCCGCGCGGTCGCCAGCCCGATCCCGCCGGTCGAGCCGGTCACCACGCAGGTGCGGCCCCTGAGGCCCAGTTCCACGTGGGTAGCGTAGTGACGCTGTGACGACGACCATCCTCCTCGTGCGGCACGGCGAGACCGACTGGAACGCCGAGCGCCGCGTGCAGGGCCACACCGACCGGCCCCTGAACGAGACCGGACGCGCGCAGGCACGGGAGCTCGCCGACGAGCTCGAGTCGACGCCGCTGGACGCCGTGTACTCGAGCGATCTCGTGCGCGCGCACGAGACGGCGCGCGTCGTCGCCGAGCGGAAGGGCCTGGCGGTCACGGCCGTTCCGGGTCTGCGCGAGCGCGAGTTCGGCACGTGGGAGGGCCTCACCGACCGCGAGATCCTCGACCGCTTCCCTCACGCGCACCACGGGCCGTGGGGCGACGGCGAGACGCCCGACGAGATGTCGCGCCGCGTCCTCGAGTCGCTCCGGCGCATCGCCGAGACGCACGAGGACGAGACCGTCCTCGTGGTCTCCCACGGCGGGCCGCTGCGCGCCGTCCTGCGGCACTGCGGCACGGCCGCCGACGGCGCGATCGCGAACTGCCACGTCGTCCGGCTCGAGGCGCGCGAGGGAATCCTGCGCCCGCTCGACTGATCCTTCTCACGGGATCCAGCGGTAGCCGCGGACCGCCTCGACCACGAACTCCTTCGGGTAGCGCTCCTCTCGCTCCGGCAGGACGGGATCGGCCGGGAACTCGTAGATGCCGAGCATCAGCTGCATCGGGTAGTCGGGCGCTCGGCCGACGGTCTTGACCACCCGGCCGTCGACGAGGAAGGTGCCGCCGGCGGGGGTCCATTCCACCGCGTACTCGTGGAGCTCGCGCACGTCGATCGGCACACGGATACGCGAGAAGTCGTCGACGAGGCGGGGGTCGCCGAACGGGTGGACGCCGACGCCGACCTCGGCGGCATCGGGCCCGACGTCGCGGCCGAAGATCTCGCACACGCAGATCTCGCCCGACCGCTCGGGCTCGTCCTCGAAGCCGATCATCCACAGCGCGACCATGCTCCGGGGATCGTCGAGCGCCCGCGCGCGCAGCTCGACGCGGCCGTACCGCGGCGTGTACAGGCGCTCCGTCGGCTGCTCCTCGCGCACGACCGCATCGGGGTGGAAGCGATGCTGCCCGACCGTGCTCCCGAGCGGGCCGGAGTGCACGCCCGTCTGCAGCGACGACACGCGCAGTTCGCCGTCGAGCTCCGGGCACCACGGCCCCTGGTCGGCGGTGATCTGGAGCCGGAGGACGCCCCCGCCGACCTGGTAGCGGGCCGCCGAGCGCAGGCGGTCGCTCCACTGCGGGAGATAGTGGGGGATCCAGCGACGGCGGTCGAGCACCGTCCCCTCGAACGTGTCCTCGAACTCCGGTTCGAACGGCATCGGCCTCGCCGCGATCGTACGGGGTCGGGCGGCGAGCGCAGGTCTCGAACGGTGCGAGCCGTCTACCGACCGAACCGCGTCGCGTCCGGGTCGCGCGAGGCGCCTGGTCGGAGGTCGTCTCCGAACGGCGACGCATCCGGGTCCGGCGAGACGCCTGCTCCGGGGCCGTCGCCCTCCAGCTCGGTGTTCAGCGCGTTCACGAGGAAGTACGTGATCGTGCCGACGATGGGGAGGATCAGGACGACGAGGATCCACGCCGCGGTCGAGGCCAACGTGCGCGCGTGACGGTGACGCAGGATGTGGACGAACGCGGCGATCCACGCGATCACGATCAGCGCACCCAGCAGCGATCCGAACACCACCACCTGAATCTCCTCCCGTCGGACGTCCTGCCGCGACTCTAGGAGC
>JBLNEO010000036.1:0-8542 GCA_050262775.1 Pseudomonadota bacterium | reverse complement strand
GCGAACAACTGGCCGGACTACGACGTCGCGTCCGACCCGCGCGTGGTGAAGCTGATGATCACCGACTTCTCGGCGCTCGGGGGCAGCGGCCTCGCCGAGGTCCCCGTGACGAACTTCGCCGCGTTCTACGTCACCGGCTGGACGAAGGCGACGTGCGCCAACAACGACCCGCCCCCGGGGAACGTCAAGCGCGGCGCGATCTGGGGCCACTTCATCAAGTACGTCGCCCCTGACCCCTACAGCGACGGCACGGAGGGCTGTGATCCAACGGCGGTCACCCCCTGCATCGTCTCGCTCGTCAAGTGAACGTCGACCCGGAGGTACGGATCCAATGCAGTACGCACAGAAGCTGATCTCGACGAGGCGGGGGTCGCTGTACCTCGCGGCGATCGCGGCGCTCCTCGCCGGCATGGTCATCCTCGTCTACCTCAACCGGTACCGCGAGAACCTGCAGACCGGCGGCACGCCCGTCACGGTCCTCGTCGCGCGCAGCACGATCCCGAAGGGCACCGCCGGGAGCGTCGTCGCGTCGAAGGGGCTGTTCACGGCGACCACGATCCGCGAGAGCCAGCTCCGCGAGGGCGCGATCAGCGACCCGGCGAGCCTGACCGGCCGCGTCGCGGTCCAGGAGATCTACGAGGGCGCGCAGCTCACCGCCTCCGACTTCTCGTCCGAGGCGACCTCGCTGGCCTCCGACCTGACCGACCGCCAGCGGATCGTGTCGATCCCGCTCGACGGGGCGCACGGCCTCATCGGCCAGGCCGAGGAGGGCGACCACGTCGACGTGTACGCGGGCTTCAACGTGATCCCGCTCACGGCCGACGGCCGGCCGGCGAACGGCGGCCAGGCGCGGCCCGTCCTGCGGATGATCATGTCCGACATCCCGATCGTCCAGGTCGGCAAGAGCGACGGCGCCGGCTCGAAGGCCACGAACGTCAGCCTGCGCGTGGACGACGAGCAGGCGGCCCAGCTCGCCTTCGCCTCGGACAACGGCAAGGTGTGGCTGTCGCTGCGCCCGGCCGTCGGCGCGAAGTCGTCGCCGCCCGGGATCGTCACCGTCGAGACGCTGCTGCTCGGGATCCGTCCGATCACGGCCGTGCGCTCGCTCGGGGGCCGGCCGTGAGCTCGCTTCCGCTCACCGTCCAGCTCGTCCTCGAGGACGGCATCGACCCGGTGCCCGTCGAGGAGGCGCTGCCCGTGGGCACCCGCGCGCGCAGCGTCCGCCTCGCCGAGGTCGGTCGCATGCCCATGCTCCCCGGGGACACGAGCAGCGACATGCTGATCGTCGGCTCGGCCGGGCACTCCGACGCGGCGCTCGCGCTGATCGAGTCCGCGGCGCGGCAGCGTCCCGACCGTCCGGTCGTCGTGCTGTACGCCGGCAGTCCGAACGGCTTCATGGAGCAGGCGTTCGCGGCGGGCGCGGACGACCTGATCACGCTCCCGCTGCCGCAGGCGCAGCTGGCGTTCGCGCTCGAGAAGGCGATCGCGCGGCGGCGCGGCTCGACGCTCGGCCACGGCAGCGGCACGATGATCACGGTCCTCGGGCCGAAGGGCGGGACCGGGAAGACGCTGACCTCCTGCAACCTGGCGGTCGCCCTCGCGCTCGCGGGCGAGCGGCCGGTCGTCGTCGACCTCGACCTCCAGTTCGGCGACGTCGGGCTCGCGCTCGGGTTGCGGCCCGAGCGGACGATCTACGACCTCGCCGTCTCCGGCGGGTCGCTCGACGGCGACAAGGTCGACGCGTTCCTGGCGGAGTCCGACTCCGGCGCGCGTGCGCTGCTCGCGCCGCTGCGGCCCGACCAGGCGAGCGCGGTCGATCCCAACTTCCTGCGCGCGGTCTTCGAGCTCCTCCGGACGCGCTACGGCTTCGTGATCGTCGACACGCCGCCGGCGTTCACGCCCGAGGTGATCGCGGCGATCGACAGCTCCTCGCACCTCTGCGTCGTCGGCATGCTCGACGCGCTCTCGCTCAAGGACACGAAGATCGGCCTCGAGACGCTCGCGCAGATGGGCTACGACCCGGCCGAGCTGACGCTCGTCCTCAACCGCGCCGACACGAACATCGGCATCGGCAAGGACGACGTCGTGCGGCTGCTCGGCCGTCGCCCGGACGTGCTCGTCCCGAGCGACCGCGCGATCCCGCGTGCGATCACGGAGGGTCGGACGATCGTGCAGGCAGAGCCGCGCTCGGGCGCCGCGAAGGCGTATCGCGAGTTGTCGGAGCACTACGTCCGCGCGGCGTCGGCGCCGGTCGCGGAGGCTGCACCCGAGTCGGGCCGTCGGCGCCCGCTCCTCCGGAAGGGCGGCAACTGATGGAGCTGCACGAGCGTCTCCAGCAGTCCGGCGGCACCGCGGACTCCTACCCGGCGTCCAGCCGCGACCCGTTCGCGGACGTCAAGAACCGGATCCACCTCTCGCTCGTCAGCGAGCTCGGACCGCGGCTGTTCGACGCCGACGACGCCGAGACCGTGCGCGGGCGCGTCGAGGCCGAGATCCGGACGCAGCTGCTCCAGGAGGCGGGGCTCTCGCGCGAGGACCGCGAGCGGCTCGCCTCGGAGATCGCCGACGACATCTTCGGCTACGGCCCGCTCGAGCGGCTCCTGCCCGACGCGACGATCTCGGAGATCATGGTCAACGGTCCCGACGACATCTGGATCGAGCGCCGCGGCCTCCTCTCGCGGACCGGCCTCTCGTTCTCGGACGACTCGCACCTGCGCCGGATCATCACGAAGATGGTCGGCCAGATCGGCCGGCGGATCGACGAGTCGTCGCCGATGGTCGACGCGCGCCTGCCCGACGGCTCGCGCGTGAACGCGATCATCGCCCCGCTGTCGCTCTCGGGCCCGCTGCTGACGATCCGCAAGTTCGCGCAGAACCGCTTCAAGATGGACGAGCTCGTCGAGATCGGGACGCTCTCCCGCGACGCGGCGGACTTCCTCGGCAAGTGCGTCCAGGCGGATCTCAACATCCTCGTCTCGGGCGGTACCGGCTCGGGCAAGACGACGCTGCTGAACGCGCTCTCGGCGGCGATTCCGGACAGCGACCGGATCGTCACGATCGAGGACGCGGCCGAGCTCCAGCTCGCGCAGCGGCACGTGCTGCGGCTCGAGTCGCGCCCGAAGAACATCGAGGGCGAGGGCGAGATCACGATCCGCGACCTCGTTCGCAACGCGCTGCGCATGCGGCCCGACCGGATCATCGTCGGCGAGGTCCGCGGCGCGGAGGCGCTCGACATGCTCCAGGCGATGAACACCGGCCACGAGGGCTCGCTCTCGACCGTCCACGCGAACTCCCCGCGAGACGGACTGAGCCGGATCGAGACGATGGTGCTGATGGCGGGGTACGAGCTGCCCCTGCGCGCGATCCGGCAGCAGGTGTCGTCGGCGCTCGACCTGATCATCCAGCTCGACCGCCTCGACGACGGCTCGCGCCACGTGACGGCGATCACCGAGGTCCAGCGGATGGAGGGCGAGACGATCACCCTCCAGAACCTGTTCGAGTTCCGGATCGACCACGTCGAGGCGGACCGCACGGTCGTCGGCGCCCTCGAGCCGACGGGGCTGCGGCCCGGCTTCCTCGGCAAGTTCGTCCGCCACGGGATCGACGTGCCGACGGAGCTGTTCGGGAGCTCGGCGACGGCGATGTACGGTGCCGCCGCCGGCGCGAACGGCAACGGAGGCGGCAACGCGCGGTACGGCCGGGGTGATCACGCGTGAGGCGCGCCGTCTGCGTCCTCGCGGCGCTCCTCGCGGGCGTCGTCGCGGCCGCGCCGGCCGCGGCCGGCCTCGAGCTGACGCCGGTCGGGCGGCTGCCGTTCCCCGAGCGCGGCTACGTCGTCGACCTGTCCGGCCGGGCTTCCGTCGACCCCTCGTCGGTGCGCGTGCGCGAGAACGGTCGCACCGTCACCGATGTCGACGTGGCTCCGGTCGCGGCCGCCGGGATCCACTTCGGCGTGGTGCTCGCGCTCGACGCGAGCGAGAGCATGACCGGCGCGCCCCTCGCGGGCGCCGTCGACGCGGCGCGGACGTTCGTGGCGCGTCGGGCGGTCGACCAGGAGGTCGGGATCATCGCGTTCAACGGCGACGTCCGCGTCGTCCGGGAGCCGACGAAGGACGCCGCGCAGCTCGCCGCTGCGCTGGCCGCGCCGCCCGGCCTGGGGTACGGAACGCGCATCTACGACGCCGTCGACTCGTCGCTGGCCCTGCTTGCGCGGGCACGGCTCTCGAGCGGGTCGATCGTGCTCCTCTCGGACGGCGCCGACATCGGCAGCAAGGCGGACATCGACCGCGTGATCGCGAAGGCGCGGGCACGGCACGTCCGGATCTTCGCGGTCGGCCTCCGCTCGGGTGCGTTCGAGGCGGACGCGCTGCGGAAGCTGGCCTCGTCGACGGGCGGGACGTTCGCGGAGGCGACCTCGGCCGCGAGCCTCGCGGCGATCTACGACGCGCTCGGCCGGCGGCTCGCGAGCGAGTACGTCGTCCGGTACCGCTCGGACGCCCCGCCGCGCGCGCAGGTGGACGTGGCGATCACGTTCGGCGACCTCGGCGCCGCCACGACCCGCTACGTCGCGCCGACGCCGGCCGGGCTCCAGCCCTACCACCGCTCGCTCGCGTCGCGGTTCGTCGCGTCGCCGGTCGCGCCGTTCGTCCTGAGCCTGCTCGTGGCGGGGCTCGCGGCGATCGCGATCGTGACGTTCGCGCGGCCGCGCCGGAGCACGCTCGTCGAGCGTGTCCGCTACTTCGCCGACCAGGACGGCCGGTGGCACGCGCGCGAAGCGGCCGGGCCGGCGGTGGCGGCGATCCGCGCCCGTGCCCGACGCGGGATGCTCGGACGCCTCGAGCGCAACCTCGAGATCGCCCGGCTCGATATCGGTGCGGGGCGCGTGGTCCTGCTGACCGTGGCGGCGACGATCCTCGTGATGTGCCTGCTGGCCCTCGTCTCGCCCGTGTTCGCCCTCCTCGGGCTCTTCGTGCCGCTGGTGACGCGGGCGATCATCGGCCACAAGCTCGCCGAGGTGCGCGACCTCTTCGCCGAGCAGCTGGCGCCGAACCTGCAGGTGCTCGCGTCGGCGCTTCGGACCGGGCACAGCTTCATCGGCGCCCTTGCCGTCGTGGTCGACAACGCGCACGAGCCCTCGCGGAGCGAGCTGCGGCGCGCCGTCGCCGACGAGCAGCTGGGCGTCCCCGTGGAGGAGGCGATCCGGCGCGTGGCCGAGCGGATGAAGAGCCGCGACCTCGAGCAGGTCGCACTCCTCGCCGAGCTCCAGCGGACGGCCGGCGGCAACGCCGCCGAGGTGCTCGACGTCGTCGTCGAGACGTTGCGCGAGCGGGCTGACCTGCGCCGCCTGATCAAGACGCTGACGGTCCAGGGCCGCATGGCGCGCTGGATCCTCTCCTCGCTTCCCGTCGCAGGCGCGCTGATGCTGTGGCTGCTGCAGCCCTCGGCCGTCACGCCGCTGTTCACGACCGGGGTGGGGAACGTGATGCTCGTGGTCGCGTTCGTGCTGGTCGTGATCGGCTCGCTCGTCATCCAGAAGATCGTCGACATCAAGGTCTAGGAGCGACATGGTCATCTTCTTGCTGCTGGGAATCGTCCTGACGGGGACGGCCGTCGCGCTCGCCGCCCGCGGCTTCGCGATGGGCGGGATCCGACGCCAGGAGACGTTCGCGCAGATCGCGACCTACGGGTTCGCGCCGCCGACGGCCGCGCGCCAGGGGCCAGCCGGCGTCCGGGCGACCGCGAACGCTCTGGCGAACGTCGTCGGCCGGGCGGCGCTCGGTGTGCTGAGCGAGCGCTACGAGAGCAACCTCCGCGGCGTGCTGCGCAGTGCCGGGTACTACCGTGCCGAGCCGGCGGTGTTCCTCGGGTACCGCATCATCGCCGCCGCGGGGATCCCGCTCGTCCTGCTCTCGCTCCAGTCGGGGTCGTTCGGCGTCCGCAAGCTCGTGCTCCTCCTGTTCGTCGGCGCGATGGGATGGGTGATCCCCTCGTTCGTGATCAAGCGTCGCGGCGCCAACCGCCTCGCGGAGATCGACCGCGAGACGCCCGAGCTCGTCGACCTGCTCGTGACGACGGTCGAGGCGGGCATCGGCTTCACCGGCGCCCTGCAGCTCGTCGCGCGGCGCGTGGAGGGGCCGCTCGGCCAGGAGCTCCGGATCACGCTGCACGAGCAGAGCATGGGCCTGACGATCGAGGACTCCCTGCAGAACATGCTCAACCGCGTGGACAGCGTGTCGATGAGGACGTTCGTCCAGGCGATCGTGCAGGGACAGCTGCTCGGCGTCTCGATCGGCAAGATCCTCCGCGACCTCGCCGTCGACATGCGCAAGCGGCGTCGCCAGCTGGCCGAGGAGCAGGCTCAGAAGGCGCCGACGAAGATCCTCTTCCCGCTGATCTTCCTGATCCTGCCCGCGATGATGATCATCCTGCTCGGCGGCGCCGTCCTCGGGCTCCGGGACGTGCTCGGCGGGACGCTCTAGCGATCGAGCCGAGCGCCGGCGCCGGCGCTCACGGACGGAGCGCGGCGAGCGAGCGCAGCATCTGCGCCGCCGCCCAGAACATGCCCGTGAGCGCCGGCAGGATCACGAGCATCAGCGCGAGCACGACGCCGTAGGGCCCGCGTTCGGCGACCGGGTCGATCAACGCCTGCGCGAGCTGCATCCCCGCGAGCGCGGCCACCCCCACGAGGAGCGCGCCCGTCAGCCCGCGCGGGCCGAGCGACGGGAACCGGACGACGAGCCACAGCGCGAGCGCGGCTGCGCCGAGGGCGTAGATCGCGAGGACGATCGGGAGGCTCACGACCGGCTAATTCCGCAACGCCGCAACATCGACACCTCGGAGGTCGGCAGGATCGAGCTCGTACTTGAGCAATCCTCGCACGTCGAACGGACAGATGCACGCCGCCGCGGCGGCGAGCGCGACGGCCGCTAGTCGGTCGCGCCGGCCTCGAGCCGCAGCGCGAACCACGCGTCGCCGCGGCCGACGACCGTCCAGCCGTCGCGGTCGAGCTCGGCGACGAGCGTCTCGAGCGCCTCCTGGGCGGCCGCCGTCTGCGGGGGCGGCGTCTCCTGACGCCACGCGAACAGCGGCGACTCCGCGATCGCGGCCTCGGCGCCGTCGGCGCCGGTCGAGACGGCGCAGAAGCGCGACTTGACGTAGCCCCGCCACCAGCGGATCTCGCACGTCCCCACGACGGTGCGCTCGGCGGGCGCCTGCGAACGCGCCGGCGGCCCGGCCTCGTCCTCGCCGACGACGATCACCCGCTCGGCGGGCGCCGGCGAAGGTGGCACCTCCAGCGGCTCCCGCGAGGGGCGGCGGCGCGCGACGCCCGGCGCCGTCAGGGCGGCGGCTGCGCCTGCGAGGAGGACGAGCGCACCGCCGATCGTCGCCACCTCGAGCGTCGTCGCGAGCGACGCGCCCGCATCACCGTCCGCCGTCGCCTCAGCAGGCGCCGACGCCCGTTGCGCGGCGGCCGCGCGGTCGCGCGAGCGCAGGATCTTCACCGCCGCCGGATGCGCACTGGCCCACTGCTCGTACGGGATGTCTCGGCGGCGCAGGTACGCCGCGAACTCGGCCTCGCTCCGGAAGACGCGGTCCGACCAGACGATCGCGGCGGGAGTGCCCTTCACGGCGACCGGCTCGGGCGCGTGGAGGTGCTCGACCACCTGCGACCACGTGACCGCCGCGGTGACGACGGCGACGCCGAACGTGCCGACGGCGAGGACGTGCCGGGCGCGCGACGGCTGCACCTTCGGCGCGGTCTCCCCGGCGGCGTCCGCGGGACGCCGACCGTGCGGGCGGACGTCGCCGAGGACCCGCGCGTCGCCGCTCATGGCCGCGTGGCGGCGGCCGCCTCGTCGAACGCGCGCTCGACGATCTCGCGTCCCGTCGCGTCGGCCGCGATGATCCGGTGCGCGAGGACGGGAACCGCCATCCGCCGCACGTCCTCGGCCGTGACCGTGCCGCGTCCGGCGAGACGCGCGCTCGCCTTCGCCGCCGTCAGCAGGTGGATCGTCGCGCGCGGGCTCCCGCCGAGCGACACCCCGGGCGCGACCCGCGTTCGGCGCACGGACTCGACGAGCAGCCGCAGCACGTCGTCCGGGACGCGCGTTCCGTCCAGCTCGCGCTGCACCTGCTGGAGCGCGGCCGCGTCGAGGAGCGGCCGGATGTCCTCGAGCATGTCGGGCGTGACGCCGCGGTGCGGCAGCTCGAGCATCCGCAGCTCGTCGTCGACCGACGGGTAGCCGATCACGACCTTGAACAGGAAGCGGTCGAGCTGCGACTCGGGCAGCGGGAACACGCCCTCGTGCTCGAACGGGTTCTGCGTCGCGATCACGATGAAGGGCGACGGGAGCCAGTGGAGGCGTCCGTCGACGGTCACGTGGTGCTCCTGCATCGCCTCGAGCAGCGCCGCCTGGGTCCGCGGCGGCGTCCGGTTGATCTCGTCTGCGAGGAGCACGTTCGTGAAGACGGCGCCCGGGACGAAGACCTTCTCGCCGAGCTTCGTGACGCTCCCGCCCGTGACGTCGGCGGGGCGCGTGTC
>JBLNEO010000035.1:0-10034 GCA_050262775.1 Pseudomonadota bacterium | reverse complement strand
GGCACGCCTGGGTCGACGGCGAGCTGCTGGACGGTGCGGCCGCCCTCGCGCGTGTGGGGCTCGAGCCCATCCGCCCGGCCGCGAAGGAGGGGCTCTCGCTCATCAACGGGACGCAGTTCATGGCGGCGACGGGCGCCCTCGGGCTCGTTCGCGCACGGCGGCTCGTGAAGGCCGCCGATCTCGCCTGCGCCCTCTCGCTCGAGGCGCTGCAGGGGTCCCGGACGAGCTTCCTGCCGCAGATCCACGCCCTGCGCGGCCTCAAGGGCCAGGCCGACTCCGCGGCCAACGTCCTCCACCTGCTCGAGGACTCCGCGATCATCGAGGCGCACCGCTGGTGCGACAAGGTCCAGGACGCCTACTCGCTCCGGTGTGCGCCGCAGGTACACGGGGCGGCACGTGACCTCCTCGACTACGTCGCCTACACCGTCGGCGCGGAGCTGAACGCCGCCACCGACAACCCGCTCGTCCTCGTCGAGGACGGGATGCTCGTCTCGAACGGGAACTTCCACGGCCAGCCGCTCGCGTTCGCCCTCGACGCGCTCGCGATGGCGGTCGCCGAGCTCGCGAGCATCTCCGAGCGGCGCGTCGAGCGCCTCGTCAATCCGAACTTGTCCGACGGCCTGCCGGCGTTCCTCACGACGGACGGCGGCCTCAACTCCGGCTTCATGATCCCGCAGTACGTGGCCGCGTCCCTCGTCAGCGAGAACAAGGTGCTCTGCCACCCCGCGAGCGTCGACTCGATCCCGACGAGCGCCGGGCAGGAGGACCACGTGTCCATGGGCAACGCGGCGGCGCTGAAGGCGTGGCAGGTGCTCGCGAACGCCGAGCAGGCGCTCGGGATCGAGCTGCTCGCCGGCGCGCAGGCGGTCGAGTTCCTCGCGCCGCTCGAGCCCGGGGCCGGCGTCCGGGCGACCCGGGCGGCGGTGCGCGAGCGCTCGGAGCGGCTGCACGACGACCGGCCGCTCGGCGCCGACATCGAGCGCCTCGCCGCGGCGATCCGCGACGGGTCGCTCGTCGGCGAGGTCGAGGCCGAGGCGGGATCGCTGCTGTGACGCGGCGGCTCGACTGGAACGACCCGGAGGCCCGTCCGAGGCACCCGTACCGTGACTCCGCGCTGCTGTACGGCGCGATGGCGGTCGTGATCCTCGTCGTCGCGTGGCTGACCGGCGGCAGCATCGCACGCGCCGCCGTCTTCGCCGGTGCGGCGTTCGTCGGGGCGACCGCGTGGAGCTGGTGGCGGCTGCGCGAGCGCCTGGCGCAGGCGGACCGGCGGCCGTGAGCGCGACGGCGACGCTCGAGGCCCAGGTCGAGGCGCTGTGCGGCGACCTCTCGGCGATCCGCGCGCCGCGGGGGACGGAGCTGCACGCCCGCTCGTGGCAGACGGAAGCGCCGCTGCGGATGCTCCTCAACAACCTCGACCGCGACGTCGCCGAGCGGCCGGAGCAGCTCGTCGTCTACGGCGGCTCGGGCCGCGCCGCGCGGAACCACGACGCGCTCCGGGCGCTCGTGCGCACGCTGCTGCGCCTGGGAGACGACGAGACGATGCTCGTGCAGAGCGGGAAGCCCGTCGGCGTCTTCACGACGCACCCCGGCGCGCCGCGCGTGCTGATCGCGAACTCGCTGCTCGTCCCGCGGTGGGCCACGTGGGAGGAGTTCCGCCGCCTCGAGGCGCTCGGGCTGACGATGTTCGGCCAGATGACCGCCGGCTCGTGGATCTACATCGGCACGCAGGGGATCCTCCAGGGGACCTACCAGACGTTCGCGGCCGCGGGCGAGACGCACTTCGGCTCTCCCGACCTCACCGGGAGGACGATCCTGACGGCCGGGCTCGGGGGCATGGGCGGCGCGCAGCCGCTCGCTGCGACGATGGCCGGCGGCGCGATCCTCTGCGTCGAGGTCGACCCGGAGCGGATCGAACGGCGGCTTCGGACGCGCTACCTCGACGAGGCCACGGACTCCCTGGACGAGGCGCTCGCGCGCGTGCGCGCGGCCGCGCGCGAGGGGCGCCCAGTCTCGGTCGGGCTCCTCGGGAACGCCGCCGACGTCGTACCGGAGCTCGCCCGCCGAGGCGAGCACTTCGACCTCGTCACGGATCAGACCGCCGCGCACGATCCGCTCACCGGCTACGTCCCGTCGGGCCTCACCGTCGGCGAGGCCGACGATCTCCGCGCGCTCGACCCGGAGACGTACCTGTCACGCGCGCGTGCCAGCATCGCAACCCATGTGCGCGGGATGCTGGAGTACGTCCGCATCGGCGCGTATGTTTTCGATTATGGCAACAACCTGCGAGGTGAGGCCGAAGCGGCGGGCGTAGAGGAGGCATTCGCATACCCGGGCTTCGTCCCGGCCTATATCCGGCCGCTCTTCTGCCGCGGGATCGGACCATTCCGCTGGGCTGCGCTGTCCGGCGACGAGGCGGACATCGCCGCCATCGACGACGCGCTCCGCGGGCTGTTCCCCGACGACGCGCTGCTCCAGCGGTGGCTCGACCTGGCGCCCGAGCGGGTAGCCTTCCAGGGCCTGCCGGCACGGATCTGCTGGCTCGGTCTGGGCGACCGCGCGAAAGCCGGGCTGGCGATCAACGAGCTCGTGCGCAGCGGACGCGTCCGCGCACCCGTCGTCATCGGCCGCGACCACCTCGACTCCGGCTCCGTCGCCTCGCCCTACCGCGAGACGGAGGCGATGCGGGACGGATCGGACGCGATCGCCGACTGGCCGATCCTGAACGCGCTCCTCAACGTCGCCGCAGGTGCCACGTGGGTGAGCGTCCACCACGGCGGCGGGGTCGGGATCGGCAACTCGATCCACGCCGGCATGGTCGTCCTCGCCGACGGGAGCGCCGACGCCGCCGACCGGCTGGAGCGCGTGCTCACGGCGGACCCCGGCACGGGCGTGATGCGGCACCTCGACGCCGGGTACCCGGACGCGGCGGACGCCGCGGCGGCGAACGGGCTCGAGCCGCCCATGCGTCCGCGCGGATGACGGCACCGGACCGGCTGCTCGTCCGCGACCTCTCGCAGCTGGTCACGCCGGCCGGCCGTGATGCGCCGCTCCGCGGGGACGCGCTCGCCTCGGTCGACTGGATCGACGACGCGTACGTCCTCTGCGAGGACGGCGTGATCGCGGCGGTCGGGTCGATGCGCGAGCTCGGACCGGTCGACGGCGAGGTCCTCGAGCTCGACGCGCGCGGAATGTGCGCCGTCCCCGGGCTCGTCGACTGCCATACGCATCCCGCGTTCGCGGGCGACCGCGTGGAGGAGTTCTCCCTGCGTGCGTCGGGCGCGTCGTACGAGGAGCTGCACGCGGCCGGCGGCGGCATCCTCTCGACCGTCCGGTCGACGCGTGCCGCGGGGACCGACGGGCTCGTCGCCGCCGTGGCGCGGCACCGCTCGTGGATGCTCGCGGCGGGGACGACGACGTGGGAGGGCAAGTCGGGCTACGGGCTCGACCGCGAGACGGAGCTCGCATCGCTGCGCGCGATCCGGGAGGCCGGAGGCGTGCCGACGTGGCTCGGCGCGCACGCGGTGCCGCCGGAGTTCGAGGGGGACACCGACGGCTACCTCGACTTCGTGCTGGCGGAGGTCCTGCCGGAGGCCGCCGGGATCGCCGAGGCGGCCGACGTCTTCCTCGAGCGTGGGGCGTTCGACGCGCAGCGTGCCCGCCGCTACCTCGAGGCGTGCGCCGCGGCGGGGCTCACGCTGAGGCTCCACGGCGACCAGTTCACGGAGGTGGGCGCGATCCCGCTCGCGGTGGAACTCGGCGCGCGCTCGGTCGACCACCTCGAGGCGACGGGCGAGGACGGCGTGCGGACGCTCGCGTCGAGCGACGTCGTCGGCGTCTGCCTCCCGGTGAGCGCGCTCGTCCTCGGCCGGCCGATGCCGCCGGCGCGCGCGCTCGTCGACGCCGGCGCCGCCGTCGCACTGGCGACCGACTTCAACCCCGGCAGCGCGTTCTGCGAGAGCCTGCCCCTCGTCTGCGCGCTCGCGGCGACGCAGCTGAAGCTCGCGCCGGCCGAGGCGCTCGCCGCCGTCACGGTGAATGCGGCGTTCGTCCTCGGGCGCGCCGGTGCCGTGGGCAGGATCGCGCCCGGCTTCCGCGCCGACCTGCTCCTCCTGGACGCGCCCGACTGGCGGCACCTGGCGTACCACCTCGGCGGCGATCTCGTCCACACCGTCGTCCTCGGCGGCGAGATCGTGCGGCTACGCTAGCGGCAATGGCGACGAAGAAGCAGCGCCGCCGCCGGGCCAAGGAGCACCGGCACGAGTGGGAGACCGTCTACGTCGACGCGGACGGCAACGAGGTCGAGGTCCCCGACGAGCGCACGGCGTCGACGAACGGGCGCGCCGCCGTGAAGAAGCCGACGGCGTCGGCACGGCCGCCCCGCGGCGTCCAGCCGCCGTCGTGGACGCGGGTGCTGAAGCGCGGGCTCCTGTTCGCCCCGGCGATGTACCTCCTGATGAGCGTGCTCGAGCCCGACACCTCGTACGTCGCCCGTGCCCTCTTCACGCTCCAGCTGCTCGTCATCTTCCTGCCGTTCAGCTACGTGATGGACCGCATGACGTACCGCGTCTGGCAGAAGCGCCTCGCCCGGGAGCAGGCAGGCGGCTCCGCCCCCGCGAAGTCGCGCTAGACCGGTCGCGTCGCCGGGTCGGCGCGCGGTGTGTCGCCACCGCGGTAGTGCCCCTCGCCGGGCCACGGCGCGAGGAGGAGCAGGAGGCGTGCGCCGCGGTCGCTGCGGACGGCGTGCCGCTCCTGGGGGTCGAACGTCGCGAGCGTGCCGATGCCCGCCTGGACGCGGTCGCCTGCGGCCTCGATCGTCACCGAACCCTCGACGACCGTCAGCCACAGCCGCTCCTTCACCTCGTGGTCGCCGAGCTCCTGGCCGGGGCTGAGCACGATGAGGACGGCGCGCGAGCCGTCGGCGCTCGCGAGGACGGCCGGATCGCGCGTCCCCTCGGGTGCATCGATCGCGGTCAGGTCCCAGTGCTGCACGCCGGCAGAGGCTACAAGAGGGTGCGCGGGAGGGCGGCGGTAGACTCGCCGGTCCGATGCCCCTGGCCGTCGACCGTCACGAGCTCGGCCCGATCGGGACGAACTGCTACGTCGTGCGGGCCGACCGGGACGCGTCGGAGGCGATCGTCGTCGACCCCGGAGACGACGCCGCCGCGCTGCGCGCAGAGCTGGCGCGCGCCGGGATCCGCTGCGTCGCGATTCTCGTGACGCACACGCACTACGACCACATCGGCGCCGTTGCCGACCTCGCCGAGGCGACGGACGCGCCCGTGTACGCGCCGGACGGCGAGGCCTTCGTGCTCGAGCGGCCGGAGGACGTCTACGGGCCGATCGGAATCCACCTCCGCGGCCGCCGTCCCGACGTGCGCCTGCAGGGGGACGAGACGCTCGACGTCGCCGGCATCCACGTGGAGACGATGCTCGTCCCGGGGCACTCGCCCGCCCATCTCGCGTACGTCGTCGACGGCGCCGTCTTCTCGGGCGACGTCCTCTTCGCGGGCTCGGTCGGCCGCGTCGACCTGCCCGGCGGCGACTGGGACACGCTCCTCGCCTCCATCCGCTCGCTCGCGGAGCGGCTGCCGCCGGAGACCGTCGTCCACCCCGGACACGGACCGGCGACGACGATCGGCGACGAGCTGGCGCACAATCCGTTCCTCGCGGAGCTCCGCGCCCGGTGACCCGCTTCCAGGCGCCGCGGGGGACGCACGACGTCCTGCCGTCCGAGCACGCGTGGTGGCGCCTCGTGCGCGAGCTCGAGGAGCTCGCGCGCCTCTACGGCTGGGGCCGGATCCTGACGCCCGGGTTCGAGGACACCGCGCTCTTCCGGCGGACGTCCGGCGAGGGCTCGGACGTCGTGCACAAGGAGATGTACACGTTCACCGACCGCAGCGACCGGTCGCTGACGCTCCGCCCGGAGGGCACGGCACCGATCGCGCGGGCGTACGTCGAGCACGGCCTCCACCGAGAGGCGCAGCCGGTGAAGGCGTACACGATCGCACCCATGTACCGGTACGGCGCGCCCGGGCGCGGGCGCTACCGCGAGCACTGGCAGTGGTCGGTCGAGGCGTTCGGCTCCGTCGACCCGGCGATCGACGCGGAGGTGATCCAGCTCTACGTCGAGCTCCTCCGCCGCGTCGGGGTCACCGAGTGGGAGCTCCAGCTGAACTCGATCGGCGACGCCGCCTGCCGGCCCGCGTACGTCGAACGCCTGAACGCCTGGCTCGACGAGCACCCCGACGCGCTCGACGAGGAGTCGCGCCACAAGCGCGCGACGAGCCCGCTGCAGGTGTTCGACGTCAAGAACCCGCGCGTCCGCGCCGCGCTGGCAGAGGCGCCGACGATCGGCGAGTCGCTCTGCGACGCGTGCCGCGAGCACTTCGACGCCGTCAAGGAACACCTCGAGCGCCTGGGCGTCCCGTACGCGGTCGTACCGACGCTCGTGCGCGGTCTCGACTACTACACGCGCACGACGTTCGAGTTCGTCGGCCCCGACGAGACGGCGAACTCGACGATCTGCGGCGGCGGCCGCTACGACGGGCTGGTCGAGCAGATCGGCGGGCCGCCGACCCCGGGCGTCGGGTTCGGGGCGGGCCTCGAGCGCCTCCTGCTCGCGATCGAGCGGGAGCACGGACCCGCGGAGGCGGAGCCGATCGACGTCTTCCTCGTCACGGAGCCGGAGGCGCCACGCGACCGCGTCCTCGAGCTGCTCGCGGAGCTGCGGCGGCGGGGCGTCTCGGCGGACGTCGACTACGCGGGCCGGTCGGTGAAGGGGCAGCTGACCCAGGCCGGCCGTGTCGGTGCTCGCATCGTGGCCGTCGTCGCCGGAGACGGCGTGACGCTGCGCCGCCGCGACGGCGCCGACGAGCGGATCGAACTCGAGGAGCTCGTCGCTAGGCTCACGACCCCATGACGGCCTGGCGCGACATCCTCTGCGGCGAGCTCCGCTCCGAGCACGTCGGGCGCCGCATGACCGTCGCCGGCTGGGCCGACACCCGGCGCGACCACGGCGGGCTCGTCTTCCTCGACCTCCGCGACCACACCGGGATCGTCCAGCTCGTCGCGAACCCGGAGCACAGCACCGAGGCGACGGCCGTCGCGCACGAGGTGCGCAACGAGTACGTGCTCCGTGCCGAGGGCGAGGTCGTCCCGCGCGCGCCGGAGGCGGTGAACCCGAACCTCCCGACGGGCGCGGTCGAGCTCAAGCTCGACCGCCTCGAGATCGTCAACCGGTCGACGCCGCTGCCGTTCCAGCTCGACGAGGAGGGCGTCGACGAGACCCTGCGCCTCCGGTACCGGTGGCTCGACATGCGCCGGCCGCGCATGCAGCGGAACCTGCGCCTCTCGCACACGGCGATCGTCGGCATCCGACGCGTGATGGACGGGCTGGGGTTCGTCGACGTCTGGACGCCGTCGATGACGCGCGGCACGCCGGAGGGTGCGCGGGACTTCCTCGTCCCGGTCCGCCTCCAGCCCGGCACGTTCTTCGCGCTCGCGCAGTCGCCGCAGATCTTCAAGCAGCTGTGCATGGTCGCGGGGCTGGACCGCTACTACCAGATCGCCACGTGCTGGCGCGACGAGGATCTCCGCGCCGACCGGCAGTTCGAGTTCCGCCAGCTCGACCTCGAGATGGCGTTCGTGGAGCAGCAGGACGTGCTCGACGTGATGGAGGCGGCCGTCGTCGGCGCCTTCGAGGCCGTCGGCCGTACGCCGCCGCCGCGCCCGTTCCCGCAGCTGACGTTCGACGAGGCGATGGCGAAGTACGGCTCCGACAAGCCCGACCTGCGGTTCGGGATGGAGATCCGGGACGCGACGGAGGTCACGCGCGACTCGGGGTTCGGGGTCTTCGGGAGCGCGCCGTGCGTCCGGTACGTCGTCGCGCCGAAGGCGTTCTCGCGGGCGGAGCTCTCGCGCCTGGAGGCGCTCGCGAAGGAGTGGGGGGCGAAGGGGCTCGCGTACCTCGTCCACGAGGACGGCGAGGTTCGGTCGCCGATCGCGAAGTTCCTGTCCGAGCGGGAGCTCGAGGCCTTCCGCACCGAGCCCGGCTCCACCGTCCTCTTCGGCGCCGGCGACGAGGCGTCGGTCGGCCGCGTGCTCGGGCTCCTGCGTCTCCACCTCGCGCGCGAGCTCGGACTGATCGACCCCGAGCAGGACGTCTTCCACTGGGTGGTCGGCTTCCCGCTCTTCGAGCAGGACGAGGAGACCGGCGCGTGGACCTTCATGCACCACCCGTTCACGGCGCCCGCGCCCGGGTCCGAGCAGTGGGACGAGTCGAACCCCGAGGGCGTCCGCGGCCAGCACTACGACCTCGTCTGGAACGGGTGGGAGCTCGGCTCCGGCTCGATCCGGATCCACGACGCCGCGGTGCAGGAGCGGGTCTTCCGGACGATGGGCCTCTCCGAGGAGGAGGCGCACTCGAAGTTCGGGTTCCTGCTCGAGGCGCTCGCCATGGGCGCCCCGCCGCACGGCGGCTTCGCGATGGGCATCGAGCGCTTCGTCGCCCTGCTCGCGGGCGAGCCCGACATCCGGCAGATCGTGGCGTTCCCGAAGGTCTCGAGCGGCTCCGACCCGCTCTCGGGGGCGCCGACGCCGATGCCCGACGGCGTGCTCGCGGAGCTCGGGATCGCCGTCCGTGCGCCGCGCGACTAAAGCGGGCGAGAATCCGGCCGATGCCTGAGTCATACTGTTCGCTCGCGCGCGTGCGCGACCGTTAGAGAGGACGATCCGTGTCGACACAGGAACCCGGCAGCAGCACCGCTCCCGGCCTCACGGCTCTGCCGCGGGTCGAGGACCTGCCGACGACGCCCGGCGGCGGGTACGACGAGACGCGCGTCCGCGAGGCGTTCGACGCCTTCCGTCGGCACAGCGCCCAGCTCCAGGCACAGCTGCGGGTCCTGCAGGTCGCAGGGCGCTCGACGGCGCACGTCGAGCCGACGGGGCACTCCGTCCGCATGGACGCCCTGCACCTGATCCGCGCGGCGGCGGAGTTCGCGGACACGCTCGAACGCGACGCCCAGAACGCCGCCTCCGCGCAGCTCGGACGCACCGAGGAGGAGGTCTCGACGCGACAGCGCGAGCTGCAGGCCCGCGAGGCCGAGATCGAGCGCTACCGGCAGGAGAGCGAGCGCCAGCGGGCCGAGATCCTGAACGCGGCGAAGGCCGAGGCGCGCGAGCTGCTCGCGAACGCGCACCGGGACGCGAGCCAGGAGCTTCGCGAGGCAGAGGCGCGCGGCAGCCGGCTGCTCGAGCAGTCCCGTCACCAGGCGACGGAGCTCACGAACGCGGCGCGCGCCGAGGTCGAGCAGACGCTCGAGTGGGCGCGCGCGCAGGCGGGAGCCGTGCTCCAGCGCGCCCAGCAGGGCGCCGAGCAGTTCCTGCGCGCGGCCGGGCTCGGGGAGCCCGCGCTCACGGAGGTCGCGGACGCGATCGTCGCCGCGGCCCGTGAGAGCACCGGCGCTCCGCGGACTGCGCCGGCATCGGGGCCGGTGGCCGCGCCGGAGCCCCCGCCCGTCTCGCCGCAGGCCGACGAGCCGGAGCCGGCGGCCGACGCGACGCCGAGCGAGGAGCCGGCCGCTCCGGAGGTCGAGGACGCCGCCGAAGCGACGGAGTCCCCCGTGGACGCGCCGCCCGCGCCGCCCGCCTCGCCCTCGATCCCGCCGCCTGCCCCGTCGACGACGCCGCCCGTCTCCGACGCGTCTCCGAGCGCACCGCCGCTCACGCCGCCTCCGCCGCCGCTCGTCGCACCCGAGCCGCCGCCCGCGGACGCGACCGCCGACGACGACGAGGACGGATCGGGCGACCGCGCCTAGCGCCGGCCCCGTGGCCCGCCGGCTCCTCGGCCCCCGCTTCGTCCCCGAAGCCGTCTTCCTCCTGATCGTCGCCGCGGTCGCGCTGCTGCTCGAGCTGACGTGGCCGGCGCTGATCGCGACGATGTTCGCGGCGTGGCTCCTCGTCGCCGTGCTGGAGATCGCGCTCTCGCGGGCGGGCGGCGGGACGTCCGTTGCCGAGCCTGCGCCTCCGGCGCC
>JBLNEO010000034.1:0-7485 GCA_050262775.1 Pseudomonadota bacterium | reverse complement strand
GGAGGACGCTGCGGCCGATGAAGGAGACGTGCAGGTGGCGCGACGGGTACCGGACGACCGCGCCGTACCAGTCGTGGCCCTCCACACCCCTGCCGAGCGACTGCTCGAGCGAGCCGCGCGGCTCGCCCAGCGCGACCGGCCCGATGCCCGCGGCCAGCCGGATGCCGGCCCCCTTCGCGGGCGCCGCCGTCGCGCCGGGAGCGACCGCGAGCGCGGCGACGAGGAGGACGGGGAGCAGGCGCATCGCCGCAGTCTGCGCACACCGTCCCTGCAGGTCAAGCGTTTTGGCGACGGCGCGACCCGCGGCCGCAGACACGGGCGTGAGGAGGAGGCTTTCGGGGTAGGATCGGGAACGGAGATGCCGACGATGGACGACCCGCTCAGTCCCCATGCCCACGCTGCCCCGGATCCGGCGCACGCGCCCGCGGCTGGCCTCGAGCGAGGTCACGGCTCCGCCTGAGCCGCGGCTCGCGCAGGTCACCGCGAACGGCCTGACCTGGGTCCATCTCGACGCGCCCACGCTCGCCGAGGCGAGCGAGCTCGCGGAGCGGTTCGGCTGGCACGAGCTCGACCTGGAGGACGTGCTCTCGAAGCGGCAGCGGCCGAAGATCGACGAGTACCCGGACTACCTGTTCTCCGTCCTCCACTTCCCCCGCTACGACAAGGCGATCGGTCGCCTGAACGCCGCCGAGCTGGACGTCTTCCTCGGCCGCGACTACGTCGTCACGCTGCCGAACGTCGAGCTGCTGCCCGTCTCCCGCCTCTTCCACCGCGTCGAGGACGACGAGCGCCTGCGCGAGGAGCTCTTCGGCAAGGGCTCCGGCTACCTCCTCTACCACGTCCTCGACGACCTGTTCGACTACTGCTTCCCGATCCTCGACAAGATCGGGCACAAGCTCGACCGCACCGAGGACGAGCTCTTCGAGGGCCGCGCGGAGGAGATCGTCCGGGACATCTCCAACGTGAAGCAGGAGATCATCTCCTACCGGAAGATCATCAAGCCCGAGCGGTCGACCCTGCGGCTCCTCGAGCGGCGCGTGGAGCGCTTCCTCCCCGAGGACCTCGAGATCTACTTCGACGACATCGTCGACGCCGCCGAGCGGATCTGGGACCTCCTCGACAACTACAAGGAGGTCGCCGACGCGCTCGAGCAGACGAACGAGTCGGTGATCTCGCACCGCCAGAACGACGTCCTGCGCCTGCTGACGATCATCAGCGTGACGATGCTCCCGCTGACGGTGGTGACGGGCGTCTTCGGGATGAACGTCCTCTTCCCGGGCGAGGGGACGCACGGGGCGTTCTGGATCATCCTCGGCGTGCTCGCTGCGACCCTGGTCGGGATGGTCGCGTTCTTCCGCCTCAAGCGCTTTCTGTAGGGCGTCTCCGGAGGGGGAGCCGTTCGCGGCGAGCGTCTCCCCGACGCGACGAGCCGACACGGCGGTCGGAACCCCACGGTCGGTAGGCGGCCGCCGGCGTGATTCGGTGCGACCCCGATGCCTCCCGCTGATCGGCCCCCTACGCTTGGTGCCGACTGGAGGTCTCGGCTCGTGCTCACGGGCGCGCAGCGGCTGCTGCATCACGTTCCTCGGCTTCTCCGATGGGTCCTGTCGCTGGTCGCAGCGCTGCTGGTGGCCGCGGGGATCGCCGTCGCCGTCGATCGAACCTTCTTCTCGGTCGAGACGCGGACGTGTTCCGCACACGCGACGCGGTCGTCGCGCCCGGACCTGCAGCGGATCCTCAACGGCCTGGTGACGGGGCGATCCGCGCTCGCCCCGGGCGCCACGGCGTACGTCTCCGGGCCGCACGGGAGCTGGCTGGGCGCCGCCGGCGTCGCCGACACGAGCACGTGCGCGCGGATGCCGGTGAACGCGCGAATGCGGCTGGAGAGCGTGACCAAGATCTACACGGCGACGCTGATCCTGCAGCTCGCCCAGGCAGGGACGCTTCGCGTCGACGACACGGTCGAGAGGTGGCTGCCGGGGCTGCTCCCCTCCTACGGCAACCGGATCACGATCCGCCAGCTGCTCACGATGACGAGCGGCCTGATCGACAACAACGACTTCATGAACGCGAGCGACAGCGTCAGGCGCACCTACCTGGCGCACGTCAAGGACGCCGAGTTGCGCGCGCAGATGCTCGCGACGATCGCCCGCGCCAACGAGGACCCGGCCGTCGTGGTCTCGGAGCTGCTGTGGATCCGGTGGGCCGCCTGGCAGCCGCTGCTGTTCACGCCGGGCAGCGGGTACTCCCACTACTCGAACATCGGCTACGACATCCTCGGCCTCATCGCCGCCCGCGCGGGCGGCAAGCCTCTGGCCGCGCTCTACCGCGAGCAGATCTTCGAGCCGCTCGGCCTCCACGCGACCGCCTACGACCCGCAGGGGCCGATCAGCGGTCCGCACGCACGCGGCTACGGGATCGACGACGGCGCCCGGTTCGATACCACCGACTGGCACTGGGGCGTCGGCGCCGAAGGCGGCATCGTCGCCAACGCCCGAGACACGGGCGCGTTCCTCACCGCCCGCATGCGCGGCAAGCTGCTCGACCGAGCGCAGCTCACGGCGATGGAGCTGGAGAATCTCTGGCGCGGCGGCGAATCGAGCGGCTGCGACGGCCAAGCCTACGGCTGGAGCGGCGGCGGCGCCGGGTACAAGACCGACGTCTGGGTCAACGACGGCGGGAGCCGCGTCGCGGTGCTTCTCGTCAACGCCCGCCACCACGGCCCGCCCCAGGTCCTCGCCGATGCGGCTGTCCACCACGCCCTCGCGAGCCTCTACTGCAGCGCCTGATTGCCGCGGCGGCGCTCGGTCGGCATCGTCTCGCGGTTCGGGCGAGTTACCGTGGCCCGATCGTGCGTACGTTCACCTACGCGGAACGGCCGGATCTCGCTGCGCGCACCGGCGAGATCGACGACACGTTCGCCGAGTTCCTCGGCCAAGGCGAGGTGGTGCTGCGGCACTGGCACCGGCTGCGGACGGACCTGCCCGAGCTCCAGCTCGTGCTGTGGGACGACGAGCGCGACGCGGTCGTCGGCCACGCCCGGACGTTGCCCGCACGCGCGGCCGACGGGCTGCCGGGCGGGGTCGACGACGTGCTCGAGACGTGGTTCGGCGGCGCCGGGCGGCCGGAGCCCGACGTCCTGTCCGCGCTCGTCGCCGTCGTCGACCGGCGGCGGCAGGGAGAGGGGCTGTCGAGCCTGCTGATCGGGGCGATGCGGGAGCTCGCGCGCCGGCACGGGTTCGCCGCGCTCATCGCGCCCGTCCGCCCCACGTGGAAGGATCGCTACCCGCTGATCCCGATGGAGCGCTACGCGTCGTGGACACGCGACGACGGCCTCCCGTTCGACCCATGGCTTCGCGTGCACGCGCGCCTCGGCGCGACGCTGCTCGAGGTGTGTCCGGCGTCGATGCGGATCGAGGGGAGCGTCGCCGAGTGGCGGGACTGGACGGGGCTCGACTTCCCGGACGACGGCGAGTACGTCGTCCCCGGCGCGCTCGTGCCGGTCCGGGTCGCGGGCGGTCGCGGCGAGTACGTCGAGCCGAACGTCTGGATGCGCCACCCGGTCGACGGAGGCGGCCCGGAGCGCGGGGTCCGGGAGGGGTTCGGGCCGCTCGCCCAGTGAGCTCGGCCCGGCCGCCAGGCCCCCTCCCGCTCTCCCCGCGGGTCAAGTAGACGCGTCCGGCACCCCCCTCGCACCGGTCGATCGAACGGTTGCGGTCACCCGACGGGCTGGTCCGCGGATTCCCCGCACGCCGGAGCAGGGCTGTCCCGAATGACGCTCCGGCCTCGCCCCGTGACGATCGGAGCGATGACCGTGCTCGAGATCGTCACGCTCCGGCGGCCCTTCGAGGGCCTGCCGGCCGGTGCCTCCGGTCGCTTGATCGGGTTCTCGCGGCGGCCCGGCGGCGACCTCGCGGTCGTCTCCTTCGCCGGCCGCGTCGAGTCGGTCCCCGTTTCGCTGCTCGCCTCCGCGGACGACACGTAGCGACGGCGGCAGGAGCGACGCGACGCGCCGCGAACGGCGCAGGCGGGGGCGGTCTCTCGGACCGTGTGGGAGCAGGGGTCGTCGGGCGGGCCGCAGCCCCGACGCCGCCGCCCCCGTACTACCTCGTGACGATCTCGATGGTGACGCGGCCGCGGCCGAGGCTCGCCACGGAGCCGCTCGCGATGCACGTGTCGGGGCGCGCCATCGGCAGCCGCAGCACGCGCAACGCCGGCGTGGCGGCCGCGAAGCGCCCGCTCGTGCTCGCCACCCGCGTTCCTTCGGAGCACACGAGCGTCCACGTCGCCGTCACCTGCCGGTTCGGTGTCGCTCCGAGGCGAAGGCCCACGGCGGACGGACTCCTGGTCTTCGCAGTGGCGACTGCGATCGCGTAGTCGCCGGATGCCGACCCAGAGCCCACGACCTTCCACGGCCCTGCGAGCGCCGCCGAGGTCCCGACCGCGACGGACACGACGGCCGTCCCTACCACGAGCCGCACGGACGGCCGCATGCTGTCTCCCTTCCGCAGATGAGCCGCGAGCGTACCGCGCTGCGGGAGCATCGCGCTGCCCGCGGCTACATCGGGAGATCGCCGACCTCGCGCTCGGCGCACGCGCGGCAGAACAGGACGACCTGCGGCGGCTCGCCCTCCTCCTCCGCCGTCAGGTACGTCCGCCAGTCGTCCTCGGGTCCCGGCGGACGTCCGCAGGCGAGGCACCGCGGGCCGACCTCGGCCGCCCCGAGCTCCGCGCGGACCGAGCGGATGCGGTTCATCGTGCGGACGACCTCACGCGTGCTGCCCGCCATCGACAGCGCTGCCAGCTGCCGGTGCAGGCGGGCGATCTCGAGCAGGAGCTCGTGCGCCGGGCTCACGCTGCCGACTCCGACGAGTCGCGCATCGCGGAACCATAGTCGACCGTCAGGCGCCCCGTCACCGTCGACGGAGGGCTCCTGACCGCTCCGACGCGCGATCCCGCGATTTCCCCCGTTGGGGGGCGCTGTCGATCCCCGTTCCGGACGACCTGTAGCGGACAGGTTCCTGCGGCAAGGAGCGCTCACGATGGCAACCCAGCTCACGGCGGCGACACTCCGCCTCGACGTCAAACCCGAGCACCGTACGGCGCTCCGCGACTACTTCCTCCGTCTCGGCTGCGACGCGCGCGTCGACGACGGCGGCGCGGTCGAGGTCTCGAACCCGTCCGGGGCCGAGACCGACGAGACCGTCATGCGCTTCCTCGACCGCTGGGTCGAGGCGAACGGCGTCGAGGTCTCGCCGGCGCCGGACGCCGTCGATGCTGCCACGCCCGTGACGCCTCGACCGCTGACGCTCCTCACGGGCGGGGGTGGCAGGCCTCCGCTCCGCGTGGGCGACCTGCTCGCGAGCAAGGGCCTGATCTCGCAGGCGCAGCTCGCGGAGGCATTGCAGGAGAGCCGCGCGACGGGCGAGCGTGTCGGCGCGGTGCTGCTCCGCCGGAGGTGGGTGTTCGAGGACGAGTTGGCACGCACGCTCGCGCAGCAGTGGTCGCTGCCGTACCTCAACCTGCTGGCGGTCGGCGTCGACTGGGGCGCGGTCCGGCTGCTGCCGGCGTCGGTCGGGCTGGAGGCGGCGGCGATCCCCGTCCGCTTCGTCGGCTCGTCCGTGCAGGTCGCCTTCGCCGACCCGTCGGACGACGCCGCCGTCGAGGCCGTGGCCGAGCACGTCGAGTCGCCGCAGCTGGCGGTCGCCGAGCTGACGCACATCCAGCTCCTCTGGCGTCGCGCGGCGTCCGGTCGCTGAGCGAACCGACTGGCGCACGCGCGCCGGTCCGGCGACACTGGAGCCGTGGCGCGCCGGTGGCCCGCGGTCTTCGTCCTCGTCCTCGTCGCGTTCGCAGGCTGCGGCGGGGGCGACTCGTCGTCGTCCGGGGACGGCGGGACGACCTCGAGCGCGCCCACACCGACGGGGACGACCACGGACGGGACCACGACCGGGACGACCTCGAACCGCGTCGGAGTCAAGGTCTACTTCCTCCGCGGCGAGCAGCTCGGCGTCGCCGCGCGCGAGGCCGACACCCTCGCCGTCGCACGCGCGGCCGCCGAGGCCTTGCTCGCGGGCCCGACCGTCGCCGAGCGGGCCGCCGGGCTCGGCACCGCGATCCCGCGCGGAACCCGCCTCCTCGGCCTCTCGGTCGCGAACGGGACCGTCACCGTCGACCTGTCCGGCGAGTTCGACGACGGCGGCGGCTCCGCCTCGATGCTGGGCCGCGTGGCGGAGATCGTCGCGACGCTGACCCAGTTCCCGGGCTTCGAGCGCGTCGCGTTCCGGCTCGACGGCGAGCCGGTGGAGGCGATCGGCGGCGAGGGTGTCGTCGTCGACCCTCCGATCGGCCGCGAGGCGATCGAGGGACAGACCCCGGCGGTGCTCGTCGAGTCGCCGGCCGTGGGCCAGACGGTGACGTCGCCGCTGCGGATCAGCGGCACCGCGAACACGTACGAGGCGACGTTCCAGGTCTCGGTGACCGCGGCGGGCGGCACCGAGCTCTACCGGAACTTCGTCACCGCGACCTCGGGAAACGGCGAGCGCGGCACCTTCGACGAGTCGCTGGAGCTCGCCGAGGGCGCCGCGCCCGGGCCGATCACGCTGACGGTCTGGGAGGACGACGCCGACACCGGGCGCCGCGTCAACGTCGTCGAGATCCCGCTCCGGCTCGCGCGCTAGACGTACGCTCCCCGCATGCCGGAACAGCTCTGGGCGCCGTGGCGGCTCGAGTACGTGCGAACGGCCGACGAGCAGCCGGGGTGCGTCTTCTGCGCCGCCCTCGACGGCGATGACGAGGAGCGTCTCGTCGTCCACCGCGGCGGCCGCGCGTTCGTGCTGCTGAACCGGTTCCCGTACGCGTCGGGGCACCTGATGGTCGCCCCGGTTCGGCACCTCGGCGCGCTCGCCGACCTCGACGCCGAGGAGGCGGCCGAGATCCACGCGCTCACCGTCGACGCGCTGGCGGCCCTCGACGCCGTCTACGGCCCCGACGGCTACAACCTCGGGTGGAACCTCGGCCGCGTCGCCGGCGCCGGGGTCGTCGACCACGTCCACCAGCACGTCGTGCCCAGGTGGAGCGGAGACACGAACTTCATGCCGGTGCTCGCGGACGTGAAGGTGATCCCCGAGCATCTCGCGGAGAGCCGGCGCCGCCTCGCGGAGGCCTGGCCGGCGCGGTGACGGGTCTCGTCGAGCTCGCCGAGCACTCGAACACCTACACCCCGCTCGGGATCGGGGAGCGCCGGCTCGAGGACCCGCGCTTCGTCGTCTGGTGGATCGAGGCGTCCGCGAACCCCTGGTCGACGGTCGTCCAGCGGCTGCGACTCGGCGACGACGTCGAGGAGGACGTGGCCGAGATCCGGGCGCTCCTCGACCGGCTCGGACGGCCGACGGCCTGCCAGTGGGAGGTATCGCACTCCGCTACGCCCCGCGACCTCCACGAGCGTCTGCTCGCGCTCGGCTTCCGGGACGACCCGGAGCCGTA
>JBLNEO010000033.1:0-20975 GCA_050262775.1 Pseudomonadota bacterium | reverse complement strand
GTGTTTCTCTTGGCTCGTGCCTGGGTGCGGGGGGGGGGGGGGGGGGGGGGCCCCCCCCCCCCCCCCCCCCCCCTCCCCGCCCCATCGGAGGCTCGATGTCCACCCGCACCGTCCCGCTCCTCGCCTCGCTCCTCGTCGCGCTGGCGCTCGTCCCGGCCGTGTCAGCCCGCCCGGCGACGACCGAGCCGGCGTCCCTCCGCCTCGTGAAGGTCACGCTCACCAACACGAGCGCGAGGTTCGCGACGACGAGGCTCGAGCGCGGGACGATCGCGCAGTTCGAGATGCGCAACACGTCGAAGGCGCCGCTCCGGCTCGTCATCGCCGGCGCCCGCGGCCCCGTCGTGAAGCCGGGCAAGTCGGCGCAGCTGCTCGTGCACGTGAGCGTCCGCGGCCGTCTCACATGGTCGCTCCTCTCGGGCTCGAAGCGCCTCGCACGCGGCTCGCTGCTCGTCGTCTGAGGCCGGCGCGCCGGTCGCGCCTCGGCTGGTCGGTCGCCCTGGCGGCGACGGTGCTCGCCTGCGCCGCATGCGGCGGCGGCGAGACGCGCGCCGACCCCGCCGAGCTCGACGCTGCGGGCGCATGGCCGGCGCCGAACCGCGACGTCCGCGCGTCGCGGGACGCCGACACGACGATCGACGCCGGCAACGTGAGCCGGCTCGCACGCGCGTGGAGCGTCCCGATCGGCGCGGAGCCGCGCACGGCGGGCTCGTTCGCGTCGAACCCGGTCGTGCTCGACGGCACGGTCTACGTCCAGGACCTCCTGAGCAACGTGACCGCGATCGACGCCGCGTCCGGCCGCGTTCGCTGGGAGCACCGGATCGACTACGGGAACCCGGGCCCCAACGGGGTCGCCGTCGGCTACGGGCACGTGTACGCCGTCACGGACACGTCCGTGTTCGCGCTCGACCGGCGGACGGGGAAGCGGATCTGGATCCGCCGCATCCTCGGCGCGCACGAGAACTTCGTCGAGATCGCCCCGGTCGTCGCCGACGGCCTCGTCTACGTCAGCACCGTGGGCTACGCGCCCGGCGGCCGCGGCGCGGTCTACGCGCTCGACGCCCGGAACGGCCGCGTCCGCTGGCGCTTCGACACGATCGCGGAGGCCTGGCGCTTCCCGGACCGGGCGGGCGGCGGGGGCGCGTGGTTCCCCGTCTCGGTGGACGAGGGTCGCGTGTACGTCGGCAACTCGAACCCCGGCCCGTGGGGCGGCCGCGGCGCCGCGTTCCCGGGGCCCGCGCGCTACACCGACTCGCTGATCGTCCTGGACGCACGGCGGGGCACGCTCCTCTGGTACGACCAGGTGACGCCGCACGACGTCCGCGACTACGACTTCCAGGCCTCGCCGATCCTGGCGCGCGTCGGCGACCGCGACGTCGTCTTCGGCGCGGGGAAGGCGGGCCGCGTGATCGCGTGGGACCGCGCGTCGCGCGAGCGCCTGTGGGAGCGCCCGGTCGGTCTCCACCGCAACGACCTGGGCCCGCTGCCGCAGGAGGAGTCGACCGTGTGCCCGGGCCTGTACGGCGGCGTCGAGACCCCGATGGCGCACGCGGACGGGCGCCTCTTCGTGCCCGTCGTCGACCTCTGCGTGCGCGCGAGCGTGCGCCGCTACCAGGACCTCTCGACCGTCGACCCGTTCGCGGGCTCCGGCCGTATGGTCGCGCTCGACGACGAGACCGGGGAGGTGCTGTGGGACCGTCGCCTCCCGCTTCCGGTGTTCTCCTGCGCGACCGTGGCGAACGACCTCGTGTTCACCGCCACCTTCGACGGGGCGATCTACGGGCTCGCCGCCGACGACGGCCGGATCCTCTGGCGGGCGAAGGCGCGCGCGGGGATCAACGCGTGCCCCGCCGTGGCCGGCGACCTGCTCGTGATCGGCGCCGGCGTCCCGCTCGGCGACTCCTCGACGCTCGAGGTGGTCGCGTTCCGCCTCCGCAGCTAGGGTCGAGGACGTGGCCGACCCGCGCACCCGGCGCACCCTGCTCGAGGACGGCGCGCGCGCCGCGCTCGCCGCCGCGGGGGCGTACGCGGCCGTCGAGGCCGCCGCCGCCGCACCTGCCCGCGCCGCGGCAGCGGCGACCCGCCGGCCGAGCGAGCAGCACCTCATGCGCGGCGTCCGGATCGTCGTCGACGAGGGGATCCGCGTCGTCGTCCCGCCGCTCCACCACCAGGTCGTCACCGCCCGGCTGCGGGTGCGCGGCCGGAAGGAGCTGCTCGAGGCGAGGGGTGACCTCGAGCGCGCGCTCGTGCGCCTCGAGCGACGGTACGCGCCGACGCCCTCCGGCCTCGGCGTCGTCGTCGCGTGGGGGCTGCCCTACTTCCGCCGGCACGTGCCGCGGCTGCGCGACGGGCGCGGCGTCGCGGAGTACCTCCCGCGCGACCTGCGCGCCTCACGGGCGGCCGGCCGCCCGATCCCGGCGCTCCTCGACGCGATCCGGTTCCCGAGCGACCCGCAGCAGCTCGTGCTGGAGGAGAACGACGTCGCCTTCCTCCTCCGCAGCGACGCCGTCGAGCACGTCCGCGCCGGCGCCGAGACGATCGTCGCCGCCCTGCGCGGCGCGATCGACGTCACGTCCATCCGCCGCGGCGTCGTCGGCCGCGGCTGGGACGGGCGCCGCAGCATCACGAAGGAGCTCGCGCTCGCCGCCGGCATCCGAGGCGCGGGGCGGATCCCCGACAAGGCCCAGCTCTTCCTCGGCTTCACGTCGACGCAGGAGGACGGCCTCGGGCCGGGCCGGATCTCGAACTTCGAGACGCTGCCCGGGCTCACCGACCAGTGGCCGCGCGGGACGTTCCGCCACGGCACGACGCTCCACCTCTCCCACCTCTTCGAGGACGTGGAGCGCTGGTACGGCGAGCTCGGCTTCTTCCGCCGGATCTGGGCCGCGACGGACGCCGGGCGGCTGGCCGAGATCGTGCAGGAGGGGACGACGACGCTCGCGATGGGGCCCGAGACCGTGCAGACGCAGGAGGAGGTCGTCCACTTCGCGACGATCGACCCGGCGGGCCTGGTCGGCCACAGCGCCTCGATGCAGCCGGTGAACCGCCTCCCGGAGGCGATCCGCGACAACTACGGCGTGCGGCGCGAGCGCGGTGCCGCGATCCTGCAGCGGGTCGACTTCAACACGCTCGACAACCCGTTCGCGTGGTCGGCGCATCCGCGCCGCGACGGGATGAAGCCCGGAGCCGCCGCCGGACTCCACTTCGCGGCGTTCTCGCCGACGAGCGACCTCTTCCACCGCATGCGCCTCGGGATGGACGGCCGCTACGCCGACGGCACGACGCTGCCGCAGGACCCGCGGTCGATGCAGCTGGGGATGAACGGTGTGATCACCGCGACGCACCGGCAGAACTTCCTCGTGCCGCCGCGGCGGCTGCGCTCGTTCCCGCTCGCGGACGCGCGCTAGCGCCGCGGCGCGCGGATCGCCGCGAGGTTCTGCGGGACGCGCTGCGTCAGCCCCATCGGCCACGACTGGAGGTCGACGAGCCGACCGGGGGCGGCGGCGGTGCGCGAGAAGAACGTCCGCGCGTTCTCCCAGAAGCGGAGCGTCTGCCCCTGCGCGGAGCGCGGGAGCACGAGCGAGAAGCGGCCGCGCGCGTCGGGCCAGCGGGCCGCGATCGGGCGGATCACGCCCCGGCGGCCCGAGACGCCGACGAGCATCCCCTGGTAGACCGCGCCGGGGTACGACGTGGTGTCGGGGGTCGTCAGGGTCGTCCCGCTCGCGGGCAGACGGATGTCGAGCTCGGCACTGCGAAGGCGCTGGAAGCGGACGGGACGCGTGGCGGGGAACGCGTACGAGACGTTGCCGACCGCGACCTGCACGTTCATCGGCACCGGGTTCGCCTCCGTCCGGTCGGACGCGGCGAAGAACGAGACGTACCGTCCCGACGCGTCGGTCGGCGTCGACATCGTCCAGAAGTCGCGGTCGAGCGTCCGGGTGACGACGACGGCGCCGCGGACGGGGTTCCCCGAGGCGTCGACGACGCGCCCGCGCAGCTGGTAGGTGTAGAGCACGACCGGGGGCGCGGCCGCCCCGCCGGCGAAGCCGACGCGGCCGGTGACGAGGACGGTGCCGTTCCGCTGCACGGTCGCCTTCAGGCTCGAGAGGCGGAACG
Source organism: Pseudomonadota bacterium (assembly GCA_050262775.1). Classification (GTDB taxonomy): domain Bacteria; phylum Actinomycetota; class Thermoleophilia; order Gaiellales; family Gaiellaceae; genus DATHTC01. The sequence continues at coordinate 16,862 of JBLNEO010000033.1, read as the reverse complement.
AGACGGTGAAGGCGCCACGCGCGCGGAGCACGGCCGCGCGCTCGGACGCGGTGAGACGGCGGCCGCGGACGGTGGCGGCGGACGCGCCGACCACCCGTGCGACGGAGCGCCTCGGCTCCGCGATGTTGACGGGGTAGCGGAAGCGACCCCGTGCGTCCGTGGCGGCCGGGACGACGTAGCCGGCGACGGCGACGCGCGCGCCGCGGACGGGTGCGCCGCGCAGGACGAGACGGCCGGTCGCGAGCGGCGTGTTCGAGCTGTTGGCGTTCCAGCCCTGCACGTAGAGCCGGCTCTGGGCGAGGATCCGCGCGGCCGACGCCTGCGCGCGCGCGACGCGCGGGCGGCGCGTGGTCGACGGCGTCTGCAGCACGTCGACGACCCGGTCGGTCGTCAGGCGCGCCGGCGCGCGGGCGGCGGGCGCCCGCGGCGGCGGATCGTCGTTCTTCGAGCCGCCGAGCGCGAAGACGTGCAGCTCGGTGCCGGTGCCGCCGTTCGACGAGGTCGGCGTCCCGCCCACGGTGATCGCGACGTACTGCTTCCCGCCGACCGAGTAGATGGTCGGGCCCGCGGCGATCGGGTGGCTCGTCTGGAAGCGCCACAGGACGCGCCCGTCGCGGAGGTCGAAGGCGCGGACGACGCCGTCGCCGCCGCCGGCGAAGCCGAGGCCGCTCGCCGTCGTCGTCACCCCGCCGCGCTCCGGCTGCGGCGTCCGGAACTTCCAGATCCTGCGGCCCGTGTTGACGTCGATCGCCGAGATCGAGCCGAAGTCCTTCCAGTTCGGGTTGACGGTTCCGAAGTTGCCGATCTCGAGCCCGAGGAAGACGTCGCCGAGGACGAGCTTCCGCCGCTTCTGCGTCGGCGTCAGCTTCTGCTGCGTGAGCACCGCGGAGGTCTCGGCGGCGGCGTTGACGATGATGTTCCGGCCGGGGTGGTACGACGCCGGCGAGTAGTTGAGGCCGCCGATCGAGGACGGGTAGACGACGACCGGCTGCCCGGGCCGGAGCGGGGGGTGCTCCGTCCGGTCGATCACCTTCACCCGCGAGTAGATCGGCCGGCCCGTCCGGGCGTCGTAGGCGAACCAGACGCCCTCCATCGTCGCAACCGAGACGACGCGGCGCCGCTTGCCCCCGACGCGCGCGTCGTAGACGAGCGGCGGCTGCGCCGTGTCGTAGGACCACTGGTTGCGGTTCATCTGCTGCTGCCACCACTTCAGCCGGCCGGTCCGGAGGTCGACGGCGACGAGCGCGTTCGTCCGCGGGTTCCGGCCGGGGCGCAGCGCCGGCCAGTAGAGGGGCGTCGGCGAGCCCGTCCCGAAGTAGAGCGTGTTCGTGCCCGTGTCGATCGTCGTCGGGGTCCAGACGACGCCGCCGCCGACGACCCGGCTCGGGCGCCGCCAGCTCTGGAGGTCGGGCGGGATCGTCCAGAACGGGTTGGCCCACGCCGGCGTGAGGTCGGGCTTGTACGCCATCACGAACCCGCGCACGCCGAACTCGGAGCCCGCGGCGCCGATCACGAGGCGCCCGCCCGCGCACATCGGCGCGCTCGTCTCCGAGTAGCCGTAGTTGATCGATGCGCCCGGCACGGCGGCCGCGATCGGCACCTGCTTGACGACGCGCCCCGTCCGGGGATCGAGCGCCACGATCTGCATGTCGAGCGTCAGCAGGTAGAGGCGGCCGGCGCAGTAGGCGAGGCCGCGGTTCGCGACGATGCCGAAGTTCGAGTAGATCGCGAGCTTGTTCGGGTCGTAGCGCCAGAGGATCTTCCCGGTGGTGCCGTTGACGGCCCAGACGTTGTTGTCGTTCGTCGTCAGGTAGAGCACGCCGTCGATCGCGAGCGGGTAGCTCTGCTCGCCGCGACGCACGGTGGGGTCGACCTGGCGGAAGTCGAGCTTGAACACCCGACCCAGCTGGTCGACGTTGCCGCGCGTGATCTGGGTCAGCGGCGAGTAGCGGTTCTGGTCGGCGGTCCGGCCGAAGGCGAGCCAGTCGCCCGCGGGCGCGGCGGCGCCGCCGGCGTCCCGTGTGAGCCCCGAGACGGCGGCGACGGCAGCGGCGGCCAGCAGGAGCAGGAAGCCTGTCCGTGGCCTCATCGGGGAGCGATCGTAGCCCCCGGTCTGCGGGGCTGCAAGCCCTTTGGGAACCACCGGACGCCGCCGGGCAGGACGAGCAGGAGGAGGGGCGCGAGCGCGAGCAGGGCGAGCCACGGGGCGAGCGGGACGAGCCGGCGGTCGACGCCGTACGCGCGCGTCTCGCCGCGGCCGAGCGCCGCTCGGACGGCGGCCGCGGCGCCCGGCAGGTCGCCTTCCTCGACGGCGGCTCCGCCGGTCGCCTCGGCGAGCGCGTCGAGGGTCTCGCCGCTGCGCGCGTCCTGGCGGTAGAGCCGCTCCGGGACGCCGCCGCGCCGGAACACGCGCTCGCCCGGCGCGGAGACGTGCACCGTGACGAGGCGGATGTGCGCGGCGCGGAGGGCGCGCGCCACCTCACCCTCGGCGAACGGCTGCGACTCGCCGTCGGTCAGGACGACCAGGGCGCGGCGGCGGTCGGACGGCAGGAACAGGTTCCCCCCGGCGGCGTCGGTGAGCGCGCGCTCGACGGTCGCGTCGAACGCGGCGGGATCCGCCGAGGGCAGGAGGAGGGGCAGGACGCGGTCGGTCATGCTCGCCACGCCGGTGGGGACGTCGCCGAGGTCCGCGCGCAGGCGCGTCGCCAGCGTGCGGGCGCGCTCGAGCCGCGTCGGGGCTCCGGGCGCCGCGGCCGCCTGCATCGAGCGCGAGACGTCGACGACGACCATCGCGGCCGCGTCGGTCCGGACGCGGCGTGTCTCGTCCCGCGTCAGCGCCGGTTGCGCGCACGCGAGCGCGAGCAGCACGGGCACGGCGACGAGGGCCGCGACCCGCCTCCGTCCGTCGCCGGCGGGCGGCGGCAGCCCGAGCGCGGCGCGGACGCGCGCGACGCGGCGGTCCGCGACGAGCCAGGCCGCGACCAGCGGGACGGCCGCGAGCGCGACGAGGAGCCCGAGCGGCGAGAGGAGGGTCATCAGTAGCCCCGTCCCGGCGTCCCGCCCCCGGCGCCGCGCCTGCCCCCGCCGCGCGGGCCCGCGCCGGCGTTCGACCCCGGCCGCTCGCCGCGTGCCTCGAGCAGCCGCAGGAGCAGCTCGAGGTCGTAGGCGGCGGCGTCGTCGCCCGGCTCGGCGTCGAGCGCGTTCCCGAACGCCGCGAGCGCGCGGTCGGCCGGCGTCGGCCCCTGCGCGCTCCCGGCGCCGGGATCCGCGAACAGCAGCGTTCCGAGGAGGACGCCCGCCTGTGCCGCGCGCGGCCCGGCCTGGTCCTGCGCCACGCGGGCCAGCGCCGCCTCGGCCGCCGACCGGATCCCCTGCCGCTCGAGGCCGCCGCCGAAGCCGGGCCCCTCCCTGGTCGCGCGCCGGTGCAGGGCGAGCGCCCCTCGGGCGTCGAGGTCGTCGGACAGCGCGAGCGCGCGCTCCGCGGCGCCCGCGAGCGGCGAGCCGGACGTCCAGTCGGCCCGCTCGCCGGCGAGGAAGCCGGCGTCACCGGTCGCGAGGGCGTCGGCGGCGGCTCGGACGGACAGGGCGAGGAGCGCCGCGACGACGGCGGCCGCGAGCAGGACGACCGCGAGCGCGATCCGGACCGGGCTCATGCCTGCCTCCACGTCAGGCGCGCGCCCCACAGGACGGCGACGCCGAGCGCGCCGGCCGCGGCGAGCGACGCCGCGACGAGCGGCCACGGGAACGATGCGCCCTCCGCCGTCGACGCCCGCTGCATCGGCAGGCGCGCGAACCGCAGCTCGCCCGGCTCGCGCAGGAGCCGGCGGAAGAAGCGCTCGTCCTCGGGGGACGGGTTGAGCGCGACGACCGACACCTTCGTCCCCGCCGTCTCGAGCTCGGCGAGCGTCCGGCGCAGACGCGGGACGTCGATCGGGTCGTCGTCGAGGTCGCTGACGAGCAGGATCGCCGGCCGCCGGAGCCGCTCGCGCCGGATGATCTCGCGCGCCAGCTCGAGGCCGGTCGAGATCCGCGTCCCGGAGGAGAACGTGTCCTGCCACGGGTTCCGCGGGAACTCCGGCAGGAAGCCGGGCTGCTCCTGCCGCGGGAGCGTGAAGTAGCGGACGAGCGGCCGGAGCTCCTCCGCCCGCGTGCCCGGCGGCAGCGCCTCGTAGGCCGTATCCGAGAAGACGACGAGGCCGTAGCGGCCGCCGCCGCCCGCGAGCTCGGCGAGCGTGTTCCCGATCCGCTCGTAGGTGTCGGAGGAGATGCTGGCCGAGAGATCGAGCACGACGATCCCCGACGATCCCGGCGGCACGAAGGCCGCACGGTGGAGGTCGGGGTGGCGGCCGGCGGCGGCGGCCGCGACGACGGCGGTGACCGCGAGCGCCGCGATCGCGAGGCGGAGGAGGAGCGTCCGGCGCGCCTCGCGCTCGAGCGCCGCTGCGTCCGCGAGCGGGATCGAGCTCATGCGTGGATCTCCCGCTCGACCTCGTCGGCGAGCGCCGCGAGGCGGTCGGGCCGCGGCTCGGGCTCGCCCCACGCGAGGGCCGCCGCATCGCCGCCGTGCCGGTCGCGCCGCGACTCGAGGACGCGGGCGAGCGTCCCGGCCGCGCGGCGACGCTCCCGCTCGTCCGCGTCGAGCGACGCCCGCAGCGCCGCGAGGGCCGCCTCGAGCTCCGAGCGGCGGGCGTGGGTCCGGCGGCGGCGCCGGCCCCGCGCCTCCCACGCGACGAGCCCGACCGCCGCGGTCGCAAGTGCCGCCGCGAGCGCGAGGAGGAGGCCGCTGAGGAGCGACGGCCGCACGCGGTAGGTCGCCTCCGGCGGACGCGTGTCGACACGCCAGACCGGCTCGCCGGAGGCGGCGCCCGCCGGCACGCGGGGCGCGACGAGCAGCACGGGCCACGACGCACGAACGGTGATGGGCCGCCCGTCGCGTCGCGTGGCACGCACGCGGACGGGCTGCAGCGCGACGGCGCGCAGCGCGTCGGCCGGTCGGCACGCGTCGGTCACGCAGGCCACGCGTAGCCGCCGCACGAGCAGGCGAGTCCCGTCGCCGTCCTCGCGCTCCGTCGCCGTCGCGCCGACGCGCCGGAGCGGTGCGGTGTCGGCCTCGACGCGGACGGTGTCCGGGTCGACGGCCCCGGTGTCGACGACGACGGTCACCTCCGCCGCGGTCGGAGCGCCGAACGGGACCGTGCCGGGGTCGAGCGAGGTGCGGACGACGAGCGGCGCGGCGCCGGCGGCAGGCGCGAGCGCGAGCGCCGCGAGCACGGCTGCCGCGATCCTCATCGCACCCTCCGCGCGCGGCGGCGCCGTTCGGCCCAGCGGACGAAGGCGTGCGCCACGGCGTGCTCCTCGTCGCCGTCGACGAGCACCGGGTCGACGCCGATGCGGGCGAAGCCCGCGAGCAGGCGCCGCCTCCGCTCCTCGTGCGCGCGACGCCGCCCGCGCGCCTCCCCCTGCCGCAGCCGGACCTCGCGAACGACGCCGTCGGCCGGGTCGAGGACGGGCACGGTGACGCCGCCGACCGCCGGGAAGCTCGCCTCCCACGTCGGATCCTGGACGACGACGGGCACGGGGTCCCACCGCGCCTTGAGCGCGCGGAGCCAGAGGCCGACCGGGGGCGGCCGCAGGAAGTCGGAGACGACGAACACGAACGCCCCCGTGGGGAGGTCGCGGCTCCGGTGCAGGAGGAACTCGAGCGAGCGCGCGACGGCGTCCTCCGGGCCGCCGAACGTCGCGTCCGCCGCGCGGCGCTCCATCAGCCGCGACTGCGCGCGCGACCCGGGCGCGAGCCAGTACGGCCGGCCGTCCGCGAGGTCGAGGTAGCCGAGCTCCGCGCGGGCGGCCGCGGCGCTGGCACCGATCGTGCGGACGGCGGCGCCCACGGCGGCCGGTTTCGAGAGCCACGGCAGCGCCGGCGCGTACAGGCTCATCGCCGGACGGCGGTCGACGACGACCGCGACGCGAGGCGCCTCGTCGGCGAAGCGCGTCTGCACGACGAACTCGTCCCGTCCGCGCGCCGCCGACAGCCGCGCGCTCGCGTACCAGTCGATCGTCGAGACCGGGTCGCCCGGCTCGTACGGCCGCGACCCCGCGACGTCCGACCCCGTTCCGCGCCGCGCGCTCCGCTGCTCGCCGAACGGGATCCCGACGAGCCGCCGGCGCGGGACGAGCGGGAACGTGCGCCGTGCCGACGCCGGCATCGTCAGGACGCCGCAGCGGCCGCGGGCGCCATCACGTCCGGCGGCGGCGCGAGCTGGAGGCACCGCGTCTTCACGCGCTCGAGCGACTCCTCGCGCGAGAGCTCCTCCGACTCGACGAGGAAGGGCTCGAGCAGCAGCCGGTGCCCGAGCACGGGCAGGAAGAGCTCCTCGACGTCGGCCGGGACGACGTAGTGGCGTCCGTGGAGGAGCGCCCATGCCCGCGCGATGTGGTCGAGCGCGAGCGTCCCGCGCACCGACGCGCCCACGGCGATCTGCGGCAGCGCACGGGTCGCCTCCACGAGCGCGACGATCCACCGCTCGACGAGGTCGTCCGCGTAGACGTCGGCCACGGCGGCCTGCAGCAGCCGCAGCTCCTCGAGGGCGATCGCGGGCTGCAGCCGCTCGAGCGGATGGGAGCGGCGCTGGTCGCGGAGGATCGCCAGCTCGTTCTCCGTCCCCGGGTACCCGAGCGCCGTCCGCAGGAAGAAGCGGTCGAGCTGCGCCTCCGGGAGCGGGAACGTGCCCTCGTACTCGAGCGGGTTCTCCGTCGCGAGCACGATGAACGGGTCGTGCAGCGGCCGGGTGACGCCGTCGACGGTCACCTGCCGCTCGGCCATCGCCTCGAGCAGGGCCGACTGCGTCTTGGGCATGGCGCGGTTGATCTCGTCGACGAGCACGACGTTCGCGAACACCGGCCCGGGCCGGAAGACGAACTCCCGGTCGCGCTGGTCGTACACCGAGAGGCCCGTGACGTCGGTCGGCTGCAGGTCGGGCGTGCACTGGATGCGGGAGTGGGACGCGCCCTCGACCGAGCCGGCGAGCGCCCGCGCGAGGACGGTCTTCGCCGTCCCCGGGACGTCCTCGAACAGGACGTGGCCGCGGCAGGCGAGGGCCGCGATCACGAGGCGCACCTGCTCCGTCTTGCCGAGCACGACCTGCTCGACGTTGCCGAGCAGCCGCTCGGCGACGGCGTGCGCGCGATCGAGCGACGACTCGGCCATCGCGCCGGATCCTACGCATCCCCGGGAACACCGCCGCGTGCGGCGACGTTGGCTCCGGCGTGAGGGGTCTCACCGCATCGGGGTCCGGCGCGTTGGATCCCTCGTGACGCGCGCGCAGCTCGGGATGCTCCTCGCGCTCGCCGCGATCTGGGGCGCGGCCTTCATGCTGATCGAGATCGCGCTGCGGGACCTCGCGCCCGTGTCGGTGGCGGCGGGTCGTGTCGGCTTCGCCGCCGTGACGCTCGCGCTGATCGCGGCCGCGCGGCGGCTCTCGCTCGGGCCGCTGCTCGCGCGTCGGCGGCAGCTCGCGGCCGCCGCCGTCCTCAACACGTCGGTGCCGTTCGTCCTCATCCCGCTCGGCCAGACCCAGATCGACTCGGGGACGGCGGCGATCCTCAACGCGTCCGCACCGCTCTTCACCGCCGTGTTCGCGGCGCTCGCGGCCTCGAGCCAGCGCGTCACCGGTGCTCGCCTGGGCGGCTTCGTGCTCGGCTTCGCCGGCGTGGCGCTCGTCGTCGGGGCGGAGCCGGGCCAGGGCGCGGGCGCCGTGCTGGGCTCGCTCGCCGTCGTCGTCGCGGCGGCGCTCTACGCCGTCGGCGCGCTCTACACCGGGGCGCGCCTCCGCGGGCTCTCCGCGCTCGAGATCGCCCTCGGGACGATGGCCTGGTCGACGCTCTTCACGCTCCCGTTCGGCCTCTGGGCGCTCCGCGGCCACGACGTCGGCTGGGACGCCGGAGGCGCGGTGCTCGCGCTCGGCGTCGTCGCGACGGCGGTCGCGTACCTCCTCTACTTCGGCGTGCTCTCGAGCGCGGGCGCCTCCTACGCCATCCTCGTCACGTACCTCGTGCCGGCCACGGCGCTCGTGTACGGCGCGACGCTGCTGGACGAGCCCGTCGGCATCCGTCAGGTCGTGGGGCTGGCGCTCGTGCTCGCCGGCGTCGCGCTCGGGACGGGCACCGCGGCCCGCGTCCGACGTCGGCGGAGCGCCTACGGGATCTCCCACTCGTAGCTGAACTTCGCGACGCGCAGGATCAGCGACGTCTCGACGCCGGTGACGCCGTCCAGCGAGCCGAGCTTCTTCGAGACGAACTCGAGCAGGTGCTCCTGGTTGAGGAAGAAGGACTCGAGGATCACGTCGTAGCGGCCGGTCGAGATGCCGACGTACCGCACCTCGGGGTACGGGACGAGCTGCTCCACGACCGCGTCGAGGCGGCCGAGCTGCACGGACACGCCGATGATCGCCGACAGCGCCAGGCCGACCGCGCGCGGGGTCGGGACGGCGACCACGTTGACGAGGTCCTCGGCGAGGAGGCGGCCCATGCGCTTGCGGATCGCCGCCTCCGTGAGGCCCAGCTCGCGCCCGATCTGCGTGTTCGAGGCGCGGCCGTCCCGCTGCAGGATGCGGATGATCGCGCGGTCGATCTCGTCGACGGTGCGCGTGGTGTCGTCTGTCATACGGATTTCCCCGGGAAGTTCGATTGTTGGTACGAGAATCGTATCGAAACGAGTGCACGATCTTGACATCCGCACCGACCGGTGGTTCGATCGCGCCCTCACGCAGACGGGAGGAGGGAGCATGGACTCGGAAGCGGCAGGAGGTGCGGTGCCGGCCGCGCCCGAGGCGAAGGTGTTCTCGCGGTCGGCCTCGGGGCTGATCCGCGTCGCCGGCGCCTGGGACGTCTTCATCTACAACGTCGGTCTCGTCTCGGTCGGGATCGCGATCGCGCTCAACCAGTACTACGGGCCGAGCCTCTACCCCGGGGCGTGGGTGTGGCTGTCGACCGTGCTCGCCGCGCTCGGGATGTGCGCCGTCGCGGTCACGTTCTACTTCTGGGCGGTCGTGTTCCCGCGCTCGGGCGGCGTCTACGTGTCGCTCTCGCGGACGACCACGCCCGCCGTCGCGTTCGTCTTCTCGCTGCTCGAGACGGTCGTGCTCCTCTACTACGGCGCGCTCGCGGCGTCGCTCATCGTCACCGTCGGCCTCGCGTCGTTCCTCGCCACCGTCGGCTCCGTCGGCGACAGCCCGAGGCTCGTCGGCTGGGCCGCGGACGTGAGCACCGAGAACGGCGTGTTCATCATCGGGACGATCCTGCTGCTCGTCGCCGGCGGGCTGCTCGCCCTCGGCACGCGGCGCTACTTCGCGGTCCAGAAGGTGCTGTTCGGGATCGCCGTCGTCGGGACGCTCGTGCTGATCGCGGTGATGCTGTTCGGCAGCCGCTCGGACTTCGAGGCGAACCTCCAGAGCCTGGCCGGGCTGAACTACGACGACGTGATCGCGAAGGCGACCGCCGCCGGGTACGTGAACACCGACAACAGCTTCGCCGACACGGTGAAGTTCATGATCTGGCCGCTGCTGCCGCTGCTCGGCGCGGTCCAGTCGATCGGGATCGGCGGCGAGGTGAAGCGCGTCCGCTCGGCCCAGATCGTCGGGATGCTCGGCGCCGTGCTCGCCACCGGGTTCCTGATCGCGCTCTTCGCCGGCCTCTCGACGAAGGCCTTCGGCGACGAGTTCCAGGGCGCGATCGCGTACAACTCGCTGAGCGCCGTCGAGGGCGGGTCGACGGAGGCGACGATCGGCGCCTCGCCGTGGTTCACGGTGCTCGCGGGGATCCTCGCCAACAACATGCTGATCTCCACCGTGATCATGGCGACCTTCGTCGCGTGGATCTGGTTCTGGATCCCCGCCGAGCTGGCGTACACGACGCGGTCGATGGTGGCGTGGTCGTTCGACCGCATCGCCCCGGACAAGCTCGGCTACGTCAGCCGGCGGTTCCACACGCCCGTGGTGGCGATCGGCCTCTCGACGCTCGGCGCGATCCTGTTCATGTGGCTGATCGCGTACAAGAACATCGCGCTGCTCGCGCTGATCGAGGTGATCCTCGTCGTCTGGGGCACGGCGCTCGCCTCGGCGGTCGTGTTCCCGTGGGTGCGGCGGCGGTTCTACGAGTCGTCCCCGGCGCACGCCTACCGCGTCGGCGGCATCCCGGCGATGTCGATCACGGGCGCACTGGGCGTGGCGTTCTTCGTCCTCTGCCTGGTGCTGCTCTGGCGCGACGAGGTCGCCGCCGGGCCGCTGCTCGACCCGGACAAGCGCGACTTCTGGATCGTCGTCGGCACGCTCGTCGCCGGCATCGTGTGGTACGTCGGCGCGAAGCTCTACCGGCGTCGCGAGGGCGTCGACGTCGACCTCGCGTTCAAGCAGATCCCGATCGAGTGAGGCACCCCGACTGGGAGGAGCTCGAGGCGGAGGCGGTCGCGCTCGTCCACGAGGCGGGCGAGCGCGGCCTCACCCTCCGCGTCGTCGGCTCGACCGGGATCCGGATCCACTGCGACGCGGCGGCCTCGACGATGGAGCGCGTGCGCCGGCCGGCGAAGGACATCGACGTGGTGATCCGGGGCGGCGACCGGGCGGGGATCCGCCGGATGCTCGAGGAGCGGGGATACGCGGTCGACCGGGACGTGCTCGTCGCGATGGAGGGCACGCGGTTCGCGTTCCGGCATCCCGCCACCCGCGTCGAGCTCGACGTCTTCGTCGACCGCCTCGAGTTCTGCCACACGATCGAGCTCGGCGAGCGGATCGTCCGCCACGAGACGACGATCCCGATCGAGGACCTGCTGCTGCAGAAGCTCCAGATCGTCGAGATCACGCGCGGCGACGTCGCCGACGCCGCCGTGATGCTCGCGACCCACGAGGTCGTCGAGGAGCGCGCGGGTCCGGAGCAGGTCGACGGCGGCTACGTCGCGCGCGTGCTCGGACGGGACTGGGGCTTCCACCGGACCGCGACCGACAACCTGCGCCGGGTCCGGCGGGCGGTCGAGACGGGCGCGGTGCGCGGGCTCGACGCCGGGGCCGAGGCCGCGGTGCGGGACCGGGCCTTCATGCTCCTCGGCCTCGTCGACGCGGCGCCGAAGTCGCGCTCGTGGCGCCTGCGTGCGCGGATCGGGGAGCGCGTGCAGTGGTGGGACGACGTCTCCGAGCGGGAGGACACGTACTGATGGCGCGCCTCGGCCGGCGGCGCGACGGCAACGGCGACGCGCGCACGATCTTCTTCGCCACGGACGTCCACGGCTCGGAGGTCTGCTTTCGCAAGTTCGTCAACGCGGCCTCGTTCTACGGCGCCGACCTGCTCGTGCTCGGCGGCGACCTGACCGGCAAGCACGTGGTGCCGCTGGTCGAGCTGCCGGACGGGCGCGTCCGGGCCGAGGTCGCCGGCGAGGAGCGAGTCGTCACCGCCGAGCGCGTCGACGCGCTCGAGCGCCAGGTGCGGGACCTGGGCTCGTATCCGGCCCGGATGCGCGACGAGGAGTACGCCGAGCTCGCCTCGCGGCCCGAGGCCGTCGACCGGCTGTTCGCGCGCCTGATGCGCGAGACGCTCGTCCGCTGGCTCGCGCTCGCGCGGGAGAAGCTCGGCGGCCGCGGGGTCCGGATCGTCACCGCCCCCGGCAACGACGACCCGTTCGAGGTCGACGAGGTGATCCGCGAGCACGGCGGCGAGACCGTGCTGCTGGCGGAGGGCGACGTGCTCGAGGCGGCACCCGGCCACGAGCTGCTGAGCGTCGGCTGGTCGAACCCGACCCCGTGGCACACCCACCGCGAGCTGCCGGAGGGCGAGCTGCGCGCCCGGATCGACGCGGTGGCGGCCCGCCTCGAGCGGCCGGAGACGGCGGTCTTCAACCTCCACGTGCCGCCGTACGACTCCGGCCTCGACACCGCGCCGCTCCTCGACGAGCACCTCACGGTGCGGACGTCGTTCGGTGCGCAGCTCGTCGGCCCCGTCGGGTCGACGGCGGTGCGCGAGGCCCTCGAGGCGTGGCAGCCGCTCGTCAGCCTCCACGGGCACGTGCACGAGTCGGGCGGAACGACGCGGATCGGACGGACGCTCGCGATCAACGCGGGCTCGGAGTACGCGGAGGGCGTCCTGCGCGGCGTCCTCGTGACGGTCGGTGGCGGCGAGCTGCTCCGCTACCAGGCGACGACGGGGTGAGGGGAGGACCGATGGAGAAGCTGGAGACGGCGGCGTCGCCCGACGAGCTGCGGGCGGCGCTCGAGGCCGAAGGGGTGCGGTACTTCTTCGGCGCGTACGTGGACGTCCACGGCGTGCCGAAGTCGAAGTGCGTCCCGATCGACAAGCTCGCGAAGGCCGCGGCCGGCTCGGAGCTGTACACCGTCGGCGCGCTCGAGGGCATGGGCGAGCTCGGTCCCAACGAGGACGAATGCGAGGGAATCCCCGACCTCGGCGCCGTCACGGTGCTGCCGTGGGACGCGCGCTACGCGATCGCGCCGGCCGAGCTCCGGCTGCACGGGCTCCCCTACTCGCACGACTCGCGCCACGTCCTGCGGCGCCAGCTCGACGCCGCCGCCGAGCTCGGGTACGCGTTCAACCTCGGCGTCGAGCCCGAGGTGTACGTCCTCCGCGACGACGGCGGCGCCGGCCGTCCGTTCGTGGCCGAGGACCTGCTCAACGAGCCCACGCGCGGGTACGACGTCGAGACGACCATCCTCGCCGACCCGTTCCTCGAGCCGATGGTCGGGTACATCAACGCGCTCGGGTGGGACGTGTACTCCTTCGACCACGAGGGCGGCCACGGCCAGTACGAGTTCGACTTCCGCTACACCGACGGCCTCGCGATGTGCGACCGGATGCTGATCTTCCGGCTGATGGCGAAGCACGTCGCGCGCACGCTCGGCTGCTACGCGACCTTCATGCCGAAGCCCTTCTCCGACTCGTTCGGCTCCGGCGCCCACCTGAACATGAGCCTCGCCGACCTCGAGACCGGCGAGAACGCCTTCGACGCGGGCACGAACGGGCGCGGGCCGACACGCGGCGGCTACACGGAGCTCGCGCACCGGTTCACGGCGGGCATCCTCCGGCACGCCGGCGCGATCTGCGCCGTCGCCTGCCCCACGGTGAACTCGTACAAGCGCCTGCTGCCCTACGGGCTGATGCGCGAGATCACCTGGGCGCCGGTCTTCCGTGCCTGGGGCGAGAACAACCGCACGCTCATGTGCCGGCTCCCGGCGAACCGCAAGGCCGTCGAGCTGCGGATCGCCGACTCGGCGTGCAACTTCTACCTCACGGCCGCGATCACGCTCGCCGCCGGACTCCGTGGGATCCGCGACGCCCTCGACGCCGGGGATCCCGTCAACGACGACACGTACGCGCTGTCCGCGGACGACCTGCGCGAGCGCGGCCTGCGGCGGCTCCCGCGCACGCTCGGCGAGGCGATCGACGAGTTCGAGGCGGACGGGCTCGCGGCCGAGGTCTTCGGTCCCGAGTTCCACCAGACGTACGTCTCGTACAAGCGGCAGGAGTGGGACACCTACAACACGGTGGTGGGCGAATGGGAGCGCACGCAGTACCTGCGGCTGTGGTGAGGGAGACGGCGAACGCGGAGGTGGTGCGCCGCCTCTGCGAGGCCGAGCCCGTGCTCGTCGGCGTCCGCACCGCGGGCGACGTCGTGCCCGGGATGACGGCGGCGACGGTGCTGACCTCGGGCGCGCCGATGCCGTGGCCCGAGTACGACGGCGGGCAGCGGCGGGCGGTCGTGTACGGCGCGCTCTACGAGGGCCTCGCCGAGGACGAGGAGGAGGCGGAGCGGAAGCTCGCGGCGGGCGAGATCGTCGTCGGCACGTGCCACGCCCACGGCTGCGTCGGCTCGGTGGCCGGGATCTACACGGCGTCGATGCCGGTCTTCGTCGTCGAGAACGCGCCCTTCGGGACGACAGGCTTCTGCAACTTCTACGAGGGCGAGTCGCGCAAGCGCCTGAACTACGGCGTCTACGACGACGAGGTGCGGCGCGGGCTCGACTTCATCCGCGACACGCTCGCGCCCGTGATCGGCGCCGCGGTCGAGCGCGCCGGCGGGCTCCCGCTGAAGCCGCTGATGCGGCGCGCACTCCACATGGGCGACGAGCTCCACAGCCGCAACACGGCCGCGACGACGCTCTTCGTCAAGGAGCTGACGCCGCATCTGCTCGAGCTCGGGCTCGAGGGAGGCGCCGTCGACGCGGACGACGTACGCCGGACGCTCGCCTTCCTGCACGAGAGCGACTACTTCTTCCTCCGGCTCGGGATGGCGGCGGCGAAGGCGACCGCCGACGGCGCGCACGGGATCGAGGCGGCGAGCGTGCTCACCGCGATGACGCTCGACTGCCGCGGCTTCTCGATCCGCGTCAGCGGCCTCGGCGACGAGTGGTTTCGCGGGCCGCACCCGGTCGTCGAGGCGAAGCTCTTCGAGGGCTTCACCGACGACGACGTCGAGTGGATCGGCGGCGAGAGCCACATCACGGAGACGGTCGGACTCGGCGGCTTCGCCCAGGCCGCCGCCTTTGCGCTCCAGGCCTACCAGGGCGGCTCGCCGGAGGCGATGGTCGAGCTGAACCGCTCGATGTACGCGATCACCGCGGGCGAGCATTCGTTCTTCCGCGTCCCGTACCTCGGCTACCGCGGCACCCCGGTGGGCATCGACCTCTTCCGCGTGCTCGAGACCGGCGTGCTCCCGGTGATCGACGGCGGCCTCGCAGGACGGAACGGCGGGCAGATCGGCGCCGGCATCCTCAGGGCACCGCTGGAGTGCTTCGCCGCGGCTGCGGATGCGTACCGGGCCCGCTACGGCGCGTGAGGCGGTTCCCGCGCACGGCGACGACGCTCGTCCTCGACCCGGACGCGGCGCCGCTCGCCGAGCTGGGCGAGGGCGAGCGGGTCCTGGTCGAGACGGCCGATTCGCTCTGCGGGGTCGCGAAGGCACAGGCGCCGCGTGGCTGGCAGATCGACGAGGTGGTCGAGCTCCTGGGCGGCGCGTGCCCCCTGACGGGGCCCTTCGCGGTCGCGGGCGCGCGGGCGGGCGCCGACGTGCTCGAGGTGGAGCTCCACCGCGTCGACGCGTGGCCGGCGACCGGCGAGGGCTGGACGGGGGTCTTCGGCGGCTTCGGCGCGCTCGACCACGCCGCGTACTCCCTCGGCGACGCCGGGTTCGAGCCGGAGGTGCGCGTGGTGCCGTACCGCGACGGGGTCGCGCGCTTCCCGGTCGGCGACGCGGCCGTCGAGGTGCCGCTCAGGACGTTCCTCGGGACGGTCGGCGTCGCCCCGGCGCGCGAGCGACGGCTGACGTTCTCGCAGTCGCCGGAGTACCTCGGCGACGTGGACGTGCCGGGGGTCGCGGCCGGCGCGGTGCTCGTGCTGCCGGTGGACGTCGACGGTGGGCTGCTCGCGCTCGGGGACGCGCACGCCGCCCAGGGCAGCGGCGAGATCACGGGCGCGGCGCTCGAGGTCGAGGCGGAGGTCGAGCTGTCCGTCCGGGTGCGGACGCGCGAGGAGGCCGGCTTCGCGGCGCTGCCGCAGCTGAACACGGCGGAGGCGATCGGCTCGATCGCCGGCTTCCAGGGGACGTCGCTCGCCGACTGCGCGCGCGCCGCCTACGCCGACCTGATCCGCCGTCTCGAGACGGGCTGGGGCTTCGCGCGGCGGGACGCGTACGAGCTCCTGTCGCTCGTCGGCCGCCTCGACGTCGGGAACATGATCGACCCGTTCTACTCGGTGCTCGCGTCGGTCGAGCGGCGGTACCTCGAGCGCTCGTGAGTAGCCTGCGCGGGCGTGAGCGTCACCATCCGCCGCGCCGCTCCGG
The DNA here is from genome assembly GCA_050262775.1 of Pseudomonadota bacterium. Classification (GTDB taxonomy): domain Bacteria; phylum Actinomycetota; class Thermoleophilia; order Gaiellales; family Gaiellaceae; genus DATHTC01. Next base: position 1,030 of record JBLNEO010000033.1, on the reverse strand, counting down.
ACGACCTCGACTTCCTCGTCGAGCTGCTGAACCACGACGAGGTCGATCCCTATCTCGCCGCGAGCCGCGACGCCGACCGCGAGGCGCTCGCGGACGAGATCGAGCGGTCGGGGCGGGAGCCGGAGGCGTTCGGCCGCTTCGTGATCGAGGTCGACGGCGAGCGCGCGGGGGCGATGCGCTACGAGCGCAGCAACCGGCGCAGCCGGATCGCTCGGCTCGGCGGCCTCGCCGTCCACCCGTCCTTCCGCGGTCGCCGGACCGCCGACGAGGCGGCGCGCCTGCTCCAGCGGTACCTCTTCGTGGAGCTCGACTTCCACCGCCTCGAGCTGGAGATCTACGGCTTCAACGAGCGCGCGATCGCCCATGCCGAGCGCGCCGGCTTCGTCCGCGAGGGCGTCAAGCGCCGGGCGTACGACCGCCACGGCGACTGGGTCGACGGCATCCTGTTCGGACTCGTGAGGGAGGAGACGGAATGGAGCTGATCCACACCTGCTACCGGATCGCGGACATCGACCGGTCGGTCGCGTTCTACACGGCGCTCGGCTTCGAGGAGCGGCGGCGGATGCCGATCCGCGAGGAGGCGATCAACGTGTTCATGGGCCTTCCCGGGGACGGCGACCGGCTGGAGCTGACGTACAACTTCGGCGTCGACGCGTACGAGCTCGGCACCGGGTACGGCCATATCGCGCTGACGGTCGACGACCTGGAAGAGACGCTCGCGCGCCTCGCGGACCAGGGGATCGAGCCCGAGCGGCCGCCGTACCGCGTCCGTGAGGGCGGGTCGCAGCTCTGCTTCGTGCGCGACCCAGACGGTTACCGGATCGAGCTGATCGAACGCTGAGAGGCGGGTCCCGCGCCGCGGATCCGGCCGAGCCGCGGCGATCGCTCTCGGAACCCCGCCGTGCGCTACTCGCAATCAGTTCGCGATCGTTAGCTTTCTGTCCGGGTCGCGCACGAAGCAGAGCTGCGACCCGCCCTCACGGACGCGGTACGGCGGCCGCTCGGGCTCGATCCCCTGCTCCGCGAGGCG
>JBLNEO010000032.1:0-38917 GCA_050262775.1 Pseudomonadota bacterium | reverse complement strand
GTCAGGCCGCCCGCCTCTTCGCGGAGCGCGGGTATCACGGCACGTCCATCGACCAGCTGGCCAAGGCCATGGGCGTCCAGAAGGGGTCCCTCTACGCGCACATCGCCTCGAAGCAGGATCTGCTGTACGAGACGATGCGCGAGGGCGCGGCGGCGTTCCACGGCGCGCTCGACGCGATCGACGAGGCGCTTCCTCCCGCCGAGCGCATCCGCCAGGCGCTCCGCGCGCACCTCCGCGTCGTCGCCGACCAGCTCGACGTCGCCACCGTCTTCGTCCGCGAGTGGCGCTACCTCGAGGGCGAGCGGCGCGACGAGATCGTCGCCGCGCGGCGCCGCTACGAGGAGCGGTTCCGCGGGCTCTTCCGCGAGGGTCGCGAGCTCGGCGAGCTGCGGACCGACCTCGACGAGGCCGCCGCCGCGCTGCTCGCGCTGTCGGCCCTCAACTGGGCGTACACGTGGCTGACGCCCGGCCGCGACACCGACGAGCTCGCGGACCGCTTCTACGCCGTGCTGCTCGACGGGATGCGCGGGTACTCGACGCCGGGCTAGCCCAGGTCGACGCCTCCTCGCCCCCTCGACGATGTCGCCGAGCTGCGCGTCGTCCATGATCGGCTTCGCCGCCTCGGCCCCGGGCTCCGCTCCTCGTGGAAGGTCGCTCGTATGCTCCCACGGGTGCCCGGCGTCCTGATCGTCAACCCGTTCGCGAGCCGCGTGACGCCCGAGCGGATCGAGCGCGTCGCCGCTGCGCTGGGCGACCCGGAGGTCGTGCTGACCGAGCGCCCGGGACATGCGACGGAGCTCGTGCGCGACCTGGGCGGCGGCGTGGAGGCGCTCTACGTCTTCTCGGGTGACGGCGTGTTCAACGAGGTGCTGAACGGCGCCGGCGGCACCGTGCCGCTCGGGTTCGTGCCCGGCGGCGGCACGAGCGTCCTCCCGCGCGCGCTCGGCCTCCCCCGCGACCCCGTCGCCGCGGCACGTGCGCTCGCGCACGCGCGGCCGCGCCGGATCGGCCTCGGACGCGTGAACGGCAGGCGCTTCGGGTTCTCCGCCGGGATCGGGCTCGACGCCGAGCTCGTCCGGCGGGTCGACGCGCTCGGGCGCGACGCGTCGGGTCGGCGCGCGGGCGACGTTCGGTTCACGCTGACGGCGCTCCGCGTCCTCGCCGAGCACCGCGTGCGCTTCGACCCGGTGCTCGAGGTCGACGGCGTCGGATCCGCGGCGTTCCTGCTCGTCGCCAACACGGATCCCTACACGTACGCGGGCCCGGTGCCCCTGCGCCTCGCGCGGGGCGCCCGGTTCGAGGGCGGCCTCGACGCGGTCGGGCCGCGGCGGTTGCGCCTGCGGCACGTGCCGGGTGCGCTCGCGTACCTCGCCGCGGGCGTCCGCGCGCTGCCGCTGCTCGAGCTGCACGACGCCGACCGCATCGTCGTCCGGGCAGAGCGGCCGCAGCCGCTGCAGGCGGACGGCGAGGACCTCGGCGACGTGACGACGGCGGTGCTCGAGGCCGAGCGCGACGCCGTCACCGTGCTGGTGCCTTAACCGTTCCTCAATGGAATAGTCCCATCAGGACTATCAAGATGGTCGCGTGCCGACGACGACCCGCACGGCGACGGTCACGTTGACGACGACGGAGGCCGCCGTGCTCGCGCTGCTCGCGATCGAGGGCGAGCGCTCGGGCTACGACCTGCTCAAGCTCGTCGGCAGGGCGATCGGTCACGTGTGGGCGCCGGCGCGGAGCCGGCTCTACGCCGTTCTGCCCCGGCTCGTCGAGGCCGGGCTCGCGACCCGGCGGGAGGTGGCGCAGCAGGGGAGGCCGGACAAGCAGGTCTACCGCCTCACGGCCGAGGGCCGGCGCGTGCTCGACGTCTGGCTCGCGGAGGTCGTGCCGGGCGACCGCGACCGGCTCGAGCTGAAGATCTTCGTCGGCGGCCTCGTCCCGCACGACGTCCTCGTCGCCCAGGTCGAGCAGTACCGCGCGGACGCGGAGGCGCGTCTCGAGGCGCTTCGGGCGATCGACGCGACGAACACGCGGGAGGGGCACGATCGCTACCACGGCTACCTCCTCGACCTCGGTCTCGCGCAGTCCCGCGCGGCGGTCGCGTGGGCCGACGCCGTGCTCGCCGACCTCCGACGGTGAGACGCGCGCTCGCAGCCGCCGCGCTGCTCCTGCTCGCCGGCTGCGGGGGTGGAGAGGCACGTCCGGCCGCCCCGTCCCCGGCCGAGCGCGACCTCCGGGTGCTCGCGGCGCGGATGCAGGAGCTCCACCCGGCGCTCGCCCCGGGGACGGCCGCCCGGGCGTCGTTCCGGCAACGGGCAGAGGCGCTCGCGGCACGCGCGGGGTCGCTGTCGCGCGAGCAGCTCCTCGTCGAGGTCATGCGCCTCACGGCGCTCGGCGACCGGAACGGCCACACGGGCGTGTTCGTGTTCGGCGCCAATGCGCGGCCGCTGCACGTGTACCCGCTCCGGCTGTACGACTTCGGCGACGGGCTGTGGGTCGTCGACGCGGACGACCCCGGGGTCGTCGGGCGGCGGGTCACGGCGATCGACGGTGTGCCGCTCGCGCGGATCGAGGCGGCGGCTCGCTCGCTCGTCCCGCACGACAACGCCGAGAGCCTCCGGCTCCTGCTCCCTGAGGCCGTCGTGACCGAGGAGGTGCTCGTCGGGCTCGGGCTCGGGGCCGGCGGCGCCGCGCGGTTCGCGTTCGCGGACGGCTCCACGGCCGAGCTGTGGCCGGTGCCGGCCCCGTCCTTCGTCCGCGGCAGCGCCCTCCAGCCGCTGCGCCGACCGGCGGAGCCGCAGCCGCTCTGGCTCCGACACCAGGAGGCGGCGGCGTGGCTGACGACGGTCGACGGCGGGCACGCCGTCTACCTCGGCTACCACGAGGTCGAGGCACCGCCGCCGCCGCTGCTCGACCGCCTGATCCGCCTCGCCCGCCGGCCGTCGGTGCGCCGCGTCGTCGTCGACCTCCGTCTCAACGGCGGCGGCGACAACACCACCTACTGGGGCGTCGTCGACGCGGTTCGCCGCGCGGGGCGGAAGGCGGTGGTGCTGATCGGGCGCACGACCTTCTCCGCGGCGGGCAACCTCGCGGCGGTGCTCGACGACGAGACGCGGGCCCGCTTCGTCGGCGAGCCCACGGGCGGGTCGCCGAACCAGTGGGGCGACTCGGCGCCGGTCGAGGTGCCGTCACTCGGGGTCACCGTCCACGTGGCGCTGCAGGCGGTGGAGGTCGTCCCCGGCGACCGGCGGCTAGCGGTCGAGCCGGACCTGCCGGTCGAGCTCACCGCGGCCGAGTTCTTCGCCGGGCGCGATCCGGTGCTCGCGAGGGCGCTCCGGTGAAGCGGCGCCGGCGGCTGTTCGTGCTGTCCCTGCTCGTCCTTGCGACGGCGTGCGGCGGCTCGGCGGCGTCGCCCGCGACCTCGCCGGTCGCGGCCGACGTCGACGCGATCGTCGCCCACGTCGAGCGTGTGCATCCGCAGCCGTGGCACGACGTCGCGCGCGCCGACTTCGTCGCCGCGGCGGAGCGGCTCAAGGCGCGGCTGCCGGAACTCGACGACGACCAGACGCTCGTCGAGCTGATGCGACTCGTCGCGCTGCTCGGCCCGCGGGACGGGCACTCGGGCATCTTCCCGCTCGACGGGCAGCACCGGCGGCAGCTCCACCTCTACCCGCTGCGGCTCTATGCCTTCGACGACGGGCTGCGCGTCGTCGGCCCCGACGCGTCGCTCGTCGGCCTCCGGTTGACGGCGATCGCAGGCGTGCCGGTGGAACGTGCGCTCGCGGCAGTCGGGCCGCTCGTCCCCGGGGACAACGAGTGGAGCCGCCGCGCACGCGAGGCGCACTGGCTCGTCGTCGCCGAGGTGCTCCACGGCGTCGGCGTGACGGCGTCGGCCGGCGCGGCGTCGTTCGCCTTCGCGCGCGACGACGGGACGACGATCGAACGGATGCTCGCGCCGGTGACGGCGGATGCGTACCGCCGCGCGAACCCCGACCTCTGGCATGCGATGGTCCCGCAGGGCCTCCCGCAGCGCGCGAAGCCGGCGTTCCTCGCGCGCAGGAACCTCGCGGGGTGGACCGCGCGCCTCGACCGCGGCCGCGTCGTCTACGTCGCCTACAACCGCACGCTCGGCTGGAGCGGCGACCTCGCGGACCGCGTCCGCCGGCTCGCCCGCGCGCGCTCGGTGCGCGGCATCGTCCTCGACCTGCGGCACAACCCGGGAGGCGAGAACCGCGCGTACGCGCCGCTCCTCGACGCGCTCGTCGCGCTCGGGCGGCGTGAGCGACTCGTCGTGCTCACGTCGCGGACGACGTTCTCGGCCGCGGCGAATCTGCTCTCCGATCTCGAGGCGCGGACGCGCGTTCGCATCGTCGGCGAGCCGAGCGGCGGCAGCCCGAACCTCGTCGGCGACCCGTCCCCGCTCCTCCTCCCGGCCTCCGGCTGGAACGTCAACGTCGGCACCGTGTGGTGGCGGAAGAGCCGCCGTGGAGCAGGCGACCCGCGGCTCGCGTTCGAGCCCGACGTCCGGGTGCCGATCCGGTGGGCGGACCTCTCCGCCGGACGCGATGTGGCCCTCGTCGCGGCGCTCGTCGCAGCCAGGGCTTAACGCGCGCGCAACCTCCGTCGCGGTAGGAACCGCACGTGCGGATCGTCGCCGTCGCGCTCGCGCTCCTCGCCGGCGCGATCGCGGCGGCCGGGTGCGGGGGCGACGACGAGGCGGACCCGTTCGCCTACGCACGGGACGCGCCGCTCGCGATCCGGGTCCTCGACGAGCAGGTCGGCGGCGGCGTCGAGATCCTCGACACGTCGTTCGCGGCGGCGGGCGGCCGCGTCCACGCGTGGGTGCTCGTGTCGGACGCGCCCGGGCCTCTGCCGGTCGTCCTCTTCCAGCACGGAGGCGGCAGCTCGCGCGACGACTTCCTGCAGGAGGCGGCGGCCGTGGTGGAGCGCGGCGCCGCCGCCGTCCTCGTGCAGGCGCCGGAGCGGCCCTCGACGCGCGCCGGGATCGTCGCGAACGTCGTCGCCTGGCGCCGCGTCCTCGACTGGGTCGAGACCCGCACCCGGCTCGACGCGCGCCGGATCGCCTACGTCGGCATCTCCTACGGCGCTGCCGTCGGCGCCGTCCTCGCGGGTGCCGACGACCGGGTCGCGACGTTCGTGCTCCTGTCGGGCCCGCCACGGTGGCACGGCGCGCGGGTTGCCGATCTCGAGCCGGAGGACTGGATCGGACGCTCCGATGCGCGGTTCCTGTTCCAGGTCGGCACGGCCGACGACGTCGTCCCGCCCGAGGACGCGGAGGCGCTGTACGAGGCGGCGCCCGAGCCGAAGGAGATCCGGCGCTACGACGCCGGCCATCTCCTGAACGCGGAGGCCCAGCGGGAGCGCGTCGCCTGGCTCTCCCGCGTCCTCGGGCTGGGGTAGAGTCACCGCCGCCATGGCGCAGGTGCTTCCGGCCGAGCGCGAGCTGCGGCGCGTGATCGGCGACGGCGAGGGAACGCCGGACCGCGAGGTCGAGGGGCTGGCGGAGGCCGACCTCCTCGAGCTCCATCGCTCGATGGTGCTGCTGCGCACCTACGACGAGCGCTCCGTCGTCTACCACCGCCAGGGCCGGATCGGGACCTATGCGATCTTCTGGAACCACGAGGCGATGCAGGTCGGGTCGGCGTACGCGCTCGACGAGGAGGACTGGATCTTCCCGAGCTACCGCGAGTCCGCGATCGGGCTGCTGCGGGGGATCCCGGCGTCGACGATCCTCTCGTGGTGGCGAGGTCACCCGGCCGGGTGGTGGAATCCCGCGGACTACAACGTCGCCTCCATCTGCGTCCCGATCGCGACCCACGTCCCGCACGCCGCCGGCCTCGCGTGGGGGAAGCGCCTGCGTGGCGAGCCGACGGTCGCGATCGCCTACTTCGGCGACGGTGCGACGTCCGAGGGCGCCTTCCACGAGGGCGCGAACTTCGCCGGCGTCATGCGCGCGCCGCTCGTCCTCTTCTGCAACAACAACGGCTGGGCGATCTCGACGCCGGTGTCGGCGCAGACCCGCGCCGAGGCGCTCGTCGACAAGGCCGTCGGGTACGGGATGCCCGGGATCCGCGTCGACGGCTGCGACGTGCTCGCCGTGTTCGAGGCGACGCGCGAGGCCGTCGAGCGGGCGCGCGCCGGCGAGGGGCCGACGCTGATCGAGGCCGTGTCGTACCGGTGCGCGCCGCACGCGACCGCCGACGACCCGAAGGCGTACATCGACCTCGAGCGGGTCGAGGAGGAGCGGCGGAACGAGTGCCTCGGCCGCTACGAGCGCTACCTCCGGCGGCTCGGCGTCCTCTCGGACGCGCAGGCGCAGGCGGTGCGCGACGAGGCGGCGGAGACGATGCGCTCCGGCATCGCGGCCGCCGAGGCCGAACCCGATCCCGACGTCGCGCTCGTGTTCGAGCACGCGTACGCGGCGCCGCCGGCGTCGTTCGCGGCGGAGCTCGCCGAGCTGCGCCGCGTGCTCGGAGGCGCCGGTGGCTGAGCTGCTCCTCGTCGAGGCGGTGAACGACGCCCTCCACACGGAGATGGCGCGCGACGACGACGTCCTCGTGATGGGCGAGGACGTGGGGCGCGCGGGCGGCGTCTTCCGGGCGACGGCCGGTCTGCGCGACCGCTTCGGCGCCGACCGCTGCGTCGACACGCCGCTCGCGGAGGCCGGGATCCTCGGGACCGCCGTCGGCCTCTGCATGGCCGGGTGGCGGCCGGTGACGGAGATGCAGTACGACGCGTTCTCGTACCCGTCGCTCGACCAGCTGATCACGCACGTCGGCCGCTACCGCTGGCGCACCGGCGGCGCGATGGCGTTCCCGCTCGTGATCCGGATGCCCTACGGCGGCGGCGTGCGGGCGCCGGAGCTCCACGACGACTCGCCGGAGACCTACTACGTGCACACGCCCGGCGTGAAGGTCGCGATCCCCGCGACGCCGGCGGACGCGAAGGGGCTGCTCGCGGCGGCGATCCGCGACCCCGACCCGGTCGTCGTCCTCGAGCCGAAGCTGATCTACCGCACCGCGCGGGGGGAGGTGCCGGAGGGCGAGCACGTCGTCCCGCTCGGGAAGGCCCGCCTCGCGCGCGAGGGCGAGGACCTGACGCTCGTCGCCTACGGGGCGATGGTCGCGGTCGCCGAGCGCGCCGCCGCGGCGCTCGCCGCGCGCGCGTCGGTCGAGGTGCTCGACCTGCGGTCGCTGAAGCCGCTCGACGAGGAGGCGCTGCTCGCATCGGTGGCGAAGACCGGCCGCTGCGCGATCGTGCAGGAGGCGCCGCGGACGTGCGGCTACGCGGCGGAGGTCGCGGCGGTGCTCGCGGAGAAGGCGATCCTCGACCTTCGCGGTCCCGTGCTCCGCGTCACGGGCTACGACGTGCCGTACCCCTACTGGAAGATCGAGGACGCGTACATGCCGTCGGTCGAGCGCGTCGTCGACGCGGCCGAGCGGCTGCTCGCGTTTTGATCCACGAGCTCCGCGTCGACGCGGAGACGACGCACGGCTACTTCTCGCGCGACCTCGCGCCGGTGCTGACGCTCGACCCGGGCGACTCGGTGCGGTTCGCCGCCCCCCAGTCGCGGTGGCTGCTCGAGTCGCGGCAGCAGCTCGTCTCCCGCGACCCCGCCGTCCACGACGGCCACGCCCTCGTCGGGCCGGTCGAGGTGCGCGGTGCGCGCGCGGGGCAGACCCTCGTCGTCGGCGTCGACGAGGTCGAGGCCGGCTCCTGGGGCGAGACCTACACGGAGTGGCCGCACCTGCTCGAGTGGGAGCTCGGCGGCGGGGTCGCGCGCTGGCGCGAGCTCGAGGTGCCGCTCGCCCCGTTCCTCGGCGTGATGGGGATGCCGCCGCCGGAGCCGGGGCGCCACGAGACGCGGCCGCCGCGCCGCTGGGGCGGCAACATCGACTGCAGGGAGCTCGTCGCCGGGACGACGCTGTTCCTCCCGATCCCGGTGGACGGCGCGCTGTTCTCCGCCGGCGACGGGCACGCAGCCCAGGGCGACGGGGAGGTGGCGGGGACGGCGATCGAGGCGCCGGTGCGCGCGCAGGTGACCCTGGACGTGCGCGACGACCTGCCGCTCGAGTGGCCGATCGCGCGGATCGACGGCGCCTGGCTCACGCTCGGGTTCGACGAGCACCTCGGGCTCGCGGCACGGAAGGCGGTGGACGGGATGCTGGCGCTGATGGAGCGGGAGCACGGGCTCTCGCGGCTCGACGCGCTCGGGCTCGCGACCGTCGTCGTCGACCTCCGGGTGACGCAGGTCGTGAACGGGACGCTGGGGGTGCACGCCGTGCTTCGCGACGACGCGTTGCGGTGAGCGACCGTCTCCGGCTCTGGCTCGAGCGCGGCGAGTCGGGGTACTGGCTGCGCGACGCCGCGACCGGCGAGCCGGTGCGGTGGTCGGACGAGCGGCTGCTCGTCGTGCCGGTCGCCGGCGCGTCGTACCGGCTCGACGCGCTGCAGGATCCGGCGTTCGCACCGGCCTCACCGCTCACGCTCGTGCCCGAGCCCGAGAACGAGCACGACCCGCACGCGATCGGCGTCTGGGACGCAGGACACCGGCTCCAGGCGGGGTACGTGCCCGCCGACGCGACGGCGCGCGTGCCCGAGGACGCGCAGGCGGTTGCGCTGTGGGAGTTCCGCGACGACGAGGGGCGGCGGGTCGGGCTCCGGGTGCTGATCGCCTCCGCGGACGCCTGGATCGGCCGGCCGCGGGCCTGAGGCCCCCGAGAGCCCGCACGAGACGTCCCGCCGGCGCGGCCCGCATCGGCGGCGCGACTATGCTGCCGCGCGGCCATGGCGTACGAGTTCAAGCTTCCCGACCTGGGCGAGGGCCTCACGGAGGGCGAGATCGCGCGCTGGCTCGTGGCGGAGGGCCAGGAGGTCGCCGAGGACGACCCGCTCGTCGAGATTCAGACCGACAAGACGACGGTCGAGATCCCGTCGCCGGCAGCCGGCACCGTCTCGCGGATCCTCGCCGCGGAGGGCGACGTCGTCCCCGTGGGCGCCGTGATCGTCGTGATCGGGAACGGCGCCGGCGCCGAGCAGGCTGCCCCCGAGGCGGCGGCCGCCGGACCGGCGCCGCAGCAGCAGCAGGCTCCGCCCTCGCCCCCGCCCTCGCGTCCCGGCGACGCCAAGGTGCGCGCCACGCCGCTCGTGCGCCGGCTCGCCGAGGAGCTCGGCGTGGACCTCGGCTCGGTCACCGGGACGGGACCGCAGGGCCGCGTCACGGAGCAGGACGTCCGAGCCGCCGCCGAGGGAGGACGTGCGGCGGAGCCACAGGCTCCGACACCGCCGGAGGGGAGGCGCGTCCCGCTCCGGGGCGTCCGGCGCCGGATCGCGGAGCACCTCGCGCGCGCGCACCGCGAGATCCCCGCGGTGACCTGGGTCGAGGAGGCGGATCTGACGGGTCTCGACGTGGCCCTCCTCGTTCCGCTCGCCCTGCGCGCCGTCGCGCGATCCCTCGCGGACGTTCCCGAGCTCAACGCGCGCCTCGAGGGCGACGAGATCGTGCTGCTCGACCGGTACGACCTCGGTGTCGCCGTCCAGACGGACGAGGGGCTCGTCGTGCCCGTCGTGCGCGGCTGCGACGAGCGGCCCGTGGAGGAGCTCGCCGCCGAGGTCGCGCGGCTCGCGGAGGCCGCCCGCGCGGGGACGCTGACGCCCGCGGAGCTCCGCGGCTCGACCTTCACCGTGACGAGCGCCGGCAAGCTCGCCGGACTGCTGGTGACCCCGCTCGTGAACCACCCAGAGGTCGGGATCCTCGGGCTCCACCGGATCGCGCCGCGCCCCGTCGTCCGCGAGGGCGAGATCGTCGTCCGCTCCGTCGCCAACGTCTCGGTGACCTTCGACCACCGCGTCGTCGACGGCGCGCGGGCGGCGGAGTTCGGCCTCGCCGTGATCCGCCGGCTCGAGGCCGCCGCCTCAGGCGAGCCGGTCGACTAGCGACGCGAACGGCAGCTCCGCGAGCGACGGGACGAGGACGTCGGCCTCGTCGAGCGCGAGCGCCGCGGTGACGCCGTTCGGCACGGCGACGCAGAAGAGCCCGGCCGCCTTCGCCGCGCGGACGCCGTTCGGCGAGTCCTCGAACGCCACTGCCTCGGTCGCGCGCAGCCCCAGGCGCTCGAGCGCCTCGAGGTAGAGCGTCGGCCTCGGCTTCGCGCGCGACTCGTCGCCGTCTGCGGTCACGATCGCGTCGAACTGCTCCGCGCGCTCGAGGCGACCGAGATGCCACTCGACCCACCACGCCGGCGAGCTCGAGACGATCGCGGTGGCGAGTCCGCGCCGGTCAGCCTCCTCGAGGTAGTCGAGGACGCCGGGCCGGAGCTGCTCGATCTCGCCGAGCTCGAGCTCGCGCTCGAGTCGCCGCTCCCGGAGAGCCGTGCGGTCGACCGGTCCGACGAGCTCCTCGAGCGTCTCGAGGGGGTCCCAGCCCCCGACCGTGCCGACGAGCGTCGCCCACCGGTCGAGCGGGAGCTCCTGGCCGTGCTCGCGGTAGAGCTCCTGCCACGACGCGCGCGACGGCGTCTCGGTGTCGACGATCAGCCCGTCGAAGTCGAAGAGGAGGCCGCGGAGCGCCACGGGTCGAGAGGGTAGTCGCGCGCAATCCGGGCGGCGCCCTCCACCGTATGCCCGGCCGACACGGGGGGACGAACGGGGAGGAACAGATGCGCAGGATCACGGGAGTGCTCGTCGCCGCGACGGCAGGGTTCGCGCTCGTCGGCGTCGCCGTCGCCGGGCTGAACGCCAACCGCTCCGTCCATCTCGTCGGCGACCTGGAGGTCCCGGCGAACTCGAGCGCAGGGCAGGGGCAGGCGACCTTCCACCTGTCGGCCGACGGGCAGTCGGTCGACTACGCGCTGAACGTCGCGAACATCGACAACGTCTTCATGGCGCACATCCATCAGGGGCTCCCGGGGAGCAACGGCGGCATCGGCGTGTGGCTGTACCCGTCGACGACGCCCGGCGTCCGCGGGCCGCTCGGCGCGGGCCGCTTCGACGGCCGCATCGTCTCGGGGACGTTCGACGCGGGTGACTTCGTCGGGCCGTTCGCCGGGAAGACGGTCGCGGAGGTGTGGTCGCTGATCGAGAGCGGCGGCGCGTACGTGAACGTCCACACGGACGACGGCGTGGCGCCGGCCGGGACGGGCCCCGGCGATCTCCCCGGCGGCGAGATCCGCGCGGACTTCTAAGCGCCGCGCGGACAGGGGAGGGGTGAGGGGCGGGTTCCGGCCCGCCCCTCTTCGCTATGCGAGCGCGGGCTCGGCGCCGAGGTGCGGCTCGAGCATCCGCTCGATCCGCGGCGCGCTCGTGCGGCCGTCGATCCGCGCGACCGCCTTCTTGCCCTTCACGAGCACGAGGGTCGGGACCTCGCTCACGCGGAAGCGCGCCGCGAGGTCGGGCCGTTCGTCGACGTCCACGCGCGCCACGCGCAGCCGGTTGCGTTCCTTGCGCGCGAGGTGCGCGAGCAGACTCTCCATCCGGCGCGCGGGTCCGGACCTCGTGTTCGCGAAGAAGACGAGCAGGGGCCGGGCGTCGTCGTGCACTCAGTCCTCCGGTTCCGTGGGGGTCGTCCTGCCGTGGGGGCGGCTCGCTCTTCTTCCCGCCGGCGGCCTTCCGGAAACCGATGTCTACACTGGCTCTCCTGTGGGAGCGTGGTACACGATCGGGCTGTTCGTCGGCGTCGGCGTCGGTGTGGGGCTCGTGGCCGCCGGCCTGGTCGGCGCGGTGCGGGGCGGCGCGATCCTCGCGGCCCTGCTGGGCGCGGCGGGGGGCGCGCTCCTCGGCCTGGGCTTCGCCGATGCGCCGGAGGCGGTCGCGGGCGGGATCGGCGGCGTGCTCGGCGGTCTCGGCGCGTCGCCGCTCGTCGCGGGCGCGCTCGGTCGCGGCGGGACGCGCGGTGCGACGGCGCTGCTCGTCGCCGTCGCCGGCATCGCCGTCGCCCTGCTCGCCCTGATTCCGATCGTCGGGTACGTCGAGGCGGTCGTCGTGCCCGCACTCGCAGAGCGGCTGCGTCGCCGGTCGGGGCGGCGCTACGCGGGCCTGCGCATCCTCGCGCGCGACTGATGCCCGACAAGGTCGTCCTCGTCGTCATCGACGGGCTCACGCCGGGCCTGCTCGAGGGCGCGCTCGACGAGCTCCCGGCGCTGCGCTTCCTCGCCGAGCACGGCCGCTACCGCCGTGGGACCTCCGTCTTCCCCTCGTTGACCCCGGTCTGCCTCTCCTCGATCGCGACCGGGGCACACCCGGACGTCCACGAGATCCCGCACCTCGTCTGGTACGACCGCGGGGAGGGCCGGCTGGTCGAGTACGGCTCGTCGTTCGGCGCGATCGTCGCCGCCGGGTTCTCCCGCTCGCTGCGCGACACGATCGTCAACATGAACGCGCGGCACCTCGGCTCGGGCGCGACCACGCTGTTCGAGGCGGTCGACGACGCCGGCCTCGTCCCCGCGTGCGTGAACTTCACGGCCTACCGCGGCCGGACGCGGCACCGGCCCGCGCTTCCCGGCGTCCCGCCGGCGAACGGCCCGCGGCGGTTCTTCTTCTACAACCTGTACGAATCGGACGCCACGGGCGCGCCGCTCGCGGTGCGGAACCGCGCCGCGGGCTCGGTCGACGACTACGCCGCCGCCGTCGGACGCTGGCTCGTGACCCGCGACGGCTTCGACGTGCTCGTGTTCTACCTCTCGGATCTCGACTACGCCTCGCACGCGTTCGGGCCCGACGGCTGTCGCGAGGCGCTCACGCGCGCCGACGACCACGTCGGCTCCCTCCTTGCCGCGGCGGGGGGCCCGGACGAGTTCCTCGAGCGGTACGCCGTCGTCGTCTGCGCCGACCACGGCCAGACGCACGTCGACGCGGTCGTCTCGCTCGAGCACCACGTGGCCGGCGTGGACGGCGTCGTCGTCGCCGCGTCGAACCGCGCGGGCCAGCTCTACCGGCTCCCGGGCTGCGCCGAGGACGTCCGCTCGCTCGCGCTGCGCCTCGACGCGGAGCCGGCCGCCGAGGTCGTGCTCTTTCGCGAGGGCGGCGACGTCGTCGCCCGCCGCGCGCGCGAGGAGTGCCGCGTCCGCGACGGCGCCGTCGTCGCCGGCGACGCGTCGCTGCTCGCGTACCCGGATGCGGCGGCGCGGGTATGGGCGGCGCTCGCGAACCCGAACGCCGGCGACGTCCTCGTCTCGGCGGCGGAGGGCTACGAGTTCGCGGATCTCGCCGGGCGCCACCACGCGGGCGGCGGCAGCCACGGCTCGCTCGTGGCGGGCGACTCCGAGGTGCCGATCCTCACCGTCGGCCTGGACGCGGAGCCCGCGTCGATCGTCGACCTCGCGCCCGCCGTGCTCGCGCACCTCGGGATCGCGGTGCCCGTCCCGAAGGCGGCGTAGTGCCCGCGCCGTTCGACCCCGTGTCGTCCCGGCACCTGATGGTGACGCAGCAGCTCGTGGCGCGGGACATCGAGGACGAGCGCGTGCTCGCGGCGATGCGCACCGTGCCGCGCGAGCTGTTCGTGCCCGAGGAGCTCCGTCCGCGGGCGTACGACGACGCGGCGCTGCCCATCGGCTCGGGCCAGACGATCTCGCAGCCGTACATGGTCGCGGCGATCGCGCAGGCGCTCGCCCTGCGCGGCCGAGAGCGGGTGCTCGACGTGGGCACCGGCTCGGGGTACCAGGCGGCGGTCCTCGCGGAGCTGGCCGACGAGGTGCATACGATCGAACGCGTGCCGGAGCTCGCCGACCGCGCGCGCCGCTCCCTCGCGGCCGCGGGCTACGACCGGGTCCGCGTCCACGTCGGCGACGGGACGCTCGGGCTCGCGGACGCCGCCCCGTTCGACGCGATCGCCGTCGCGGCCGCCGCCCCCGGCGTGCCCGAGTCGCTCTACGAGCAGCTCGCCGAGCGCGGCCGGCTGGTGCTTCCGGTCGGCACGCGCCGCGGTCAGGAGCTCGAGCTCGTGGTGCGCAGCCCGGAGGGCCCCGCGACCCTCCGCTCCATCCCGTGCCGGTTCGTGCCCCTCCTCGGCGCCGAGGGGTTCCGCGAGTGAGTTTCCGCGGGCCTGCGGCGGGAACGAGGACGCCGTGAGGCGTGGGCTGTCCGCCGAGTCGCTGCTCCGGCGGCCGGTCCGGCTCCGCGGGATCCGCCTCGGCCACCCCGCCGACGTCCTGCTCGACGTCGAGACGATGCGCGTCGTCGGCCTCGAGGTCGCGTGCGGCGACGCCGAGCGGCGGTTCCTGCCGCTCGCCGCGGCGCACGTGCACGACGACGAGATCGCGCTCGGCTCGGCGCTCCTCCTGCTCGAGGGCGACGACCTCGCGTTCTACCGGCGGCGCGGCCGCATGCTGAGCGCGCTCCGCGGCCGCGAGGTGACCCGCGCCGGCCGCGCGCTCGGCGCCCTGAGGGACGTCGTGCTCGACGAGAACGGCGCCGTCCGCCTGCTCGAGGTCGAGACGACCGACGGCGGCGGCGTCGCACGCGCGCGCATCCCGTACGACGCGCGCGTCGCGATCGGCGGGGTGGCGTCGGCGGCCTGACCGCCGCGGGCCGCTGCTAGCCTCGCGCCCGTGATCTCGCGCGCCCGTGCGGCCCTCTCGGGCGAGACCGGCTTCGGATCGAGCCGCGCAGGTCTCGCCCTCCGCCGTCCGCACAACTGGATCCAGCTGGCGAAGTTCGGCATCGTCGGCGCGAGCGGCTACGTCGTCAACCTCGCCGTGTACACCTTCCTGCTGAAGGTCGTCGGCGTCCACTACCTGCAGGCGGCCGTCGGCTCCTTCCTCGTCGCGGTCACGAACAACTACCTGCTCAACCGCGCGTGGACGTTCCGCCGGCACCGCGGGCATGCCGGGATCCAGGGCGCGCGGTTCCTGGTCGTGTCGGTGCTCGCCCTCGTCGCGAACCTGGCGATGCTGCAGGCGCTCGTCGCGCTCGGCGTGGGAAAGATCCTCGCGCAGGCGATCGCGATCGTCCTCGTCACCCCCGTGAACTTCGTCGGGAACAAGCTGTGGACCTTCCGGCTGCGCTGAGGCGCACCGCCGGCCGAGAAGGAGTGGGGTCGCGGGGGAACCATGGGTTCCCCCCCGCGGTCCCGGCCGTGCTCCGGCGCGCGGGGCTCGCCTTCCTCGTCGCGCTCGCGCTCGTCCCGGCCGCGCCCGCGGCCGCGCAGACGACGCCGACGACGCCCGTCTACGACGCCGACGGGAACCTCGTCGCGACCCCGTTCGTCCCGCCGAAGGCCGAGCCGCGGCTGACGGACGAGCGGGCGACGGCGCTGTTCCTGCGCGAGGGGAAGGTCGAGCACTGGCTCGCGCGGTACCCGCCGAAGCCGACCACGGACGCGAGCTTCGACGACGACGGACGCACGTGGACCGTCAAGGTCTGGTCGGGCGCGGCCGGGCAGATCGCGCTCGGAAAGGTGGACGACGAGACGGGCGTCGTGACCGAGGCGTGGACCGGGCCGCAGGTCGCGTGGAAGATGGCCCGCGGCTACGACGGCGCCTTCGGCGGCCGGACGATCAACACCCCGTGGGTGTGGCTCGCGTTCTGCGCCGCGTTCGTCGTCGGGCTCGGGAACCTGCGCCGGCCGCTCTCGCTGCGAAACCTCGATCTCCTCGCCCTCCTCGCGTTCACCCCGTCGCTGTACGCGTTCAACCGCGGGGAGGTGTTCTGGTCGGTCCCGCTCGCGTACCCGCCGCTCCTCTACGTGCTCGGCCGGCTCGCGTGGATCGGCGCGCGGGGCCGCCGGCCGAGCCTCGCACCGTCGCCCTGGCCCGCGTGGGTCCTGCTCGGCGCGACGGTCTTCCTCCTCGGCTTCCGCGTCGGGCTCAACGTCCAGGCGCCGTACAGCGTCATCGACGTCGGCTACGCCGGGGTCATCGGCGCGCACCGGATCGTGAACGGCGAGGCGCCCTACGGCCACTTCCCGGTCCAGGAAGACCGACCCGCGTGCGGCCCGGCGGACTCCGAGGGGGAGATCCGGAACCGCGTGCAGACGAACGGCCGCTGCGAGTCGTCCAACCCGAGCGGCGACACCTACGGCCCCGTGTCGTACCTCGCCTACGTGCCGGGGTTCGCGCTCTTCGGGTGGAGCGGGAAGTGGGGCGGCGACACCCTCCCGGCCGCGCACTTCACGTCGCTCCTCTGGGACCTGCTCGTGGTGGCCGGGCTCCTCCTCGCCGGCCGCCGCTACGGCGGGACGCCCCTCGCCGCGGCGCTCGCGTTCGCGTGGGCGGCGTACCCGTTCACGCAGTACGCGTCGAACTCGAACACGAACGATGCGATCCCGGCCGCCTTCCTCGTCTGGGGCTTCTGGCTCGCGACCTCGCCGTGGGCACGCGGCGCGTCGGTTGCCCTGTCGGGGTGGACGAAGTTCGCGTCGCTCGTCCTCGCGCCGCTCTGGCTCACGTATCCGTCGCGCCCGCGCGCGCGCCCGCTCGCGTTCCTCGCGGCGTTCCTCGTCGCGACGGTCGCCGCGTTCGCGGTGCTGCTGCTGGAGCCGAACCTCGTGGAGGCGGTGCGGACGTTCGCCGACCGGACGTTCCTCTGGCAGATCGACCGCCAGTCGCCGTTCTCGCTCTGGGGATGGGGCCAGTACCACGCGGACGGCGTCCCCGACCTGAAGCTCGTGCAGCGCGTCCTGCAGGCGCTCCTCGTGGCCGCGGCGCTCGCCGTCGCGTTCGTGCCGCGCCGCAAGTCGCCGCTCCAGCTGGCGGCCCTGTCGGGCGCGCTCCTCGCCGGGTTCCAGCTCGTCCTCGAGCACTGGTCGTACCTGTACATCCCGTGGTTCTTCGCCTTCGCCGCGTTCGCGTTCCTCGCGGGCGCGCCCGCGCGTGCGACGGCGCCCGCGCCCGAGGAGGAGCAGGAGGAGCCGCGTGCGCTCGTCGCGGCCGGCTGACCGCACGGGCGTCGCGCTCGCGCTCCTGCTCGGCCTCTCGGCGTTCCTCCTCTCGTGGGCGCTGCTCCACACGGGGCGGTGGCAGCGCGGGGAGCTCGTCGACACCGGCGTGTACGAGCGCTACGGCGACGCGATCGTCCGCGGCGAGGTGCCCTACCGCGCCTTCGTCCCCGAGTACCCGCCGCTCGCGCTGCCGGCCTTCGTCCTCCCGTCGCTCGTCGTCGGCGCGGACGCGTCGCAGTCGCGGTACGAGGTCGCGTTCGACCTGCTGATGCTCGCGTGCGGGCTCGCGCTCGTCGTCCTCGTCGGGCTCGCGCTCGCCGCGCTCGGGGCGCCGACGCCGCAGCTCGCCGCCGCGCTCGCGCTCGTGGGCCTGGCGCCGCTGCTCCTCGGCTCGGTCGTGCTGACCCGGTACGACCTCTGGCCCGCGGCGCTGACGGCGGGGGCGATGCTCGCCTTCGTCCGAGGGCGCGACCGGCTCGGGGCGGGTGTCCTCGGCGCCGCGGCGGCGGCGAAGGCGTACCCGGTCGTGCTCGTGCCGATCGCCGCGGCGTGGGTGTGGCGCCGCCGCGGACGCAGCGAGGCGATCCTCTGCGGCGCCGTCTTCGCGGCCGTCGTCGCCGCGTGCGTTCTGCCCTTCCTCGTCGTCGCGCCCGAGGGCGTGCGGGAGAGCGTCGAGCGGCAGCTCGAGCGCCCGCTCCAGATCGAGAGCCTCGCCGCCGCCGCCCTCGTCGCCGCAGGCGCCGACGTGTCGCTGGACCAGAGCCACGGCTCCCAGAACGTCGGCGGCGGACTCGGCGACGCGGCGGCGTTCGCGACGACGGCGGCGATGCTCGGCGCGCTCGTGTCGATCTGGGTCGCAGCCGTGCGCGGGCCGGCGGAGCCCGAGCGGCTCGTGCGGCTGTCGGCCGCCGCCGTCGTCGCGGCCGTCGCGCTCGGCAAGGTGCTCTCGCCGCAGTTCCTCGTCTGGCTCGTCCCCCTCGTGCCGCTCGTCGCGGGGCGTCGCGGCCTGCGAGCGTCGGTCCTGCTCGCGGCGGCGCTCGTGCTGACGCAGCTCTGGTTCCCGACGCGGTACTGGGACTACGCGCTGGGGCACGACCGCGGGCTCGCGCTCGTCGTGCTCGCACGCGACCTCGTCCTCGTCGCGCTCCTCGTGACGCTGGTCCTCCCGGCGTCGGACGCCGAACGACGTCCGCGTGCCTGAGGTCTACACCGCGAGGCGGTAGGTCTCGAGCGAGGTGGCGCGGCCCGTCGGCGGATCGCACTCGAGGAGGGCGCCCTCGATGCGGACGTCGCCCGACGCAGGCTCGAAGCGCACGGGCATCCCCGTCCGGAGCCGCCGGAGGATCAGCTCCGCCTCGACGCCGATCACCGAGTCGTGCGGCCCGGTCATCCCGACGTCGGACAGCGCCGCCGTCCCGCCCGGCTGGATCCGCGCGTCGTTCGTCTGCACGTGCGTGTGCGTCCCGAGCACCGCGGTGACGCGCCCGTCGAGCCACCGCGCCATCGCCACCTTCTCGCTCGTCGCCTCCGCGTGGATGTCGACGATCACGACCTGCGCCTGCCGCTTCGCCTCCTCCACGAGCCCGTCGACGAGCTCCCACGGGGAGTGCGCGACGTCGAGGAACAGCGTCCCCATCAGGTTGATCACCGCGACCGGCGTCCCGTCACGTGCCGGCGCGACCACGAGGCCGCGGCCGGGCGCGGCGGCGGCGAAGTTCGCGGGGCGGATGACCCGCTCGGTCCCGGCGAGGTAGGGCGCGAGCTCGCGGCGCGCCCAGGTGTGGTTCCCGAGCGTGATCACGTCGGCGCCCGCCGCCAGGATGCGGTCGGCCAGCTTGGGCGTGATCCCGCGGCCGTCGGCCGCGTTCTCGCCGTTGACGATCACGAAGTCCAGGTCGAGCTCGTCGCGGAGCCCGCGCAGGCGCTCCTCGAGCGCCCGGCGGCCGGGTCCGCCGAACACGTCCCCCACGAAGAGGATTCTCAGTTGAGCGAGAGGGTCGCGGCGGGGCGGACCTGGATGGTCACGTGGTTGCCCGCGTCCTGCGTGTGCTCGGCGAGCGACATCGACTCGACGCCCGAGAGGTCGAGCACGCGGCCGAGGCGGTGCGTGGCGGCGACGACGGCGGTGCCGACGGTCAGCGCCGGGTCGGCCTCGATCCGGCTGATCGAGACGACGAGCGACGGCGCCGACGACGGCTGCACGTCGACCCGCACGCCGTAGCTGCGCCCGTCGATCACGTAGTCGCTGATCCCGACGATCGTTCCGTCGACGGGGGAGAACACGTCGGCGCCCGGCGGCGCGCCGACGGCGAGCGCGGAGGTCGACGCGTCGGTGCCGCCGCGGAGCCGGTACCAGACGAGCCCGTCGCCGCTGCGGCCGAGGATCCGGTCGAGCAGCCGTCCGAGGCGCCCGCGGTTCCCCTGGCGCCCGAGCGGCGCGAGTGCGAGCGCGCCGTCGCCCGAGCCGTAGTAGCCGACCGCGGTCACCTGCTGCTGCGACACGGGGAGGTCGAGCCGCAGCTCGCCCACCTGCGCCACCACCTGCGGGATCGGGCTCGAGGGGACGAGGCCGGCCGGGGCCGCGGGCGCGGCGGCGGCGGTCCGCTCCTGGGCCGCGGAGCCGAACGCGGTCAGCAGCAGCGTCGTGACGACGACGACGGCGACGAACGCGAGCCCGACGAAGCGGCGGGCCCGCCCGGCTGCGTGGGCCTTCCGCCGGCGGGCACGCGAACGGTGCCCCGGCGCTGGGCGAGACGGCATGTGGGGCACGGTAGCGGAGGACTTCACGGCGTTCAACCTGGTCGGGCGCGCCGGAGATTGTGACAGGGAATCCCCTGAGCGCAAGCCGCCTCGGTCGGAGAGTTCGTGACGATCGAGCGCCAGGCTGCCGTCCGTCCACCCCGACCAGTCCCAGTCGTCGGGCCTGAGCGCGCGGGCGACGGCGGTACGCTGGGGCGGATGCCGCCGCGCGCGCGGATCGAGATCCCGCGGTGGATCCAGCTGGTGGGCCTGCCGCTCCTGCTGCTGCTCGCGTGGGCGGTGGCGGGGGCGGTCCGTCACGCGGTGTTCGTCTTCCTCGTCGCCGCGCTCGTCGGGCTGCTCCTGAACCCGCTCGTGCGTCGCGTGCAGGCGATCCCGAGGGTCCGCGTCCCTCGCGGCCTCGCGGTCGCGGTCGTGTACCTCGGCTTCGCGGCTGTCGTTGCCATCGCCGTCGTCGGGCTCGCGACCGTGCTCGTCGACCGGACCACCTCGACGGTGGACCGCATCGACGCCTACGTTACGAACACCGACGGACGGACGGGCCGCACCGGCGCCGAGAACGACGTCGACCGCCTCCAGGGCTGGCTCGACGACCACGGTCTCGAGCGCATCCAGGTGGAGGAGAGCACGCAGCGCTGGCTCGACCAGTTCGGGGCGAACGACGTCAGCCGGTGGTCGCAGCGTGCCCTCGACGTCCTCGAGGGTGCCGCGATCTCGATCGCGACGCTCCTCTTCTCGCTCGTCCTGATCGTCGTCGTCTCCGTGTACATGCTGCTCGACATGCCGCGGCTCGAGCGCGTGGTCGACCGGCGGTTTCCGCCGACCGACGGCGGCCCGCCGCTGACGGCGCGGTTGGCGCGGGCCGTCAGCGGCTACGTCACCGGCCAGCTGCTCGTCTCGCTGATCATCGGCGCGAGCGCCGGGCTCGGGATGTGGGTGCTCGGGACGCTCGGCTGGGTCCCCGGTGCCGACCGCTACGCCCTCGTCTTCGGCGCGTTCGTCGCCGTGACCGAGCTGATCCCGTACGTCGGACCCTGGCTCGGCGCGATCCCGCCCGCGATCTACGCGCTCGTCGTCGATCCGGTCTCGTTCGTCTGGGTCCTCCTGCTCTTCCTCGCGATCCACCAGATCGAGGGCCATGTCGTGATCCCGAACGTGATGGGCACGGCCCTCCGGCTCCATCCGCTGCTCGTCATCTTCGGCCTGCTCGCCGGCGCCGAGGTCTACGGCCTCGCCGGGGCGCTCGTCGCGCTGCCGTCGCTCGCCGTCGGGCGCGCGCTGTGGGAGTTCTTCTCCGACCGGATCCACCTCGAGCCGTGGCGGCGGGAGGACGAGGACGAGGCGGAGGACGCGCTGAGTCAGCCGCCGGCGGCGGCGGCGCGGTGACGGCGGACGAGCCGCTCGTCCGCGCGACGGGGCTCGCGCGGCGGTTCGGCGCGCGCCCGGCGCTCGCGGGCGTCGACTTCGAGCTGCGACCCGGCGAGGTCGTCGCGCTCGTCGGCCCGAACGGCGCCGGCAAGTCGACGCTGCTGTCCCTGCTCGCGGGCGCCGTCGAGCCCTCTGCCGGGGCGGTGGCGTGGGCGGCCGACACCCGCGTCGGCTGGGTGCCGCAGCGCGCGGGCGTCTACGGGCGGCTCACGCCGCGGGAGAACCTCGAGCTGTTCGCCCGCCTCGGGGGCGACGACCCGGCGGGGGCGGCGGCGCTGCTCGACGCCTTCGACCTGCCGCCCGACGTCCCGGCGTCGACGCTCTCGGTCGGCAACCGGCAGCGGCTCAACGTCGCCGTGGCGCTGATCGGCGCGCCGCACGCGCTCCTCCTCGACGAGCCGACGGCGTCGCTCGACCCCGGCCACCGGCGTCGCCTCTGGGAGGTCGTCGGCGGCGTCCGCGGCGAGGGCGGCGCCGTCGTCTTCTCGACGCAGAACCTCGAGGAGGTCGAGCGCCACGCCGACCGCGTCGTCGCGCTCAAGGACGGCGTCGAGGTCGGCCCCGACGAGGTCTGGGAATGAGCGTCGCGCGCGTCCGGCTGCTCCTCGGCAAGGACCTGCGCGTGCTGCGGCGGTCGCCGCTCCTGCTCGGCCTCCTGCTCGCCTACCCGCTCCTCATCGCAGCGCTCGTCGTCCTGGTGGCGCAGTACGCGAACGCGAAGCCCCGCGTCGCGCTCGTGGACGAGGACGGGCTGCCGCGGACGGTCGAGATCGGCGGGCGGACGTTCCATCCGGAGCGGACGATCGACCGCGCGTCGCGCGAGGTCGAGCTCGTGCGCCTCGACCGCGACGAGGCACACCGCCAGCTGGACACGGGGCGTGTCGTCGCCGTCGTGACGATCCCGGCCGGCTTCGTCTCGGAGCTCCGCGCGATGGTGCGCTCGCCGGAGCTGCGGCTCGAGACGACGCGCGGCGGCCTCGCGCCTCGGGTGACCCAGCAGGTCCAGGCGCTCGTCTACCAGCTCAACCGGGAGCTGCAGGACGCGTACATCGACGCGAACCTCGAGTACGTCCGCCTGATCCTCGACGGCGGCAACGGCGACTTCGCGGGGCAGCGGTTCGACGTGCTCGGCCTGCGCGAGACGGAGCGGCTGCTCGACGAGCTGCCCCGCGGCCCGCGCCTCGACCGGATCCGCTCGTTCGTCCAGACGGCTCGGCTCGCGCTCGGCGAGACCGGCTCGGCGCTGCGGGCGACCGCGCACCCGATCGAGCTCGTGCAGGCGGACGAGCGCGGCCGCACGTGGGCGCTCTCCGCCCAGGTGCAGGCGTATGCGCTGGCGCTCGTGACGACCCTCCTCGGGCTCCTGCTCGCCGCGGGGTCGCTCGCGGCGGAGCGGGACGAGAACGTCGCGGGGCGGCTCGCGCGCGGGCTCGTCTCGCTCGGGCAGCTCGTCGCCGCGAAGGCCGCGCTCGCCGCCGTCGTGTCGCTCGCGCTCGGGACGGCGATCGCGCTCGCGTTCGGGCTCGCGATCGAGCTCGGCGGCGTCGAGGGCGGCGAGCCGTGGGCGCGGCTCCCGCTGCTCGCCGCCGCGGTCGCCCTCGTCGGCGCGTGCGTCGGCGCGCTCGGCGCGCTCGTCGGCGCGCTCGCGCGGGAGGCGCGGTCGGCGTCGCTCGTCGCGGTGCTCGTGGTGCTGCCGGTGGTCTTCCTCGGACTCGTCCCGCGGGAGGTGGCACCGGCCGCGGGCTGGCTCAGCGACCTGCTCCCGTTCGCGCACGCCGTCCGCCTCTTCGCGGCGGCGCTCTACGACCTCGACCCGTGGCGGACGGTGCTCGTCGAGAGCGCGTGGCTTGCCGCGATCGGTCTCGTCTTCGCGGTCGCCGCGCGCGCCGCGGCGCGGCGGCTCGTCGCCTGACGCGGCCGCGGTACCGTGTCCGCATGAGCAGCTTTCCGGTGACGCGGCTTCGCCGCCTGCGGCGGACGGCGGCGCTGCGCGCGCTCGTGCGCGAGACGCGGCTCGACCTCGACAGCTTCGTGATGCCGCTGTTCGTCGGGCCGGACACGAAGCCGAACGCGAGCCTGCCGCCGCTCGGCCGCCGCTCCGTCGACGACCTCGGCGAGGAGGTCGAGTCGCTCGTCCGCCTCGGCGTCCCGGCCGTGATCCTGTTCGGGATCCCCGAGGAGAAGGACGAGCTGGGCTCCGGTGCGTGGGACGAGGACGGCATCGTCCAGCGCGCGCTCCGCGCGCTCCGCCCGCGCTTCCCCGGGCTCGTCCTGATCACCGACGTGTGCCTGTGCGAGTACACGGCGCACGGCCACTGCGGCGTCCTCCGCGGCGAGGAGATCGCGAACGACGAGTCGATCGAGCTGCTCGCGCGCACGGCGGTCTCGCACGTCGAGGCCGGCGCCGACGTCGTGGCGCCGAGCGACATGATGGACGGCCGCGTCGGCGCGATCCGCACGGCGCTCGACGAGCACGGACACGAGCGCACGCCGATCCTCTCGTACGCGGCGAAGTACGCCTCGGCGTTCTACGGCCCCTTCCGCGAGGCGGCGGAATCGGCACCGAGCTTCGGCGACCGTCGCGGCTACCAGATGGACGCGGCGAACGTCCGCGAGGCGGTGCGCGAGTGCGAGCTCGATCTCGCCGAGGGCGCGGACGCGCTGATGGTGAAGCCGGCGCTGCCGTCGCTCGACGTGATCCGCGCCGTCCGCGGGCGCTTCGACGTGCCGGTCGCCGCCTACAACGTCTCGGGCGAGTACGCGATGGTGAAGGCCGCCGCCGCAGCGGGCTACCTCGACGAGCGACAGGCCGCGCTCGAGTCGCTGACCGCCATCCGCCGCGCGGGCGCCGACCTCGTCCTCTCGTACTGGACGAAGGAGCTCGCGCAGTGGCTCTGAGGACGCGCTCCGAGCTCTGGCGGCGCGCCACCCGCCTCATCCCCGGTGGCGTGAACTCGCCGGTGCGCGCGATGAAGGGCGTCGGGCTCGACGAGCCGTTCTTCGTCCGCCGCGCGGACGGCGCCTACCTCGAGGACGTGCAGGGCAACCGCTACGTGGACTGGGTGATGTCGTGGGGGCCGCTCCTCTTCGGCCACGCGGATCCCGAGACCGTCGAGGCGGTGCGCGACGCCGCGCTCGACGGCACGAGCTTCGGTGCGCCCACGGAGCGGGAGGTCGAGCTGGCGGCGGAGATCGCCGACGCCGTCCCGTCGGTCGAGATGGTGCGGCTCGTCTCGTCGGGCACCGAGGCGGCGATGAGCGCCGTCCGGCTCGCGCGGGCGTTCACGCGCCGGGACCGCGTGCTGAAGTTCGCCGGCGGCTACCACGGCCACGCCGACGCGCTGCTCGCGAATGCCGGCTCGGGCATCGCCACCCTCGGGATCCCGTCGACGCCGGGCGTGCCGACGGGCGCCGCCGGCGACACGGTCGTTGCGCCGTACAACGACGTCGACGCGGCCGCGGCCGCCGTCGAGCGCTACGGCGAGGGGCTCGCCGCGATCCTCGTCGAGCCCGTCGCCGGGAACATGGGCGTCGTGCCGCCCGAGCCCGGCTACCTGGAGGCACTGCGGGCGCTCGCGGACGCCTCCGGCGCCCTGCTCGTGTTCGACGAGGTGATCACCGGCTTCCGCGTCGCACGCGGCGGCGCGCAGGAGCGCTTCGGGATCACGCCGGACCTGACGATCCTCGGCAAGATCGTCGGGGGCGGGCTGCCGCTCGCGGCGTTCGGCGGGCGCGCCGAGATCATGGAGCGCCTCGCCCCTGCGGGCGACACCTACCAGGCCGGGACGCTCTCCGGGAACCCGCTCGCGACCGCCGCCGGGCTCTCGGTGCTGCGCCGCCTGCGGGACCCGGCCGTGTACGAGCGGCTCGAGGAGCGCGGCGCCCGGCTCGAGCGCGGTCTCGCCCCGTCGGGCACCGTCCAGCGCGTCGGCGCGATGCTGACGCTGTTCCGGACGGACGAGCCCGTGCGGCGGTTCGAGGACGCGCAGCGCTGCGACACGGACGCGTACGGCGCGCTCTTCCGCGGGCTGCTCGACCGCGGGATCTACGTGGCGCCGTCGCAGTTCGAGGCGATGTTCGTCTCGCTCGCGCACGGCGACGAGGAGATCGACCGGACGGTCGAGGCCGTTGCCGCCGTCCTGGGCTGAGGTGGCGGACGACCTCGGCGTCCCGCTCGAGGCGCACGAGATCGAGCCGGTCTTCTCCCCGCTCGGCGATCCGGCGCACGCGGACGGGGTCGAGACGATCTACGAGGGCTACCTCGCCCACTACGGCCGGCCGCGTGCGTTCCGGCCCCCCGACGACGACGCGGCGCTCCTCCTCGGCGACACCCTGTACGCCGCCGGCCTCGCCCGGATCGCCGCGCTCGGCGACCCGGCGCTCGTGGAGGATCTGTCCGAGCTGCTCGCCCGCTGCGCCGCCCTGCGCGGCGAGGGGCGCGACGGGGACGGCGAGCTGTGGGCGGCCTCGATCGCGCTTCTCGGGTCGCACCCGCTCGCGTCGGACCGCGACCCGCGGACGCTGGCAGGGGACGCGGCGGGCGCGGACGCCGTCGCCGGCGCACTCGCGGCGCACGCCGCGCGCTTCGGTTAGATTCACCGCCGATGCCCGCCGCGCTGAGCCTGCTGCTCGAGACGACGCCCGCCGAGGAGGGCCGCAACATCATCCTCGTGATGCTCGTCGTCGGGCTCGTCATCATCGCCGTGATCGCGCTCGGCGAGCTCACGCACTGGCTCCGCGAGCGGCACTGACGCACAGCCGACCCGCCGGGCGGACGGCGATCACTAGAGTGGCCTCGATGGCCCCTCCGGGCGACCTTCGCGAGTGGATCGCGCTGCTCGAGCGCGAGGGCGAGCTCGTCCGCGTGGCCGCCGAGGTCGACCCCGATCTCGAGATCACGGAGATCGTCGACCGGACGGTCAAGGCCGGGGGCCCGGCGCTCCTGTTCGAGCGGCCGAAGGGCTCGAGCCACCCGCTGCTGATCAACCAGTTCGGGACGGAGCGGCGCATGGCGCTCGGCTTCGGCGTCGAGCGCCTGGACGAGCTCGCGGCCCGCGTGAGCGACGTGCTCGAGCTGCAGCCGCCCCAGGGCCTGATGGACAAGGTGCGCGGGCTCCAGAAGCTGAAGTCGATCGCGGACTCGCGTCCGAAGAGCGTCCGGAGCGGCCCCGTGCACGAGGTCGTGCTCACCGGCGACGAGGTCGACCTCGGGCGCCTGCCGGTGATGCGCTGCTGGCCGGGCGACCCGGCGCCGTTCATCACCCTGCCCGCCGTGATCACCCGCGACCCGCGGACCGGGCAGCGCAACGTCGGCATGTACCGGATGCAGGTGCGCGACGCCCGCTCGACGTTCATGCACTGGCAGATCCACAAGGACGGGCGCGCCGACTACCTCTTCACCGAGGGACGGATGGAGGTCGCCGTCGCGCTCGGGCTCGACCCGGTGACCGCGTACTCGGCGAGCGCGCCGCTGCCGAAGCACATCGACGAGCTCATGCTCGCGGGCTTCTTCCGCGGCGAGCCGGTCGAGCTCGTCAAGGGCCGCACGGTCGAGCTCGAGGTGCCCGCCGCTGCGGAGATCGTGCTCGAGGGCTACGTCGAGCGCGGCGACGTCGGGCTCGAGGGCCCGTTCGGCGACCACACGGGCTACTACACGGCGCCGGAGGAGTTCCCCGTGTTCCATCTCACCGCGATCACGATGCGGCGGGACGCGATCTATCCGTCGATCGTCGTCGGGAAGCCGCCCGCGGAGGACGCGTGGCTCGGGAAGGCGACGGAGCGCATCTTCCTCCCGGCCGTCCGGATGACGGTGCCGGAGATCGTCGACTACGACCTCCCGGTCGCGGGCGCCTTCCACAACTGCGTGATCGTCTCGATCCGGAAGGCGTTCCCGGGGCACGCGCGCAAGGTGATGAATGCGATCTGGGGGCTCGGGATGCTCTCGCTCTCGAAGGCGGTCGTCGTCGTCGACGCGCACGTCGACGTCCACGACTACGAGCAGGTGTTCTTCTACGTCGGCGCGAACGTCGACCCCAAGCGGGACGTCGTGATCACCGAGGGGCCGCTCGACCACCTCGACCACGCGCCCGAGCGGCAGTTCGTCGGCGGCAAGCTCGGGATCGACGCGACCGCGAAGTGGCCGGAGGAGGGCGCGCGTCCGTGGCCCGAGGAGATCGAGATGGACGCCGCCGTCCGCGAGCTCGTCGACCGCCGGTGGGACGAGTACGGGATCGGCGTCGAGACGTCCGGCAACGGCGCCGGCGGCCGTTCGGTCTTGCAACGGTTGTTGCAGCGTTGACGCCGACCCCGCGCGATGTGGAAGGATCCGCCCCGGTGGAGCCGCACGGTCCCGAGCGCCAACCGCACACGCCCGCCCCGAGCCTGTGGCCGGTGGGCTTCGCGATCGGCGTCGCGATCCTCCTCACGGGCCTCGTCGTCGGCTGGTGGATCGTGCTCCTCGGCGCGATCCTGACGGTCGCGTTCGGGTTCCTCTGGATCCGCGACATCGGTGCCGAGACGCGGCTCGCGCCCGAGCCCGAGCTGATCGAGGGGACGGGCGCCGCGCCGGCCGTCGCGGGGGAGGGCGCCGCGCTGCCCGTCATGTCCGACGAGGAGATCGAGCGCTTCCCGCGGTCGAAGTTCCTCGAGGCGTCGACCATCGGCGTCGGCGCGATCATCGGCGGCCTGATCACCGTCCCCGCGCTCGGCTTCGCCGTGATCCCCGCCTTCACGGGCGCCGAGGATCACAACATCGACGTCGGCTCGGTCGGCGACTTCCCCGAGGGGGAGTGGCGCATCGTCACCTTCCTGCAGACGCCGGAGGAGGGCGAGGTCAGCCGCCGCACGACGTTCATCCGGTTCAACGGCGAGCTCGACGGCCAGCCGAGCTTCACGATCATCGCGAACAACTGTGCGCACCTCGGCTGTCCGGTCCAGCCCTCCGGCCCGGTCGCCGAGCAGGAGAGGCAGCAGGAGCAGATCGAGGGGCAGACGATCACGCGCATCCCGGCACAGCCTGCGGCCTTCGCCTGCCCGTGCCACGGCGGGGCGTACGACCTCGAGGGCAACCGCACCGCCGGCCCGCCGGTCCGCGCGCTCGACCGGTTCGCGTTCGCCGTCGACGGCGACCGCCTCGTGCTCACCTCGCGCTACAGCGTCGGGCACGTCGAGGGCGAGGGCAAGGACGCGGTGATCTACAAGTACGGCCAGGTGACGCCGGGCGTGCACGTCGACGGCCCGGAGCAGTACCTCTACCCGATCGAGCCGCCGAAGTAGTGGCGACCACGACCGGCACCCCGCCCCGCCGCAAGCAGCCGTCCCGGGCCGCCGCGGTCGTCAACTACCCGCTCGACTGGCTGGAGGAGCGCTCCGGCCTCGTCGGCGGGACGAAGTACTTCCTCTTCCGCAAGGTCCCGGGCGACGTCAACTGGATGCAGACGCTCGGGTCGGCGACCCTGACCGCCTTCCTGATCCAGGCGCTCACCGGCGTGATCCTCGCGATGTACTACAAGCCGGATCCGAACAGCGCGTACGACTCGATCGTCCACATCACGAACGACGTCACGCTCGGCTGGCTCGTGCGCGGGATGCACAAGTGGGGCGCCTCGATGTTCATCATCCTCATGTTCCTGCACATGGGGCGCGTCTTCCTCTTCGGCGCGTACAAGTACCCGCGCGAGCTGAACTGGCTCATCGGCGCGCTCCTGATCCCGATCGGGCTCTTCGAGGGCTTCACGGGCTACCTGCTGCCGTGGGACCAGACCGCGTACTGGGCGACCGTCGTCGGCATCAACATCAACGGCACGGCGCCCTTCCTCGGGCCGTTCATCGCCCAGTTCCTCCAGGGCGGCGCCGAGATCGGACCCGACACCCTGAGCCGGTTCTACGCGCTGCACATGCTGGTGCTGCCCGGCGCGATCATCGCCCTCATCGGCCTGCACCTCTACCTCGTCGTCCGGCTCGGGGTCACCTCGCCGCCGTGGTCGCGTGAGGCCGCGGGACAGGAGCGCCCCGACGTCAGCGGCGACGGCGCGGGCCGCGCCGGCCTGACGCGCCCGACGCGCCGGGGAGGCGAGGTCTAGGTGGCGACGCGCGTCGACCACCGGCGGGAGGAGTTCAAGCGCTACAAGCAGGACGTCGACCGGACGGGCAAGCCGTTCTTCCCGTATGCCGTCTGGCACGACACGGTGATGTCGCTCGTCGTCGTCGTGATCACGATCGCGCTCGCGTGCATCTGGTACTTCGACTCGGGCGAGAAGCCGGAGGACGTCGGCGTGCTCGGGCCGCGCTACACCGCCGAGGCGGACCCCGGGACGACCAGCTTCATCCCGCGTCCCGACTGGTTCTTCTTCTTCCTCTTCTACCTGCTGCGGATCTTCAAGTGGCCGGAGTCGGTCGTGCTCGGCACGGTCGGGATCCCCACGCTGTGCCTGATCCTGCTGCTCGCCCTGCCGTTCCTCGACGTGCGTCGCGAGCGGCGGATCATCCGGCGGCCGGTCGCGCTCGTCGCGGGCGTGCTCGTGGTCATCTCGATGGGGGTGCTCACGTACAAGGGGGCGACCGCCGAGGAGGGGATCGCGACGGGCGGCGACGTCGTGCAGCAGTGGCTGACCGAAGGCAACCTCCCGCCCGAGGCCCGGAAGGGCGCGGAGCTCGTCGCCGAGTCGGGTTGCCTCAACTGCCACCAGTACCGCGGCGTCGGCTCGCCGAACCTCGGCGCGCCCGACTTGACCCAGATCGGCGCGCAGGGACAGGGCAAGGACTATTTCCACCGCTACGTCGCGAACCCGCGCGACTTCGGGAACAACGTGATGCCCGTCTACGGGTCGCTCGGCCAGGAGAACCTCGACGCGATCGCGACGTTCCTGGACGCCTCCAAGAACCCGTAGCCCGCGGGCGCGCGGATAGGCTCCGCGGCAGGCAGTGCACGTCTTCCTGGGAATCACGGGCGCCTCGGGCGCTCCCTACGCCGCGCGGCTGCTCGACGGCCTCGTCGCCGCCGACTGCACGGTCGGCGTCGCGGCGTCGAACGCGGGCATCGAGGTGCTCGCGACGGAACTCTGGGGCGACGCGTCGCTCCCGCGCGACGAGGTGCTCGCGCGACTCGTGGAGCCGCTCCGCGGCGACGTGACCGTCTACGACCCCGTCGACTGGAAGGCGCCCTATGCGAGCGGATCGGCGCGCGTCGACGCCTACGTGGTCTGCCCGTGCTCGATGGGGACGCTCGCCTCGGTCGCGGCGGGGGCGATGGCGAACCTCATCCACCGCGCGGCGTCCGTGGCGCTGAAGGAGGAGCGGAAGCTCGTGCTCGTCCCGCGCGAGACGCCGCTGTCGGCGATCCACCTCGAGAACATGCTGCGGCTGCGCAACGCCGGCGCGACGATCCTGTTCGCGGCGCCCGGCTTCTACCACGGGCCCGAGTCGATCGACGACCTCGTCGACTTCGTCGTCGCGCGCATCCTCGACCAGATCGGGGTCGAGAACCGTGCGGCGAGGCGGTGGGGCCAGTGAGCCACCGCAGCGGAACGCTCGCCCCCGACGGCGTGCGCTCGATGTTCGACCGGATCGCGCCCGTCTACGACGCGATGAACCGCGTGATGACCGTGGGGCTCGACCGCCGCTGGCGGCGCGAGACGGTGCGCGAGGTCGTCTCGCCGGGCGACCGCGTCCTCGACGCCGCGTGCGGGACCGGCGACCTCGCGATCGAGGCCGCCAAGGCCGGCGCGCGGGTGACCGGGCTCGACTTCTCGGCGGAGATGCTGGCGCGTGCCCGGCGGAAGGCCCCGCAGCTCGAATGGGTGGAGGGTGACCTGCTGGCGCTCCCGTTCGACGACGCAGCGTACGACGCCGCGACGATCGGCTTCGGCATCCGCAACGTCGCCGACCTCGAGGCGGGCCTGGGCGAGCTTCGCCGGGTCGTGCGTCCCGGCGGCCGGCTCGGCGTGCTCGAGATCACGCGGCCGACCGGCGTCCTGCGGCCCTTCTACACCGTCTGGTTCGACCGCGTCGTCCCGCTCCTCGGCCGCGTCCTCCCGGGCGGGGAGGCGTACACGTACCTGCCGGCGAGCGTCCGGCGATTCCCGGGGCCGGAGGAGCTCGGCGACGCGATGCGGCGCGCCGGCTTCGAGGACGTCCGCCACCGTCTCTTCGCCGGCGGGATCGTCGCCCTCCACGTCGCGTCGTGAGCAGCCTCGCCGTCCTCAAGGAGTCGCCCGGCCTGACGGCGTTCCTCGACGAGCTCGAGGAGCGGCTCGAGGAGGTGTCGTCCCGGGGGGACGGGATCGTGACCACGATCGCGCGCGAGGCACTCGCCTCCGGCGGCAAGCGGCTCCGTCCCGTGCTCTGCTTCCTCTCGGCTCCCGCCGCCGCGCCGCCGCCGTTCGCGCCGGCCCTCGCGGTCGAGCTGCTGCACATGGCCACGCTCGTCCACGACGACGTCCTCGACGCCGCCGAGCTCCGCCGGGGGCGCGCCTCGGCGTGGGCCGCCTACGGTGCCGGCGCGGCGCTCGCCGGCGGCGACTTCCTCTTCGCGCGGGCGTTCGCCGAGCTGGCGGCGACGCGCGACCGCGACGGCGTCCGCCTCCTCGCCGACGCGGCGGTCGACCTCGCGCGCGGCGAGGCGCTGCAGCGGGCGCAGCTGCACCGGCCCGACACGGCCGTCGAGGCGTACCTGGAGCGTTGCGCGCTGAAGACGGGGAGGCTCTTCGAGGCGGCGTGCCTGCTCGGCTCGCGCGACGCGCGCCTCGGCGCGTTCGGGCTCGCGCTCGGGATCGCGTTCCAGGTGGCCGACGACATCCTCGACTGCTCGGGCCTGACGACCGAGACGGGGAAGATCCCCGGCACCGACCTCCGCGACGGGACGCCGACCCTGCCGCTGATCCTCGCGGCGCGCCAGGACGAGGTCGTCCGGGTCGCGCTCGCCGGCGGCCCGCTCGACGGCGCGCTGCTGCGCGTGGGCGCGACCGACGCGCTCGAGCGCTCGCGCGAGGTCGCGCTCGACTACGCTCGGCGGGCCAGAGACCTCCTGGACGGGGCGCCGCGGGCGGACGAGCTCGAGGCGCTGACGCATCTCGTCGTCGACCGGGAGACCTAGACGTGACGCTGCTCCAGACGATCCCGGCGCTGCCGGTCGGCGACGCCGCCTTCTGCCGCGACCGGCTCGGGTTCGACGTCCTCCACCACGACGGCAGGTCCGGCGCCGAGTCCTTCATCGACACCGACGGGAACCTCGTCAGCTTCTCCCTGCGGGTGAGCGCGTGATCCGCCTGGGCCGCATCTCCTACGTGAACATGGCGCCGGTCTTCCACCGGCTCGACGCCGACGTGGACGAGGTGCAGGGCGTCCCGACCGAGCTCAACCGCCGTCTGCTCGACGGGGAGATCGACGTCGCGCCGATCTCGTCGATCGAGTACGCGCGCAACGCCGAGCGCCTGCGGCTGCTGCCGCGGCTGTGCGTCTCGTCCGAGGGCGCGGTCGACTCGATCCAGCTCGTGACGCGCGTGCCGCTGCAACGCGTCCGGACGGTCGCGGTGACGCCCGAGTCGGCCACCTCCGTCGTGCTCACGAAGGTGCTCCTGCCGGACGCCGACCACGTGCCGCTCGGCGAGGAGGCCGAGGCGACGCTCCTGATCGGCGATGCGGCGCTGAAGTCGGCGTTCGAGGATCCGACCCCGCACTGGGACCTCGGCCGCCTCTGGCTCGAGCGGACGGGGCTCCCGATGGTGTTCGCCGTGTGGGCCGCGCCCGAGCCGGTCGCGGCCGGCCTCGCGGAGCTCGAGGCCGCGCTCGTCGAGTCGGTCCGTCGCGCGCGGGCGGAGCCCGAGCTGCTCGCGTACGAGGCGAGCGACCGTTACGGGTACCCGCCGGGCTTCCTCGCGCGCTACTTCGAGAAGCTCCGCTACTCGTTCGGGCCGCGCGAGCGCGCCGGCCTCTACACGTTCCTCGAGATGGCGCGGGACGTGGGCGAGCTCGAGCACGTGCCCGAGTTCCGCTTCGTCACCGGCGCCCGCACCGCGGTCTGAGCGGCTAGCCGGCCGCCAGCGCGGGACGCTCGGCCCGCCGGTACTCGACCTCGTAGCCGAGCCGGCGCGGCACCGCGAGCAGCGCGTCGAGGTCGAGCTCGATGTGCGCACCCGCCTTCTGGGTCACCTCGTCCTCGATCGGCAGGTCGAAGTCGTCCGCGCCGTACTCGAGCGCGCGGAACGCCTCCTCGTTCTGCGTGAGGACGGACGTCCGGACGTGCTTCACGTTGTCGAGGAAGATCCGCGACAGCGCGATCCAGCGCCGGTACTCCTGCGGCGCGATCTCGCGTCCGCCGAACGCCGTGCCGTACGGCTTGTACGTCCAGCAGAGGAAGGAGAAGAGCCCGCCGTAGCCGTCGCGCAGGCAGCCGTCCTGGAAGTCGCGCGTCCGCTGCAGGTGCTCGAGGCGCTCCTCGAGGGTCTCGTCGAACCCGATCACCATCGTCGCGGTCGTCCGCATCCCGCTCTCGACGATCGCCCGCTGCGCCTCGAAGTAGTCGCGCACCGTGTACTTGAACTTGGCGTGCCGCGCGCGGAAGTCCTCGGTGAGGATCTCGCTGCCGCCGCCGGTCACCCAGTGGACGCCGGCGTCCCGCAGCCGCGCCGCCGCCTCGGCGTACGAGAGCTTCGCGCGGTCGGCGAGGTAGACGAACTCCGCGATCGTGAGCGCGTAGAACTCGATGCGGTCGCCGTAGCGCTCGCGCACGGCCGCGAAGAGGTCGCAGTAGTAGTCGAGCGGGAGCCGGGGGTTGAACCCGCCGTTGAAGCCGACGAGGTCGCCGCCGACCTCGAGCAGCTCGTCGATCTTCGCGAACACGTCCTCCCGCGAGAGCACGTAGCCGCCGGCCTGGTTCGGGAGCACGTAGAAGGCGCAGTAGTCGCACTGGGCGACGCAGACGTTCGTGTAGTTGACGATCCGCATCACCATGTAGGTCGCGCGGCCGGGGTCGTGGTAGCGGGCGCGGGCCGCCTGCGCGAGCGCCTTCAGCTCCTCGTCGGACGCGCGGTGCCACAGCGCGCGCGCCTCGTCGACCGAGATGCGGGCCGGCGCGCTCACGCCGGCACGGCCTCCTCGACCGGCACCTCGTCGGGCTCGAGCGTGTCCATGAAGGACGAGACGGAGAAGACGGCGTTGCCCGCGCCCGCGACGCCGTAGCCGGGGGGCGGCTTCAGCCCGTGGCGCCCGAGCGCGTCGCGGTAGGCGTCGAGCAGGCGGATGTGGTACTCGAGCGGCGCGCCGTCGGGGTTGTCGCGCCCGAGCGGGGTCGTCGGCTCCGGGCACCAGGTCGTGAAGCGCGGCGTGATCCCGCGCGACATGAAGTGGTCGAGCCCCTCCGTCGTCGACGCGATCGCCTCGTCGACGGTCGCGAACCCGAACGGCCTCGCCAGCTCCACGCCGGCGACGAAGTTCGGGATCACGTACCGCGCGCCGAACACCTCGGCGGCGTCGAAGATCCGGCGGTGCCACTCCTCGCGGCCGACGTAGCGCTCCTTCCCCGGGGAGATGATCGAGAAGAGGCGCTTGTCCCACACCTCGTAGTTGGGGTGGTAGATCGTGATCCCGTAGTCCTTGTAGCGCTGGACTTCGGCCCTCGGCAGCGCCTGCGCGACGACCTTGCCGATCCAGCGCCCGGGGAAGCGCTCCTCGATCGCCTGGGCGTAGCGCCCGTAGAAGTCCGCCTCGGCGAGCCCGTCGACGGTCGAGGTGACCGAGCCGCCGGTGAGGGTGTACGCCTGCGACGCCTTCGCCGTGTCGTACCGGTCGATCAGCGCGAGCGCCTCCAGCACGTCCTCCACGGGCTTCACGCCGGTGTACGGCCGGCCCTCGCGCTTGTGCTGGCGCCAGTTGTGGTTGATGTCGCAGAAGCCGCACTCCTCCTTGGCGCCGAAGTACTGGCAGAGGCGGAGGACCGTGAGGTAGACGAGGTAGCCCCACTGGATCGTCGGCGCGGTCTCCATCACCGTCTTGCCGTTCGCGAGCGTGTGGCGGTAGTACTCGGGCATCGGCGGCAGGCCGACGTCGGCGACCTCGCGACCCTCGAGCGACAGGCGCAGGGCGCCGTCCGCATCGCGGGCGATCCGGTACGGCGAGTCGGGGTTGACGCGCACGGAGACGATCGTCCGGCGCAGCTCGTACGGCCCACCGGTGAGGGCGATCTCCTCCGGGGGGCGGCGCCTCGCGGCCTCGCCGAGCTGCGCGAGCGGCTTCTGGTCGAACGAGAAGATGAAGTACGACTTCGGCTTCACCTCGCCCTCGAGGTTGTCGGTCAGGGCCGACTCGTCGAAGGCGATCCCCGTCCGCAGGAGGTCCTCCTTGAGCACGGCCTCGCGCGGGATGTGCGCGAACCGCGCCATCAGTCCCTCCACGAGGGCCGTCCGGGTCTCGGCCGCCGCCGTCGTCACGCCCTCAACCTAGCCGCTGGAGGGTCCGTTCGGATCCTGTAAATCGTCGCGGCACCTGCCGGTGCCTTCGCTACCTTCGGCGGCGCCGGTGCTGAGGAAGCTCGTCATCTGCGCGGTGCTCGCCGCCGTCGCTGCCGTCGCAGCCGCGCCCGCGCAGGCGCAGTCGCGCGTGCTGCTCATGCCCGGGGTGACCTACGAGCGGCAGGTCCAGTTCACCTCGCACGGGCCGGTGGCCGTGCACGTCCTCACGGCGCCGAGGCCCGGCGGCGCGTACAGCCTCAAGCCCGTCCTCTCGAACGGCGCGATCGTCGGACGCGACCGCGTCACCTCGATGCAGCGCGGGATCAGGGACGCGACGTCGGCCGGGGTGAACGGCGACCTCTTCACGTGGGCCGACGGCCGCCCGAGCGGGATGCTGATGCAGGCGGGCGTGCTGCAGCATCCGCCGCTCCCCGACCGCTCGTCGCTCGGCATCGCGGCCGACGGATCGCTGCGGGTCGCGCGCATCCGCATGTTCGGGACGTGGCGCGGCACGGGACAGCGCCGCCCGCTCGACCTCAACGAGTCGCCGTCGCCGAACGGGATCTCGCTGTTCACGCCCGCGTGGGGGCCGGCGACGCCGGTGCAGCCCGGGTCGGTCGAGGCGGTGCTCTCGCCGCTGCCCCCGACGACGCCGAACGTCGACCTCACCGGCCCGGTGGTCCAGCTCGCACAGGGCGGCAACACGCCGATCCCGTCCGGCGGCGCGGTGCTCGTCGCGCGCGGGACGGCGGCGCAGCGCCTGGTCGAGGAGGGGCCGGTCGGAACGACGGTGACGATCCGCCTGCTGCTCAACCCGGACACGACCGGGCTGACGGACGCGATCGGCGGCGGGCCGGCGCTGGTCCGCGACGGGAAGCCGATCTTCCGCGCCAACGAGGCGTTCAGCACCGACCAGCTCGCGCGCAACCCGCGCACCGGCGTGGGGCAGCTCCCCGACGGGCGGATCCTGTTCGTCGTCGTCGACGGGCGGCAGCCGGGCTACTCCGTCGGGATGACGAACTTCGAGCTCGCACAGACCCTCGCCCGCCTCGGCGCCGTCACCGCGACCGGGCTCGACGCCGGGGGCTCCTCGACGATGGCCTTCGACGGGACGCTCCTGAACCGCCCGTCGGATCCCGGCGGCGAGCGTCCGGTCGCGGAGGGGCTGTTCGTCCTCTACACCGGCGTCACGGTCGCGCCGCCCAGCGAGCCGGTGCTCTCGCCGAACGGCGACGGCGCGCACGACGTCGAGGCGCTCTCGTACGCGCTCGTCCGGAGCTCGACCGTCACGGTGAGCCTCATCGGCCCCGACAAGGTGGCGCGCGTCCTCGACCAGGGGGCGAAGGGCCCCGGCGTGTACCGCTTCTCGTGGGACGGCACCACCGCCGACGGCGCGCCCGCCGCGGAGGGCCAGTGGCGCCTGTCGGCGGCGGCGACCGACGACACCGGACAGTCGACCACGGCCGACCGCTTCTTCTCGCTCGACCGCACGCTCGGCGCGCTTGCCGTCTCGCCGGCGTTCGTCCGGATCGGCAACGGCGGCAGGCTGCGCGCGTCGTTCTCGCTGACGCGCCCCGCGCGCGTGACGGCGACGCTCCGTTCGCGGACGGGCGCCGTCGTCGCCACCATCACGCGCGCGGTGCCGCGCGGCGCGGGCGCGCAGACGCTCACCTGGAACGGGCGCGTGGGCCGGCGCTACGTCCCCTCCGCGCGCTACGTCGTGCGCATCCGCGCGGTCAGCGGGGTCGGCGCCGCCGAGCTCGACGCGCCCGTCACGCTCCGGCGCGTGGCACCGCCGCCGAAGAGGAAGCGCTCCTGAGTACGCTCCCGGGCGTGCCGGTCGCCTCGATCACCGCCCAGGTCACCGACACGATCACGTCCGCCGTCGGCGACTACGGCCTCTACGCCGTCTTCCTGCTGATGTTCGTCGACGCGATCTTCCCGGCCGCCTCCGAGGCGGTGATGGTGTTCGGCGGCGCGATCGCCTCCGGTTCGTTCGCCGCGAGCGTGACGCTCTTCGGCGGGGACCTCCCCTCGGGGTTCTGGTCCTGGCTCGCGATCGGCCTCGCCGGGACGATCGGGTACGTCCTCGGCTCGATCGTGGGGTGGGCGATCGGCTACTACGGGGGGCGCGCGTTCGTCGAGCGGTACGGGCGCTGGCTCCACCTCGGCCCGGAGAAGCTCGAGCGCGCCGAGCGCTCGTTCGAGCGCTGGGGCGACTGGTTCGTGGCCTTCGGCAGGGTCACGCCCGTGCTCCGGTCCTTCGTCGCGATCCCGGCCGGGATCCTCGAGATGCCGCTGCGCCGCTACACGCTGCTGACGATCCCGGGATCGGCCGTGTGGTGCTTCGGTCTGGCCGGCGTCGGCTGGGCGCTCGGCGCGAACTGGGAGCGCTTCCACGACGCGTTCCACTACGTCGACTACACGGTGCTGGGGCTCGTCGTCCTGGGCGCCGTCTACCTCGGATACCGCTGGCGCTCCTCTAGACTGGCCCGTCGTGCAGCCGCCGATTCCGCTCGTTGACGTCAAGGCGCAGTACGCGCCGCTGATCCCGCGTCTCGAGGCGGCCTTCGCGGAGGTGCTGGCGTCCGGGACCTTCATCCTCGGCCCGAACGTGAAGGCGTTCGAGGAGGAGGCGGCGCGGTACCTCGGGGTGCCGGAGACGGTCGGCGTCGCGAACGGCACCGACGCCCTCGTGCTCGTCCTCGACGCGCTGGGGATCGGGCCCGGCGACGAGGTGATCTGCCCGGCGTTCACCTTCTACGCGACGGCCGAGGCGATCGCCCGGCGCGGCGCGACCCCCGTGTTCGCGGACGTCGATCCGCAGACGCTCAACCTCGATCCCGAGGACGCCGCGGCGCGGATCACCGACCGGACGCGCGCGATCATGCCCGTGCACCTCTTCGGCCGTCCGGCGCCGCTCCGCGACCTCGCCGCGCTCGGGCTGCCGCTGATCGAGGACGCCGCGCAGGCGTTCGGCGCCGCTGGGACCGCGACCACCGGCGTCGCCTCGACCTTCAGCTTCTTCCCGACGAAGAACCTCTTCGCGCTCGGCGACGGCGGCCTCGTCGCATGCGTCGACCCCGAGCTCGCGGCGCGCGTCCGGATGCTGCGCTTCCACGGCTCGCGCGCAAAGGTCGACTTCGAGTACGTGGGCTACAACTCGCGCCTCGACGAGATCCACGCCGCGGCGCTGCGGATCTTCCTGCCCGCGCTCGACGGCTGGAACCGCGCGCGCCGCGAGGCCGCCGACCGGTACCGCGAGCTGCTCGGCGACCTGGTCGAGACGCCGGCGGCCGAGCCCGGCCACGTCTACCACCTCATCGTCTGCCGCTCGCCCGAGCGCGACCGCATCGCCGCCTCGCTGCGCGAGCACGGGGTCGGCACGACCGCC
>JBLNEO010000031.1:0-2671 GCA_050262775.1 Pseudomonadota bacterium | reverse complement strand
CGCTCGAACAGCGCAGCCTGCCCCTGGCCGACGCCGACGCACATGGTCGCGATCCCGTACCGACCGCCGCGGCGGCGGAGCTCGTGGAGCAGCGAGACGACGAGGCGCGCCCCGCTCATCCCGAGCGGGTGGCCGATCGCGATCGCGCCGCCGTTCGGGTTGACCCGCTCCTCGTCGAGCCCGAGCTCGCGGACGACGGCGAGGGACTGCGAGGCGAACGCCTCGTTCAGCTCGACGAGGTCGAGCTCCGAGACCTCGACGCCCGTGCGTGAGAGGAGCTTGCGGACGGCCGGGATCGGGCCGATCCCCATCACGCGGGGATCGACGCCGGCGACCGCACTCGCGACGAACGTCCCGAGCGGCTCGGCACCGAGCGACCGCGCCCGCTCCTCGCTCGCGAGCACGAGCGCTGCCGCGCCGTCGTTGAGGCCCGACGCGTTGCCTGCGGTGACCGTCCCCCCGGCGCGGAACGCAGGCGCGAGTGTCGCGAGGCGCTCCGCGGTCGTGTCGGGCCGTGGGTGCTCGTCGCGGACGACCTCGCCGACGGGCACGAGCTCGTCGTCGAACCGGCCCGCCTCGCTCGCGGCCGCCCACCGCTCCTGCGAGCGCAGCGCGAACGCGTCC
Source organism: Pseudomonadota bacterium (assembly GCA_050262775.1). Taxonomy (GTDB): domain Bacteria; phylum Actinomycetota; class Thermoleophilia; order Gaiellales; family Gaiellaceae; genus DATHTC01. Next base: position 2,047 of record JBLNEO010000031.1, on the reverse strand, counting down.
TGGTCCTCGCGCGAGACGGCCCATCGCTCCGCGACGTTCTCGCCGGTCTCGCCCATCGACTCGAGCGGGAACATCGCCTCGAGGCGCGGGTTCGGGAAGCGCCAGCCGAGCGTCGTGTCGTACACCGTCCGGTCGCCGCGCGCGAACGCCGCTTCGGGCTTCCCCAGCACGAGCGGCGCCCGGCTCATCGACTCGACGCCGCCCGCGACGAAGAGGTCGCCGTCACCCGCGGCGATGGCGTGCGCGGCACCGACGACGGCCGAGAGGCCGGACGCGCAGAGGCGGTTGAGCGTCACGCCGGCGACGGAGTCCGGCAGCCCCGCGAGCAGCGCGGCCATCCGCGCGACGTTGCGGTTGTCCTCGCCGGCCTGGTTCGCGCACCCGAGGTAGACGTCCTCGATCGCGGACGGGTCGACGCCCGAGCGCTGCACGGCGGCGGCGATCGCGGTCGCGGCGAGGTCGTCGGGGCGGACGCCCGAGAGCGCGCCGCCGTAGCGCCCCACCGGCGTGCGGACCGCCGCGATCACGACCGCCCGCGGCACCGCGCTACGGCGTGAAGTCGACGCGGACGGGCTCGGGGAACGCGCCGAGCGCCTCGCCGCGGCGGAGCAGCTCCTCCACCGCCTGCCGGCCCTCGTCGCCGTAGTCGCACGTCAGCTCGTTGACGTACATCGCCACGAAGCGGTCGGCCAGCGCGTCGTCGAGGCCGCGCCCGAACCCGAGCGCGTAGCGCATCGCCTCCTCGCGGTGGGCGAGCCCGAGCTCGATCGACTCCTTGAGCACCTGCGAGAGCTCGGGGAGCCGGTCGACGTCGCGCCGGACGGCGTTGACGCCGAGCGGCAGCGGCAGGCCCGTCTCGAGCAGCCACCATTCGCCGAGATCGAGGCACTTCGCGAGGCCGAGCGATCCGTAGGTGAGCTGGCCCTCGTGGATCAGCAGGCCCGCCCCCGCTCGACCCTCGGCGACCTCGTCCGCGATCTGGTCGAACGGGAGCTCGCGGTAGGGGAAGTCGCCGATCGCCATCCGCAGGACGAGGAACGCCGTCGTCCGGGTGCCCGGCACGAGGATCTCCGTCTCGCGCAGCTCCTCGAACCCGAGCGGCCGCTCGGCGACGACGATCGGCCCGTAGCCGTCACCCATGCTCGCGCCGTGCGGCAGCAGCGCGTAGCGGTCCTGGACGAACGGGTACGCGTGGAGCGACAGCGCGGTGACCTCGAGCCGCCCCTCGAGCGCCCAGAGGTTGAGCGTCTGGATGTCCTCCGTCACCTGCTCGATCTCGAATCCGCGCGTCGGGACGCGACCTGCCGCGAGGCCCCAGAACATGAAGGCGTCGTCGGGATCCGGGCTGTGGCCGAGCCGGATGCGCATGCGCCGGACGCTAGCAGCGGCTCTATGCTGGCCGCGTGGCGAAGCCCCCGCTGAGCGAGGCCATCCAGGACTACCTCAAGGAGGTCTACAAGCTGGGCGCGTCGGGAGACCGCGTCACGGTGACGGGGCTCGCGCGGGCCGTGGGGGTGTCGGCACCGTCGGCGAGCGCGATGCTGAAGAAGCTCGCGGCGCTCGGCCTGCTCGACCACCAGCCCTACAAGGGCGTCCGCCTCACGCCCGCGGGCGAGCAGGTCGCCGTCGAGGTGATCCGCCACCACCGGCTGCTCGAGCTCTACCTCGCGCAGACGCTCGGGGTGCACGTGGACGACGTCCACGACGAGGCCGACCGACTCGAGCACCATCTCTCGGAGGAGCTCGAGGCGCGGATCGACGAGGCGCTCGGGTTCCCGACGCACGACCCGCACGGCGACCCGATCCCGAACCGCGACCTGGAGTGGCCCGCGCCGCAGCGCCGCTGACGCGGGGAACCGGCGGGCTCAGCGGTGCCCGAAGAACCAGGCCTCGAGCGGCTTCAGGAGCTCGTCCCGCTTGAACGGGGGCACGCGCTCGTCGAGCATCCCGTCCTCCTCGAGCACCCGCACGTCGTCCTCGAGCGCGGCGTTCGCCGCCTCGAGGCAGTCCTCGAGCTCGAACCCCTCGAAGAGGTAGTCGTCCGGGC
>JBLNEO010000030.1:0-2897 GCA_050262775.1 Pseudomonadota bacterium | reverse complement strand
CGGCGCTCCTGGTGGGACCGGCGGTCGAGGCCGCCTTCTGGCTCGCCGTCCGCCTCGGCCTCGCGCGACGGGCGCCGGCGGCGCTCGACGTCTCGCCCCCCCTCCTCGTAACCGCCGGGTGAAGCGCACGGCCCTAGGTCCCGCGCGATGACGGCCGACCGGCCCGTCCGCGTCCCGCAGCGTGCCGCCGACGATTCGGGGCGCGATGCGACCGACCTTCCGCTTGCTCGACGACGCCCAGCTCGACGCGCTCCACGTCGCCGCGCTCGAGGTCCTGTCGGACCCCGGCATCCGCGCGACGACCGGGGAGGCCCGGGCGCTCCTGCTCGACGCCGGGGCGAGCGCCGGCGAGGGCGACGTCGTGAGGATCCCGGACCGGCTCGTCGAGGACGCACTGGCATCGGCGCCGTCGACGTTCACCGTGTACGGGCGGGACGGGGACGAGCGCCTGCGCCTCGGCGAGGGGAACGTCTACTTCGGGTCCGGGGTCACGGCGCTCGAGTACCTCGAGCCTGGCGCGGGCGAACCGCGCGACTTCAGGCTGGACGACGTCGCCGCGGCAACGAGGCTCACCGACGCGCTCGCGAACCTCGACTTCATGACGACGCCCGGCGTGGTCCGCCCGTCCGACGAGATGCGTGTGGAGCTCGCGAACCAGCACGAGTTCGTCGCGATGGTCTCGAACACGACGAAGCCGCTCATGGTGCTGATCGCCGACGGGCGCTCGCTCGAGGACGTCCTCGAGATGGCCGAGATCGTCGCCGGCGGCCGCGACGCGCACCGCGAACGGCCGTTCGTGATGCCGTACCTGAACTCGGTCTCGCCGCTGCTCTTCAATCCCGAGACGCTCGACAAGCTGCTCCTCTCGGCCGATCGCGGCATCCCGGTGTGCTGCCAGGCCGCGCCGGTCATGGGCGCGACGGCGCCGGTCACGCTCGCCGGCGCGATCGCGATCGCGGCCGCCGAGACGCTTGCCGGCCTCGTCCTGTCGCAGCTGAAGCGACCCGGCACCCCGTTCATCACCGGGACGGTGCCGTTCGGGATGGAGATGTGGAAGGGCAACGTGACGAACGGCGGGCCGACGAGCCTCCGATTCATGATCGCGATGTGCGAACTCGCTCGCCGGTGGCGCCTGCCGCTCGTCGGCGTGAGCGCCGGCGGCGACTCGAAGCTGCCCGACGAGCAGGCCGCCGTCGATCTCACGTACTACGGGTTCGGCGCGATGCTCGGCGGCGTGGACCTCGTGTTCGACGCCGGCAACATCGAGGGTGGCCTCCAATACTCGCCGGAGGTCGCCACGATGGCCGACGAGGTCGTCGGGATGCTGCGCGGCGCCCTCGAGCCCGTGGATATCGACGATGCCTCCCTGGCGATCGACGTGATCCGCTCGGTCGGCATCGGCGGGACGTACCTCGGCGAGCCGCACACGCTGGCGAACTTCCGCTCGCTGTGGATGCCCAAGCTCCTCAGCTGGCACGCTCGCGACGACTGGGCCGCCGCCGGCGCGAAGACGCTTCGCGAGCGGACGGCCGACCGCGTCCGCGATCTCCTCGAGCACCACGAGCCGGAGCGCCTGCCACGCGAGACGATCGAGGCAATGGAGCGCGTCATCGAGGCGCGCGCGGCCGCGCTCACCCGGACCTGACGTCGCCGACGGCCGGGGCGCGAGAGGATGGCACGTGTCGACGAGCGTCTCCCCGCGGGCCTCGCTCCAGCGCCGGGCACTCCGACTCGAGTACGCGACGATCGGGTGGAACCTCGGCGAGGCCGTCTTCACGATCACACTGGGCCTCATGGCGGGCTCCCTCGCCCTGATCGGCTTCGGCACCGACTCGATCATCGAGGTGTTCGCCTCGTCCGTCGTCGTCTGGCACGTCCGGCCCGGCCACGCGGTGGACCGACCCGAGCGAACGCGCCTTGCGCTCCGGCTCGTCGCGATCGCCTTCCTCGCCCTCGCCCTGATCCTCGCGGTCGCCGCGATCCGCGACCTGATGCTGCAGCGGCGCGCCGGCGAGTCGCCGCTCGGGATCGCCTACCTCGCCGCGACGACCGTCGTGATGTTCGCGCTCGCGTTCGCGAAGCGCCGGACCGCGGCGAAGCTCGGCTCGGCGCCGCTGCGGTCCGAGGCCTCGCTCACGTTCCTCGACGGAGTCCTCTCGACCCAGACGCTGACCGGGCTCGCGCTGAACGCGACGCTCGGCTGGTCGTGGGCCGACCCCGCCGCGGCCCTGTTCGTCGCGGCGGCCGCTTTCAACGAGGCGCGGGAGAATCGCAGGGATGCCGAGGAGCTGACCGCCGACGCCGAGCCGCTCGGGCCGTGAGGCCCGACCGGGTCACCCCATGGGGAAGCCCTCCTCATCGGTCGGCGCCATGGTCCCCTCGGGCCGTCGCGCGGCCGGGCCGAGCGGCCCCCTTCCGAGCAGGAGCAACGCGGGCGATCAGGCCGCGGTCGCCGGCCCCGGCACGCCCTCGATCGCCGCACCGGCAGCGAAGGCGCGGCGCCCCCCGGGGGTGACGACCCTGACGCCGCCGTCGCCGAGCGCCGTCCACGCCCCGTCACGCCATACGGCCGCCGTCCGCTCGTCGGGGCCGAGGAGCACGACGTCGTCGCGCGGCGCCGCCGCGAGCGCCGAGTCGATCCAGCGGTGCCCGAACGTGTCGAAGTGCGGCAGGACGGCGACGTTCGGGACGAGCGCGAGCGCCGGCGCGTATCGGCGCCGGTCGTCGCCCGGCATGCGGTGCCGCACGAGCGTCCACTCCCCCAGCGCCATCGCGCCGGCGGAGGAACCGGCGAGGGCCGCGCCGTCGCGCCACGCATCGACGATCGCCGCCCACAGCGGCGAGCCGGCCAGGAGCGAGGGGACGATCCCGGGATCGCCGCCGACGAGGTAGAAGAA
>JBLNEO010000029.1:0-5390 GCA_050262775.1 Pseudomonadota bacterium | reverse complement strand
CGAGGACGAGCCGCTCGTCCGACGCCAGCGCGTAGCTCGCCACCTCCTGCGTCCACGGGACGCTGTCGTTGCGCCACTCGGGGTGCGGCGCGGTCCAGCGCCAGACCCCTGCGGCGACCTCCGAGGGGGTGGGATGGTGATCGCGTTCGGTCGTCATCTCGGTCGGCCGCGCTCAACCTACGCAACGGCTCGCGGGAGCGCCAGGCCGTCGATCCGCGGGCGGGGCCCGAGCGCGGGCTCCATACTCGTCGGCGTGCGGGACGCGACCCTCGTACTCCCCGCCGGCGGCGAGATCGTCGGCGACGCCGCCGGGCGGCGCGTCGAGATCCTCTCGGACGACGACACGCTGCACGCGACGTGGTCGCGCTTCGGCCCCCGTCGTGTCGGCGCCGACCTCCACGTCCACCGCGAGCACACCGATCTCTTCTACGTGCTCGAGGGCGAGCTGACGGTCAGGCTCGGCGTCGCGGACGAGCCGGTCGTCGTGCCCGCGGGCACGCTTGCGCGCGTGCCGCCGCTCGTCGTCCACGGCTTCCGGAACGACGGCGACGCGGACATGCGGTACCTCAACCTCCATGCGCCCGGCAGGCGGTTCGCCGACTTCCTGCGCGCGCTCCGCGACGGTCGCGACTTCTCGTACGACCAGCATCCGCCGCCGCCGGACGGCGGCCGCGCCGCCTCCGACGCCGTCGTCGGCGCGAAGGAGCTCGTCTCCGACCGGCCGGGTCTCCGCGTGGCGCTCCTCGCGGACGTGGAGTCGATCGGGATCTCGGAGGTCTGGAGCGACCCGGACGGGCCGTCGCCGCCCGCGCACGTCCACCGGCGACACGTCGAGTCGTTCTACGTCCTCCAGGGGGAGCTGACGTTCACGGCGGGCGGCCGCGCGCTCCGTGCGGAGGCGGGTTCCTGGGTGCAGGTGCCGCCCGGCGTGCCGCACACGTTCGCGTTCGGGGGGAGCGATCCCGTCCGGTTCCTCGACCTCCACACCCCGAGCCGCGGGTACGGCGCCTTCCTCCGCGGGCTGCACGAGGCGCGCACCGACGAGGAGCTCGCGGCCGTGCGGGCGGCGTTCGACCAGGTGCCCGCCTAGGCGTGTGCCGTCCCGCCTCCGAGGCGCGGGAGCGGCCGCGCCTTGACATATTCCAATATGGGTATGTAAGATCACCGCCCATGGCACGCGCGGCGACGACCTCCGACGCGTTCAACGCGATCGCAGAGCCCCGGCGGCGCCAGATCCTCGACGTGCTGGTCGACGGGGAGTGCCCCGTGAACGACCTCGTGCGCGCCCTGGGGATCGCCCAGCCGCAGGTCTCGAAGCACCTCCGGGTGCTCCGGGAGGTCGGAGCGGTCGACGTCCGCGAGGAGGGTCGGCGGCGGCTGTACCGGCTGAACGGCCGCGCGCTGAAGCCGGTTCACGACTGGGTCAAGGCGTACGAGCGCTCGTGGGAGGAGCGGTTCGAGCGCCTGGACGACGTGCTCGACGACCTCAAGCAGAAGGAGGCAGGAGATGGCGGCAACGCGTAGCGGCACGGCCACGGTGACGCTCCCCACCGACGAGCAGATCCTCATCAGGCGCGAGTTCGACGCGCCCAGGGAGCTGGTGTGGAAGGCGTGGACGACCCCCGAGCTCGTCCGGCGCTGGTGGACGGCGGACCGCGGCGAGATGACGGTGGCCGAGATCGACCTGCGGGTCGGCGGCGCGTGGCGGTACGCGATGCTCGCGGAGGGCGGGTTCGAGGTCGCGTTCCACGGCGAGTTCCGCGAGATCGTCCCGCTCGAGCGGATCGTCTCGACGGAGGTCTACGAGGCCGTGCCCGACGCCGAGGCGGTCAACACCGCGACGTTCGCGGAGGCCGGCGGGGGCACGACGCTGGAGATCCTCGTGCAGCACGCGAGCAAGGAGCACCGGGACGCGCACATCGCGTCGGGGATGGAGGACGGGCTGCAGGACGCCCTCGATCTCCTCGAGCGGGTCGCGGTCTCGCTGCGCTGACCGTGCGGGCCGGGGGGCGCGCGAACCTGCGCGCCCCCGCCGCTCCGTAGGTAGCGGCGCACGCGAAGTTGGGTAGCGCCCGCCGATGACGTGGCGGCGCGCCGGCCGTACCGTCGTCCTCTCGTCCATCCCGACAGAGGAGACTTCGATGACACAGACGACGGCAGCGGCGACGCCGGATCTCGCCGCGATCAAGCAGCGCCAGCAGCAGACGTGGGCGAGCGGCGACTTCCACGCCGTCGCGGCTCGGATCGTGCTCGTCGCCGAACAGCTCTGCGACACGGCCGACCTCCGGGCCGGGTGGCGCGTCCTCGACGTCGCGACCGGCAGCGGCAACGCCGCGATCGCGGCCGCGCGCCTCGGCTGCGAGGTCGTGGGCATCGACTACGTGCCGGCGTTGCTCGAGCGGGGGCGGCGCCGCGCGGAGGCCGAGGGGCTGTCGGTCGAGCTCGTGGAGGGCGACGCGGAGGCGCTGCCGTTCGAGAACGGCTCGTTCGACGCGGTCACGTCCGTCTTCGGCTCGATGTTCGCACCCGACCACGCGCGCGCGGCGTCCGAGCTCCTGCGGGTGAGCCGGCCCGGAGGCACGATCGCGCTCGCCAGCTGGACGCCCGAGGGCTTCGTCGGCGAGATGTTCCGCACGATCGCCGCGCACGTGCCGCCGCCCGCGGGCGTGCCCGCGCCGATGCTCTGGGGCACGGAGGACCACCTGCGCGGGCTGCTCGGAGACGGCATCGAGTCGCTCGAGCTGACGGAGCGGACGTTCACGTTCCGGTTCGCCTCGGCGGAGCACTTCGTGACGTTCTTCCGCCGGTGGTACGGGCCGACGCTCAAGGCGTTCGCCGCACTCGAGGGCGCGGCGCGGGACGCCCTGGAGCGCGATCTCGTCGCGCTCGCGCAGCGCTTCGACCGCCTGCGCGGGAACGCCGTTGCGATCCCGTCGACCTATACGGAGGCCGTCGCCGTCACGCGGGCGTGACGAGCCGGAGCTCGGAGGCGCGACGGGCGGCCTCGTGCCGCGTCGTCGCGCCGAGCTTCGTCAGGACGGCCGCGACGTGGTGCTCCGCCGTCCGCGGCGAGACCACGAGCCGCTCGGCGATCTGCGCGTTCGTGAGCCCCTCCGCGACGAGCGCCAGCACCTCGAGCTGACGCGCGGTCAGGCCGGCGGGGTTGGCGCGGGTCGTCTCCCGCGGACCCTGCGGGACGCGAATCCCGAGCTCGCGCATGCGCCGGGTCACGCGGCGCGCGAGCGGCTCGGCGCCGAGTCCGCGCGCGATCTCGATCGCCTCTCCGAGCGCCGCCTCGTCGGTGAGCAACGAGAGCACGAGCGCGCGGTCGTACGTCCACCCCACCTCGCCGAACGCGTCGGCCGCCGCACGCCAGTCCCGCCGCACCATCGCGGCGTAGGGCGACGGCGCGGACCCGTGGAGCTCGGCCTCGAGGCCGGCCACGGCCGCCCACGCCGCGATGCGCACGGCGAACCGCCCCGACGGCGGCAGCGTGGCCCGAAGCGCCTCGAGCCGCGCCACGGGCATCGGCGACCCGCTCGTCAGCGCCCACTCGGCGGAGAGCTCGACGACGGGCGCGATCCGCTGCGGCTCGCCGGTCCGGTCCGCCTGGGCCTCGACGTCCGCCAGCCACGCGGCCGCGTCGCCGTCGCCCCGCCGGACCGCGAGCTCGGTCAGCACGGTCTTCGCGAGCAGCTGGACGACGGTGATCCCGCGTTCGAGCTCCCCGCGCACCACGCGCTCTGCCTCGTCCCATCTCCCCGCCCGCAGCCGGAGCCAGGCGATCATCACGGCGATGTAGGAGCCGAGGTTGTGCACCTCGTGGTCCTGCGCGTAGGCGAGCGCGCGCTGCTGGTGGCGCAACGCGCCCGCCGGCTCCGTCCACCACATCAGCGAGAAGCCGAGGTTGCCGAGCGCGCGCGTGGCCTCCTGCCGCTCGCCGGCGGCGTCGGCGACCACGTGCGCCTCGAGCAGCGTCGCCGACTCGCACGGATCGACCATCGTCCTCGCGCTGCCGATGTTCACGAGCGCATGCGCCCGGGTCGGCTCGTCGCCGAGACGCTCGGCGAGCTCGAGGGCACGCGCGCCCCACGCGTACGTCCCCTCGGGGTCCTCCGCGAGCATGGCGAGCTGCGACCGGCCGCTGTAGGCGCGGGCGAGCTCGACCGACTCGCCGAGCGGCTCGAGGATCGCGATCGCCTCGGCCGCCTTCGCGCGCGCGGCGGTCCCGTCGCCGGCGTACCAGTGGAACCGCGAGAGCACGCGCGTGCACCGGCCCACCGCCTCGTCGTCGCCGAGCTCGCCGTGGATCGCGATCGCGCGCTCGATCGCCGCGAAGGCGTCGTCGAGGCGCCCCACCACGTAGGCCGCCGTCGCGAGCTCCTCGAGCAGAGCAGCCTGCTCGGGACGCGGTCGCCGCTCGACGAACCGCACCGCGCGCCGGTAGTGCGAATACGCCTCGCGGTTCGAGTCGAGCGCCGCCGCGCGGCGGGCGGCGACGAGCGCGTACTCCGCGAGCACGTCGTCGGAGCCGGAGGCCTCCGCATGGTGGACGATCTCGGCCGGGTCGGCGTCGGCCACGAGCAGGGCGCCGAGGATCTCTGCGTGCAGGCGGCGACGCGCGGCGACGGGGACGCTGGCACAGATCGCGTTCCGTGCGAGCTCGTGGCGGAAGCGAACGGAGGCGGGATCGACCTCCAGCAGCCCCCGGCGCTCGGGCTCCTCCGCCGCGGCCGACCACTCGGGCATCACGGCGTCGAGCAGCGACGTCCGGACGCGGGTCGGCACCACCGAGACGAGCTCCACCAGGCGCCGAGACACCGCGTCGAGCCGCGATGCCCGGCCGACCACGGCGTTCGCGATCGTCGGCGGCAGCTCCTCCGCCGTCCGCGCCGCCAGGAGCTCGGTGACGTAGAAGGGGTTGCCGCCGGTCGCCGCGTACACGCGCTCCGCGTCGTCGCCCGCGAGCGCCGCGACCGCGTGCTCGGACAGCGGCGCGAGCTCCAGCACGACGGAGTCGTCGGCGCGGATCGCGCCGAGGGTCGCGTGGAGCGGGTGGCCGGGCGGCGCCTCGCCGCTGCGGATGGTGAGGACGAGCAGCGCGGGCAGGGCGGCGATCCTCCGGCCGACGACGGTGATCGTGTCGAACGTCGCCTCGTCCGCCCAGTGCACGTCCTCGAGCACGAGCACCGTCGGCCGCGGCGGGCGCTCGAGCTCGGCGATCAGCAGCTCCTGGATCTCGTACGGCGCCGCGCCGGCCGAGAGCGCCTCCTCGAGCGGCGCCGAGACGCTGCCGACGAGGTCGCGGATCGGCCCGAGCGGCCGCGGCGTCGACAGGTCGTCGCACGTCCCGAGCAGCACGCGCGACCCGTCGTCGGCGTCGCGCAGGA
>JBLNEO010000028.1:0-24059 GCA_050262775.1 Pseudomonadota bacterium | reverse complement strand
CGAGCGTCGGCGTGTAGATCGCGTCGTGCCAATCCGCCGCGATCTCCGCGTTCTCGAGCACGCGTCCGCGTCCCCGCATCAGGTGGTAGCCGTGCACCTGGATGTTCTCCAGCAGCTCCAGGTAGTGCGCGGGCCGGCTGACCGAGACGCGCACGCCGGGGCGCGCCTCGGCGAGCCCGCTGTCCTCGAGGAAGATCCGCTCGAGCTCCCGGAGGACGACCTCGAGCATGTCCGCTCCGGCCGGGAGCGGGACGCGCGCGACGAGCTCGGTCACGTCGGCGTCGATCATCTCTGCGCCTCCGCGCCGCGCGAGGGCGGCGCGGTGGTGACCGTCGATCACGAAGTACGTCTCGCCGAGCTTGACGGCGACGATCGGCGGGAACGCGCCGCCGGCGAACGCGCCCTCGAGCGAGCGCAGCCGGTCGCGGCTGAAGGCGTGCAGCGGGCGGAAGTCGCGGGTGAACGAGCCGGCGCGGCCGTCCGTGCCGACGAGCGCGTCGAGCGGGATCTCGCGGACGCCCAGGTACCGGCGCCCGAAGGGCTTCAGCCGCCGCTCGACCTCGTCGAGCTCGAGCAGGCGGTCGCGACGGCGGGCCCTCGGTCCCCTCATCTCGAGGTCAAGGTACAGCTTGGTGTTCGCCCGGCGGTGTGACACGATCGCGCGGTTCGACGGAGGCGGCCGGAATGAAGACTGCGGTATCCCTGCTCGCCGGCGCGATCATGCTCGTCGGCGGAGCCTGTGGTGGCTCGGACGCGTCGACGTCCGCCGGCGGCTCCGGCGAGACGACGCCGCCGGCAACGACCTCGCAGGCGGCGGGGACGGCCTCCGACGTCCCCGCGCTCGTCGGACGCTGGAGGCGCGTGAACAGCTGCCCCGAACTGGTGGCGGCGTTGAGCGACGCGGGACTCGGCACGATCGCGCCGTCCGTCGTCGGCGACTACTTCCCCGACACGCCGGCGCAGGAGCTCGCCCGCAAGACCGAGATCTGCGCGGGCGCGAAGCCGTTCGTCCACGACCACTTCTTCGCCGCGGACGGCAGCTTCGGCTCGCTCACCGCGGAGGAGGAACAGGTGGACGACGGCACGTACGAGCTCCTCGACGGCAACCGCCTCCGGATCGGGAACGGGGACACGGGCGCCGTGTTCCGCTACCGGATCCGGGGCGACGTCCTGTCGCTCTCCCCGGTGATCACGGCGGCGATGCGGGAGCGGGCACTCGCGCATCCGTCCGAGTTCAGCCCGGCCGGCTGGAGCGTCGCCGTGAGCTATCCCGGGCAGACGTGGAAACGCGTCGACTGCGGCCGGTGGTGCTAGCGCGTCGCCGAGAGCTCGCGGGGCGGTCCGCGGCGGCAACGCATTCTCTACCGCTCCGGTGGGGATCCGGTCCGTTATACGTGTCATCACGCGTTGATGGCAGAGGCCCACCCTAGGAGGCATTCGATGGCTGTTCAGCTCGGCGAGACCGCACCCGACTTCGAGGCGCAGACGACGGACGGGCCGATCCGGTTCCACGAATGGATCGGCGACTCGTGGGCCGTCCTCTTCTCGCACCCGAAGGACTTCACCCCGGTCTGCACGACGGAGCTCGGCTACATGGCCTCCATCAAGCCCGAGTTCGACCGGCGCGGCGTCAAGATCATCGGCCTCTCGGTCGACCCGGTCGACCAGCACGAGCAGTGGGCCGACGACATCGAGGAGACGCAGGGGACGCGGCCGAACTACCCGATCATCGGGGACGCGGACTTCAACGTCTCGAAGCTGTACGGGATGCTCCCGTCCGACGTGTCCGGCGACCCCGCGGACCGGACGGCGGCGCTCAATCAGACGGTTCGCAACGTGTTCGTGATCGGGCCCGACAAGCGCGTCAAGCTGATCCTCGTCTACCCGATGACGACGGGACGCAACTTCGACGAGGTGCTGCGCGTGATCGACTCGCTGCAGCTGACCGCGAAGCACAAGGTCTCGACGCCCGCGCAGTGGCAGCAGGGCGACGACGTGATCATCGCCGGTTCGGTCTCCGACGACGAGGCGAGGGAGCTCTTCGGCGAGTGGGACGCGCCGAAGCCGTACATCCGCGTCGTCCCGCAGCCGCGGTAGGCCTCGTGCCCGCGCGCCCGCCCGCCGGCGCGCCTGCCCGTCCGGGTAGGCGTCGTCTCCCCGTCGGGCGGGCGCCCTGCGCCGCCGCCGGGCGCTGACTGTGCCCGGACGGTCTGAGCGGAGGCAATGCGGCGCCTCCGACGGCCGCCGATCTTTCATCACTGGGGCTCGCTACGGCGAGCCCTATCCGTCTGCGAGCCGTTCGCTCGGGTGGCCGAAGTTGGCGGTTCGGCCAGTTCGCGCCGGGGCCTCCGTCGTGCAGGATCAGAACGTGGCAGATGGACCGCACACCGCCGGGGAGCGCGACGTCGTCCGGACGCTCGTGTGCGTCGAGTGCGGGTGCGTGAGCGGCCTGCGCGCGCTCGGCTGGCGCGGGTACCGCATCGACGCGGAGGAAGACGACGAGCCCGCCGTCGCCTTCTACTGCCCCGCCTGCGCGGCGCGCGCGTTCGACTGAAGGAACCGACCGAGCCGGCCAGGTATCATCCTGCCACCCGCCGACCGGCGGCTTTTTTCGGCCCGAGACCGACGAGGACCCCACACCGTGAGCGATCTCCAGACCGTCCGCGCCGCGCTCGCCGAGCTGGCGGCCAACTTCGCGTTCAGCTGGCATCCGGCCGCGCGCGAGCTGTTCGAGCGACTCGATCCGGAGCTGTGGGAACGGGTCGAGCACAACCCGACGGCGCTGCTCGCCGACGTCGCGGACGAGACGCTCGCGCGCGCAGCCGACGACCCCGGGTTCCGTGTGGCGCTCGAGGAGGCCCGCGCGCCCGTCCGCGCCGAGCTGGAGCGCGAGACGTGGTGGGACCGGCGGGGCGGCGACGAGGGCTTCCTCGTCGCGTACTTCTCGACGGAGTTCGGTCTCGACGAGAGCCTCCCGATCTACTCCGGGGGGCTCGGCGTCCTCGCGGGCGACCACGTCAAGTCCGCGTCCGATCTCGGCGTGCCGCTCGTCGGCGTCGGGCTCCTCTACCGCGAGGGCTACTTCCGGCAGGCGCTCGACGGGCGCGGCGGGCAGGTCGAGCGCTACCCGGTGAACGACCCCGCGCGGCTGGCGCTCACGCGGGAAGCACCCGAGGTGCACGTGCACCTCGACGGCGAGGACGTCGCGGTGCGCGTGTGGCGGGCCGACGTCGGCCGGCGACGGCTCTATCTCCTCGACACCGACGTCGACGGCAACTCGGAGCGCGCCCGCGGCGTGACGTGGACGCTCTACGGCGGCGACCGCGAGCAGCGTCTGCGCCAGGAGCTCGTGCTCGGCATCGGCGGCGTCCGTGCGCTCCGCGCGCTCGGGCTCGAGCCGTCGGTCTGGCACCTGAACGAGGGGCACTCGGCGTTCCTCGTGCTCGAGCGCGTGCGCGAGCTGATCACGGCCGGCGTCCCGCTCGAGGAGGCCCGGGAGCAGGTACGCGCCACGACCGTCTTCACGACGCACACGCCGGTGCCTGCCGGCAACGAGGTGTTCGAGCCGGAGCTCGTTCGCCGCTACCTCGGCGACGCCGTCATGCGGTACGGCGGCGCCTGGGACGACCTCCTCGCGCTCGCACGGGTGAACGGGGACGAGCAGTCGTTCGGGCTCACGCCGCTCGCGCTGCGCGCGTCGGCGTACGCCAACGGCGTCTCCGCGCTGCACGGCCGCGTCGCGCGCGAGATGTGGGCCGGGGTCTGGCCCGACCGTGCGCTCGACGACGTCCCGATCGGCTCGATCACGAACGGCGTCCACGGCCCGACCTGGATCGGCGCCGGCCTCGCGTCGGCGTTGCGCGCGCGCGGCGCCCGGCTGGACGGCGACCCCTCGGACGAGGGCTGGGCGGCCGCGCGCGGCCTCGGCGACGAGGAGCTCTGGACGCTCCACGTCGAGCGGAAGCGCGAGCTCGTGGCCGTCGCTCGACGCCGGTTCGAGCGGCAGCTCGGCGGTGCGGGCGGGGACCGCTTCGGCCTCGACCCCGAGGCGCTGACGATCGGCTTCGCGCGGCGGTTCGCGACGTACAAGCGCGCGACCCTGCTCTTCGCCGACCCGGCACGGCTCGCGTGGCTCTTCAACGATCCGGGTCGCCCGGTGCAGCTCGTCGTCGCCGGCAAGGCGCACCCGGCCGACGAAGGCGGGAAGCAGCTGATCCGGCGCCTCGTCGAGCTCTCGCGCGACGGCCGCTTCGCGGGGCGCGTCGTGTTCCTCGAGGACTACGAGATGACGCTCGCGCGCGGGCTCGTCCAGGGCGTCGACGTGTGGCTCAACAACCCGCGCCGGCCGCTGGAGGCGAGCGGGACGAGCGGCATGAAGGCGGGGATGAACGGCGCGCTGAACGTCTCGATCCTCGACGGCTGGTGGGCCGAGGGGTACGGCGCCGAGCTCGGCTGGGCGATCGGCGGCACCGAGGAGCACCCGGACGAGGCGGCGGGGGACGCGGCCGACGCGGCGGCGCTGCTCGCGCTCCTCGAGCACGAGGTGGTACCCGCCTTCTACGACCGCGACGAGGACGGCATCCCGCGGCGGTGGGTGGCGATGATGCGCGAGTCGATCGCGCAGGTCGGCGAGCGCTTCAACACGGGCCGGATGGTCGCGGAGTACGTGGAGCGGTACTACCTGCCGGCGCACGCCGGGCGCTTCGCGCGGAGCTAGCGCTCGTCCTCGCGCCAGTCGGGCCAGCGGTAGCGCTCGCGCGCGAGGCGCGGCGGGCCGTCGAGCAGCGGCCCCCAGCGCGAGAACGTCGCGGCGATCACAGGGTCGTCGACGAGGTCGCGGACGACGTTCTCGACGAAGCCGCCCTCGAACACGAAGACCACCTCGCGCGGCGACAGGAAGACCCAGTGCGCGGCGAGCCCGGAGGCGTCCGGATCGAACGGAGGGCCGGAGGCGATGAGCTCCGCCGCCGCGTCCTCGGTCCCCTCGCGCAGCGGCGCGACGACGGTGAGGCGGTCCACGGTGCGACCCTCCCGTGGTCGCGGCGGTGCGGCATCCGTACGGCGGCGGAACCGCGCTACGGCTTTCCCCCGATGATCGGGCGCCGCTGGACCGGCACGATCGAGACATGACAGAGCTCTCGCAACTCGACGGGATCGCCGCCCTCCGCGTCGCCGAGGCGATGCACCCGGGCGTGCTGACGTGCCCGCCGAGAACGCCGCTGACGGCGGTCGCGCGGATGATGAGCACCTACCGCGTGCACTGCGTCGTGGTCTTCTCCGAAGGCGACGACGACGTCGGTGAGCGCGGCCTCTGGGGCATCGTCTCCGACCTGGACCTGGCCTCCGCCGTCGCGGCCGGCGAGCTCGAGACGCGCGAGGCAGGCGGCACCGCGGCGACGCCGATCGTCACGATCGGCCCGGACGAGTCACTCCGACGCGCGGCCCAGCTGATGGCCGAGTACCAGACGGCGCACCTCGTCGTCACCGAGCCGGACCGCGACCGGCCCGTCGGGATCCTCTCGACGCTCGACCTCGCCCGGCTCGTCGCGCACTAGCCCGTCGGACGCGTGAAGACGACGAGGAGCGCGAGCCCCTCGTAGCCCGTGAAGCGATGCTCTGCGCCCGCCGCGACGAACGCGGCGTCGCCCTCCGCGAGCGGGAGCGAGCGGCCCTCGACGTCGAGCGTGCCGCGGCCCTCGAGGACGACGTAGACCTCGTCGTCGGCGTGCGGCTGCTGCCGGTCCGGCTCGGGCGCCACGAGCACGTACACGCCCACCTCGATCCCGGGCGACTCGTGGACGACCTCATACCCGCCGCCTGCCTCCCGCAGGCGGCGTGCGACCGCGGCCACCTCGAAGCGGTGGCCGGGCGGGACCGTCATCCCCCTACCCGGCGAGCTCGACCCGCCGTTCGTCGGAGCGCCACGTCAGCTGCGACGATACCGCCACCACGCCGGGGACGCGCGACGCGAGCCGCTCGAGCACCTCGGCGTCCGTCTTGGACTCGACCTCGCCGCTGAGCTCGACCTCGCCGTTCGTGACGGTGACGTCGATCTGGTCGCGCGGGATCCAGAGCGCCCGCTCGACGACCTCCGCGCGGATCTCCTCCAGCAGCACGTCGTCCGGGCGCGTGAACGCGCGGACGAGATCGGCGCGCGTGACGATGCCGACCAGGTGCTCGTCCTCGACGACCGGCAGGCGGTTGACGCCGCGGTCGACCATGATCCGCGCCGCCGCCGACGCGGGGCGCTCGGGACCGATCGTGATCGCCGGTGCCGTCATGGCCTCGCCGGCCGTGCGCGCGGCGAGCTTCGCGGTGTCGGCCGCGTCCCTCGGCTCGAGGAACCACGAGAAGCGTCCGCCGTTCTGCACGGGCCCGCGCTCCTTCAGCAGCACGTCCGCCTCCGAGACGACGCCGAGCACGTGCCCGTTGCCGTCGACGACCGGGACGCCGGAGATGCCCTTCTGCGCGAGCACGCGCGCGACCTCCTTCAGCGGGGTGTCGCGCGTCACCGTCGCGACGTCCCTCGTCATCAGATCCTTGACCTTCATGTCCGTCCTCCTCCTCTTCCGGCCCCGCGGCCGCGGACGACCAGGACGGGGCATCGAGCGTGGTGTGCGAGACGCTCGCTGACGCTGCCGAGGGCGCGGACGCCCTTCAGCCCACGGCTGCCGACGACGAGCATGTCCGACGGCTCGGCGAGCGCGGCGAGACCGTCGACCGGGTCGTCGCCCGGCTCCTCCACGCTGCGGATGGGCACGCGGAACCGGACCGCCAGGACGCGTGCCGCGTCGAGCGCGTCGAGCGCGGCGGACGAGCCGTCGACCCCGACGATGATGTGGTGCGGCCAGTCCTCTGCCGTCTCGCGTGCGACGAGCACCGAGCACGGCGCCTCGTGCAGCAGCGTCGTCGCCACCGAGCCGAGCAGGATCCCGAGGGCGCGGCTGTGCTCCCGGGCACCGACGACGAGCAGCGTCGCCTCGCGCTCGTCGGCCTCGCGGAGGAGGCTGCCGCTCGGATCGCCCTCGACGACGGCGGTCGCGGCCGGATGGATGTCCTCGACCGCCCTCAGCGCCGACTCCGCGGCCGCCTTCGCCTCGGCCTCGAGCTGGTCGATCACGGCTCGCGCGCCCCAGCCGGCGTGCACGGCGAGCGCGGCGTTCTCGACGGCGACGAGCACGAGCTTGCCGTCGGGGTCGACGACGCGCGCGGCCGTCCGCGCCGCGGCGATCCCTGCGGAGGAGCCGTCGACACCGCAGATCACGGTGCGAAAGACGTTGCTCACATCGCCATCGTTCCGGCCGCGGGGGCGACCGTCATCGGTAGACGGCCGCAGGCGCTACCAGGACTTCGTACGCGGCGCCCGCTCCTGCCGCGTGACGCGGACGCGCGCGTCGACGGCGACGGCGCCCGAGGGCAGCGCGAGGACCGGGTTCAGGTCGAGCTCGGCCACCTGCGGGAGCTCCTCGCCGAGGCGCGCGAGCCGGTGCACCAGGTCGGTGAGGGCGTCGACGTCGGCCGGCGCCGCGCCGCGGAAGCCGCGCACGAGCCGCCCGGCGGCGCCGCCCGTCACCAGCTCCTCCGCGTCGACGTCCGTGAGCGGAGCGATCCGGAAGGCGGCGCGGCCGATCAGCTCGGCGAACACGCCGCCGGGGCCGAACGCGACGAGCGGCCCGAACACGGGGTCCTGGACGAGCCCGGCCAGCAGCTCCGTGCCGCCCTTCACCATCGGCTGCACGAGCAGCGGCGCGCCGATCCGCTCCGCCGCGGCGCGTACCGCCTCGGCGCCCTCGAGGTCGAGCGCGATCCCGCCGAGCTCCGTCTTGTGCGCGCCCGGCACGGCCGTCTTGAGCACGACCGGGTAGCCGAGCTCCTCCGCGGCGGCGACCGCGGCGTCCGCCGTCTCGACGACGCGCTCCGGGACGAGCGGGAGCCCGTACGCCTCGAGCAGGCGGCGCGCCTGCGGCGGCGTGAGCCACGCGTCGTCGGTGGCGGCGAGCGCCTCCTCGGCGACCGCCTCCGCCCCGGCGCGGTCGATTCCGTCGAGCGGCGGCACGGAGCCCTGCGGCCGCCGGCGCCACTCGGCGCGGGCCGCGACGCGTCCGAGCGCACGGGCCGCCGACTCCGGGTACGCGAACGCGGCGGCGTGGGCGCCCTCCCGCAGCGCGTCGGGGATGCCCTCGGCGCTCATGATCACGGCGAGGAGCGGCTTCTGCGCCTCGGCGGCGCGTGCGGCGTCGTCGACGGCGCGCGCGACGGCTTCCGCGGTGGCGGTGACGGCGGGTACGAAGAGGGCGATCACCGCGTCGATCGCGGGATCCGCGAGGAGCGCCGGGAGCACCTGCGCGTACGTGCGCTCCGTCGCCGAGCCGAGCATGTCCACCGGGTTCGCGAGGCTCGCCTCCGCCGGGAGGATCGGCGCGAGCGCCTCCACCGTCGCCGGCGAGAGGGCGGGCAGCTCGAGCCCCGCGGCCTCGCACGCGTCGGCGCCGAGGATCCCGAGCCCGCCGGCGTTCGTGAGGAGCGCGACGTTGCGCCCCTTCGGCTCCGGCTGCGTCGCGAGCAGCGTCGCCACGTCGATCAGCTCCTCGAGCGACGTCGCGCGGATCACGCCCGCCTGGTGGAAGAGGGCGTCGACGGCGGCCTCGGAGCCTGCGAGCGCCGCGGTGTGGGACGACGCCGCCCGCGCCCCCGCGCTCGTCGTCCCGCTCTTCAGCGCGAGGATCGGCTTGCGGCGCGCGACCCGGCGCGCGAGGCGGCCGAAGCGCCGCGGGTTGCCGAAGGACTCCACGTACATCATCACGAGGCTCGTCTGGGGGTCGTCCTCCCAGTACTCGATCAGGTCGTTCGACGAGACGTCGGCCTTGTTCCCGATCGAGACGAAGGACGACAGCCCGAGGCCGCGCGCCTCCGCCTCCTCGAGCATCGCGAGCCCGAGGGCGCCGGACTGCGAGGAGAAGCCGATGTTCCCCGCCGGCACGGCGCGCGCCGCGAACGTCGCGTCGAGGCCGCGCCCGTAGATGGCGATACCGAGGCAGTTCGGGCCGATGAGCCGCGCGCCGTGGGCGCGGACGAGCTCGAGCAGCCGCTCCTGGCGCTCGACGCCCTCGCGCCCGATCTCCGCGAACCCCGCGGAGATGACGACGAGCGCCTTCACGCCCTTCCGGAGCGCCTCGTCCGCCGCCGGCAGCACGTGCTCGCCCGGCAGCGAGATCACCGCGAGGTCGACCGGGTCGGGGATCTCCGAGATGGACGTGTACGCACGGACGCCCGCGACGGGCTCGCCCTTCAGGTTGACCGGGTACGCGACGCCGGCGAAGTCCGCCTTGAGGATGTTCCGGAAGAGCTCGCCGCCGATCGATCCGCGCTTGCGCGACGCACCGATGACCGCCACCGACTCGGCCTCGAAGAACGGACGAAGCGACGCGACGACGGCGGCGTGGTCGCGCTCCTCGACGCGCAGCTCGTAGTCCTCGGTCCGCGCGATCGGGAACTGCACCTCGATCGTGCCGCTCTCGAGGACGCGGGTGAGCTGGAACCCGACGTGCTCGAACACGTCCAGCATGCCGCGGTTCTCGGGCATGACCTCCGCGACGAAGCGCTCGATGCCGACGCGCGACGCGCGGTCGGCGAGCTGCTCGAGGAGCCGTGTCCCGATGCCGCGCCCCTGCCACGCGTCCGTGACCGTGAACGCGGCCTCGGCGAGCGCGGGGTCGCGGAGGCGCACGTAGTTCGCGACCGCCACGACCTCCTCCTCGCCGTCGTCGCCGGCGAGCGTCCCGAGGAGCGCGCCGCGCTCCGTCCAGTCGGGCTCGAGCATCGGCTCGACGAGCTGCGGGCGCAGCGCGGGGATGCCGTGGAAGCGGAGGTACAGGCTCCGCTCGGAGAGGCCGGCGAAGAGGGCGAGCAGTGCGTCCCCGTCGTCGCGGCGCGGCGGGCGCAGCCGGAGCGTGGTGCCGTCCCGGAGGATGACGTCGACGACATCTGCGGTCTGGGTCATGTCCGGCATTCTCGCGGTCACGGGCTCCATCGTCGAAAAGGGGCGGGCGGCCGCCATCGGCAGCCGCCCGCGTGCCGGTCGCGGAAACCCCGCAGCGTCAGTGGCCCATCGTCCCCTCGGGATCGCCGACCTTCAGCAGGCCGACCATGCCGAGGTCGACCGAGGCGAAGGAGTGGCTGACGAAGGGGTAGAGGCCGGGCTCGCCGATCCGGACGTCGAAGACGCCGCCGCCGCCGGCCGGGACGCTGACCGTCTGGACGCCCGTCTGGGAGCGCGTCATGTCGCCGTTCACCCATGCCCGGTCGAAGACGGTGCCGACGACGTGGAAGTCGACGTCGAGGCTCGGCCCGGCGGCGACGACGTAGAAGCGCGTCGTGTCGCCCGGATCGGCCGTGAGCGGGTGCGCCACGTACTGGCCGGCGTAGCCGTTGAAGGTGACCCAGTCGGGCATCATCGCGTGCGCCTTGGCCTGGTCGTACTGCGCCGGCTCGTCCGTGCCCGGCCCGTTCAGGTACCACTCGCCGCCGACGAGGACGTACGCGTGGTCGACCTTGGGGAGCGGCGTCGACGGGTCGACGACGATCGCGCCGTACATCCCGTTCGCGATGTGCGCGAGCACGGGCTTCGTGCCGCAGTGGTACATGAAGACCCCGGGATCGCCCGCGGTGAACTCGAAGGAGAAGGAGTCGCCCGGCAGGACGTCGCGGAAGGCCTTGTTCGGTGCGATGCGCGCCGCGTGGAAGTCGATGGAGTGCGGGATCGCGCCGCCGTTCGTGAGCGTCATCCGCACCTTCTGGCCCTGCCGGACGTGGATGACCGGGCCGGGGGCGCCGCCCTCGAAGCCCCAGGCGCGGTACTTCACGCCCGGAGCGATCTCGATCGTCACGTCCTTCAGCGTCATGTGCACGTCGACGACGTCGCCGGGCGGGACGGGCGGCAGCTCGGCGCGGTAGGGGGCGTGTGCGGCCGCGATCGTCTCCGCGTCGTCCGGCTTCGCGCCGGCGTAGCTCACCAGGCCGCCGGACGCGGCCGCGTGGTCCATTGCGGGCGGCGTCGCGGCGGCGGCCGGCTCGGTCCGCGACGCCTTCGAGACGGCGTCGAGCGAGAAGACGACGGCGGCGAACGCCGCCACGGTGGTCGCGACGAGGAGCGCGACGACGGTCTTGAGCATCGGGAGTTCTCCTGTTCGTCCGATTTTGTCCATCGAACGTAGGAGCAATTCGGGCGGCGCTCATCCGGGCGCGGCCACCGCGCGGCTGCGGCTTTCTACCGGTGCTTCGCGCGCAGCGCGAGCACGCACAGCGACGGCTCGGCGAACGGCTCGAGGTGGTCGACCTCCTCGGGCGCGTCGAGCTCGTCGAGCACGTCCTCGATCAGCCCGAGGTGCGCCGGGCACACCGCGGTCGCGTCGGGCCCGCCCTCGTGGATGAGGGGGCAGCGGCGCATGAGGATCCGCGGCCCCGCCTCCGAGCGTTCGAGCTGCGGGGCGAAACCGAGCTCGTCCAGGAGGCCGACCACGCGATCGACGGGCTCCTCGGCCTCGTGGCGGCGCATGAGCGCGTCGGCGAGGACGTCGGCCACGGCGCGGTAGCCGTCCTCCTCGGTCGCCGCGACCGGAACCGCGGCGAAGACGATGCGGGGACGGCCGCGCCGGCCGGTGACCTCCGTCTCGGCGCGGACGAGCCCCGCCTCCTCGAGGCGCGCCAGGTGCGCGCGGACCGTGTTCGGGTGGAGCGCCGTCCGCTCCGAGAGCTGCCTCGCGTCGAGCGGCTCGGGCGCCTCGCGCAGGAGCTCGAGCAGGCGCACGCGGCTGGGGGATCCGAGCGCTCGGTGGAGGAGCGGGTCGCTGCTCGTCGGCTCCGTCACGCCCCGTAGTGTCGCGGAACGCGCCGCGGGGCGCCACGGCCCGGCGGCACCCGGCCGGGGCCGGCCCGCGGCGTCACCTCAGAGCGCGTCGAGGACGAAGCTCCGCGGGCGGCGCTTCACGCGTGCCACTGCGCGCTCCGCTCCCGCACCAGCCGGAGCATCGTGTCGGCAGCCGGCGGACGGAACTCGGCCGGACGCGAGACCGCGACGACACGCCGGACGGGCGCCCGGTCGCCGAGGTCGCGGAGCACGGCGCCGTCCGGCACCGGCAGTGCCCCGAGCGACGAGACGAAGGCGACGCCGAGCCCGGCGGCGACGAGCTCCAGGGCGACCTCCTCCGAGCGCGCGTCGAAGTGCACCCGCGGCTCGAAGCCGGCCGAGACGCACGCGGCGTGCGCCACGCCGGGGCCGTCGGGCTGCACCCGCACCCACGTCTCCTCGGCGAGGTCGCGTAGGTCGAGCCGCTCCCGGGCGGCGAACGGGTGGGCGGCCGGCAGGGCGAGCAGCAGGCGGTCGTCGAGGAGGTGCACGCGCTCGAGCTCGGGATCGAGCGGGCGGGGCAGGGGGCCGCCCTCGAATGCGATCGCGAGGTCGAGGTCGCCGGTCTTCACCGGTGCGACGGGATCGTCCGCCGGCAGCTCGACGAGCGAGAGCTCGACGGTCGGCCAGCGGCGGCGGAACTCCGCCATCGCCGCGGCGAGCAGGCCGGCCGAGGCCGCCCCGGACGACCCGAGTCGGAGCCGCCCGCTCTCGAGGCGGTCGAGCGTCCCGAGCTGCGCCTCGGCGGCCGCCAGCCGGGCCACGATCGCCTCGGCGTGGTCGACGAGCACGGCACCCGCCTCCGTCAGCCGGAGCCCCCGCGGCGTCCGCTCGAGCACCTTGCGCCCCAGCTCGCGCTCGAGCGCGGCGATCTGGCGGGACACCGCGGGCTGCGTGATCCACAGCGCGTGCGCGGCGGCCGAGAACGAGCCGAGCCGCGCGACCTCGCGGAGGACGATCAGCCGGCGCGCGTCCAGCATCGTCCTGACCCCCGGACGACCGGGGTCGGGGCCTCCGACGACGTGCTTGGCCAGCATTCCGCCTCCCCGAAACGTGGAGGGCGCCGGCCGCGCCGACGCCCTCCGGATTCACGCCTGCGCTAGCGCCGGCAGGCGAGGACGAGATTCATCCCGTAGGTCGGGTGGTACGAGTAGCAGCCCACCTTCGCCGAGATGAAGTCGCGGTTGTTCGCGTACGAGTACGACGCCCACGGCGCGTACGTCTTCGTGATGTCGACGTCGAGCTGCCCGTACGCCTTGTAGCGCTGCGCGCCCGACAGCTTCGCCGCCGCCTCGAGACGCCGGTTGACCGAGCCGACGTTGAAGTAGGACATGTTGTTGTTGTTGGCCTCGCGGATGTTGTTCCCGTTGAGGAGGATGTCCACGAAGTTGTTGGGGTCCGGATAGTCGGCGTGCCAGCCGCCGAGGTAGAGCTCGAACGGCTCGCCGCGGCGCCCGGCCGTGGCCGACAGCGGACCAGAGGCGAGATGGCGGGTGTCCATGTTGATGCCGATCTTCGCGAGGTTGAACTTCACGATCTGCGGGATCGTCAGGCTCGCGCCGCGGTTGCCGGCGAGCATCAGCGCGTCGGTCGTCCGGCCGCGCATGAGCCGCTTGGCCTTCGCGAGGTTCGACTCGCTGAACTTCAGCGGGTAGATGTTCGCGTCCCTGAAGCCCGGGATGCCCGGCGGGAGGATCTGGTCGGCCCGCTTCCCGGCGAGGTAGCCGCGCTGGGCGAGCATCGCCTGGCGGTCGATCGCGAGGTTGACGGCCTTGCGCACGTTCGGGTCGCGGAAGAGCCCGCGCGTCGTGTTCATCGCGACGAAGTACGTGGTCGGGACCTGCCGGACCATGTACTGCCGCCGGTTGATCCCGAACTGCCGTGCCAGGTCGGCGTGGGCCGAGGGCGAGATCCCCTCCGCGGCGAAGTCGGCCTCGCCGGACCTGATCCGGAGCACCTGCGCGTCGAGGTTGATGTTCGCCTCGTACTCGATCGTGTCGAAGTTCGCCGGCCGCGTCGCGTACCGGTTGCGCGCCGTCGCGTAGTACGGGTTCCGCTTCAGGACGAGGCGCGCGTTGGGCGTCCACGAGGCCACGTAGTACGGCCCCGCCGACGCGAGCGGCGCCTTGGCGCCCTGCGCGTTGATCCCCGTGGCGGTGTCGATCGCCTGGAAGAACGGCATCGCCAGCCGCGTGAGGATGTCGGGCGCGGCCTTCGACAGGCGCAGCTGGAGCTTCGTCGGCCCGAGCACCTTCACGCCCGACGCGCTCCGCGCCTTGCCGTCCAGAACGGCCTGCGCGCCGACGACGTCCGAGACGAACGGGCCGGCCGGCGACTGCTGCTGGTTGTTGAGCGCGCGGTTGATCGCCCAGGCGAAGTTCGCCGCCGTCACCCGCTTGCCGTTCGAGAAGCGGAACGTGGGGCGGAGCGTGAACGTGTACGTCTTCCCGTCCCTCGACACGGTCGGGAAGCCCGCGGCGACCTCGGGCACGAGGCGCGAGCCCGCCGAGCCCTCGGCGTCGGCGAAGCGGAGGAGGTTCGCGCCGGTGGCGCCCATGATCTGCCACGAGTGCTGGTAGTACGCGAGCGACGGGTCGATGAAGTCGACGTCGGTCGCGAACATGCCCTTGAGCGTGCCGCCGCGCGTCGCGGAGCCGGCACCCATCGCCTGCGTCGCGAACAGCGCCGCGAGCACGGCGAAGGCAAAGGAAGCGATAAAGCCTCGCTTCACTCTGAATCTCCTTTCCTGCCTGGATTACCCGACCGGCGGAGCGCAGAACGGAGAATTCAGCGCTGCGAATTGCTTCGCGGAGTCACATGCGGGAGAGGTAGCATGCTGGCGAGAAGCACCGCGTTCCCGGACTGCGCTCTGCCGGTCGGGCCTGCGTTACGTGACGTGTTTGACCCGTGAGACGGCGTCGCCTGCGAAAGGTTTATGCCGTTTGGTAGTCGCCGCCATAACGCTGAACGGGTGCTCAATCTCCGCTTAATGCGCGGCTGCGTTCGGGCACTCGATCCGGTGCGGGCGACCGAGCGTTCCCCCGATCGGGGCGCGTCGCGTAACACGTGCTTAACGGCGGAGGTTTCGCGTCGCGGCGCGGGGGCGATGCCGAGGTCGTGAGCGAGCACGAGAACGGCGTCGTCGTCCTGGGCGGCCCCGGGGAGACACCGCAGGCGCGCGAGGCCGAGGCGCGGGAGGACTGATGCCGCGCGCGATCTGGACCGGGACGATCTCCTTCGGGCTCGTGAACGTGCCCGTGCGCATGGTCAGCGCCGTCCAGGAGAACGACCTGCGCTTCCACTTCGTGCACGCGAAGGACGGGAGCCGGATCGGCTACGAGAAGATCTGCAAGGTCGAGGAGAGGCCCGTCCCCGACGACGAGATCGTGAAGGCGTTCGAGATCGAGAAGGGCGAGTACGTCTACATGGCGGACGAGGACTTCGAGGCCGCGCGGGTCGAGGGGCTGCGCACGATCGAGATCGAGGACTTCGTCCCGTACGACCAGATCGACCCGATCTTCTTCGAGAAGACGTACTACCTCGCCCCGCAGGAGGGGTCGGAGAAGGTCTACGCGCTCCTGTGCCGCGCGATGGAGGAGTCGGGGCTCGCGGGCGTGGCGCGGTACGTGATGCGCGAGCGCGAGAACCTGGGCTGCCTCCGGATCCGGAACGGCGTGATCACGCTCGAGAAGATGTACTTCGCCGACGAGATCCGTCCCACGGACGAGCTCGCGCCGGGGAAGGTGAAGGTCGACGCGCGCGAGCTCGAGATGGCGACGCAGCTCATCGACCGCTTCTCGGGAACGTGGGAGCCCGACAAGTACGAGGACACCTACCGGCAGCGGCTGCTCGAGATCGTCGAGGCGAAGCGCGAGGGCAAGGAGGTCCACGTGGAGCCCGCGGTGGCGTCCGAGCAGCCCGACGACCTGATGGCGGCGCTGCGGGCGAGCCTCGAGGCGGCGCAGGCGCGCCGCGGCGGCGAGACGCGGCGGTCGACTGCGTCGCGGAGCGGCTCGTCGCGCCGCTCGTCGCCGCGCGCGAAGGCGAAGGCCCGCTCGCGGAAGTAGCCTCCGCGCATGGCCGACGAGGTGGAGCGCCTGCTCGGCGTACCGCTCGACGAGTTCACCGCGGCGCGGAACGAGGCGGCGAAGCGCCTGCGCACGGAGGGTCGGGCGGACGAGGCGGCGGCGGTCGCCGAGCTGCGCAAGCCGACGGCGGCGGTGTGGGCGCTGAACCGTGCCGCGCGCGACGAGCCTGGCGACGTTCGCGCGCTGGTGCGGGCGGCCGAGCGGGTGCGGCAGGACCCGGCGGGGGCGGAGCGCGAGTTCCGCGCCGCGCTCGCCGACGTCGTCCGGAACGCCGGCCGGGCGCTGCGCGAGGGCGGGCACGCCGCGTCGGACGCGACGCTGCGGCGGATCGGGACGACGGCGCACGCGGCGGCGGCCGCGGCTCCGGACGAGCTCGTGCGCGGGGTGCTGCGCGAGGAGCTCGAGCCGACGGGCTTCGAGGCGATGGCCGGGACGGCACCGCCGGCCGCCCGGGCCGCGAAGGCACGGCCGCGGGCGGAAGCGGCCGCGCGGCGCGAGCGGGTCGCCGCCGCGCGTCGCGAGCTCGCGGAGGCGCGCGCCGTCGCGCGCCGGCTCGGACGCGAGGCCGACGCGGCGGAGCGGGCGGCGGCGAAGGCGCGTGCCGAGGCCGGCCGCGCCGACGATGCCGTCCGCCGCGCCGAGGAGCGCCTCGAGGCGGCGCAGTCGGGCTAGCTCGGTCGCGGGACGAGCTCGTCGGGGCGCGAGCCGCGTCCCGCTAAAGCCGTGCGGCGACGGCGTCCGACACGGACGGCTGCACGTTGAAATGCCGGTCGAGCCCGGAGATCTCGAGCGCACGGCGTGTCTCGAGGCCCGGCGCCGCGAGCAGGAACGAGCGGCGGTCGGGAAGCTTCGAGCGCGCCTCGATGAGCACGCCGAGCGTTGTCGAATCGATGAAGCGGACGTCCGCCAGATCGACGACGAGACGCTCCGGCGCCCGCTGCACCACCTCGAACAGCGTCTGCCGAACCGCGTCGGCGTTGTAGAGGTCGAGCTCGCCCGCGAGCCGCACGACGACGGCGCCGCCGTGCTCGACGACCTCCCTCACCGGCTCCTCGTCGAGCCCGCCCGCGTCAACGGCCTCGTGGTCGTCCACACCCCTCCCTCGTCGCGATACCCGGTCGAGCATGGTCAGGGCTCGAGCTCCCGGACGATTGTACGCATCGTGATTCGGTGGGCTCGGACGTCGTTAAGGTGCACGCATGACGAACCCCACCTTCGATCGCCTCCGCACGCGGCTCGCCGAGCTCCACGACCTGCGCACCGCGACCGCGCTCCTCTACTGGGACCAGCAGACGATCATGCCGCCCGCCGGCGCGGCCGGGCGTGCGGAGCAGATCGCGACCCTCTCGCGCATGACGCACGAGCTGTTCGTCGCCGACGAGACGGGCCGGCTGCTCGAGGAGCTCCGCGGCTACGAGGAGTCGCTCGACCCCGAGTCGTTCGAGGCGAGCCTCGTTCGCGTCACGCGGCGCGACTACGAGAAGGCGGTCAGGGTGCCGGCGGAGCTTCGCGCGGAGATGTCGCGCGCGGGCTCGCAGGGTGTTCAGGTCTGGACCAAGGCGAGGTCGGCCTCGGACTTCGAGGCGTTCCTGCCGGCGCTCGAGCACAACCTCGATCTGCGCCTGCGCTACGTCGACTGCTTCGAGCCGGCCGAGGAGCCGTACGACGTGCTGCTCGACGACTACGAGGAGGGGATGAAGACCGCCGAGGTGCGGCGCATCTTCGACGAGCTGAAGCAGGAGCTCGTTCCGCTGATCGCCGCCTCGGAGGGGCGCGGGGTCGACCCGCTGCAGGGCGCGTTCGACGTCGACGCGCAGCGGGCGCTCTCGCTCGAGGTGCTCGAGCTGTTCGGGCACCGCCCCGACGCCTGGCGCCTCGACCCGACGGTGCACCCGTTCGCCTCGGGTGGGGGGATGGACGACATCCGCGTCACGACCCACTACGAGCCCGGCGACCTCGACTCGCTGTTCGCGACGATGCACGAGTACGGGCACGGGCTGTACGAGCACCAGATCGGCCGGGACCTCGACCGCTCGCCGCTCGCATCCGGCGTCTCGCTCGGGCTCCACGAGTCGCAGAGCCGGATGTGGGAGAACCTCGTCGGCCGGTCGCTGCCGTTCTGGCGGCTGTTCTACCCGCGGCTGCAGGAGCGGTTCCCCTCGGAGCTCGGGTCGATGGAGCTCGAGACGTTCTACCGCGCCGTGAACCAGGTGCAGCCGTCGCTGATCCGGATCCACGCGGACGAGGTCACCTACAACATGCACATCATCCTGCGGTTCGAGCTCGAGCAGGAGATCATCGGCGGACGCATCGCGCTCCGCGATCTGCCCGACGAGTGGAACCGGCGGATGTGGGAGTACCTCGGCATCGAAGTGCCGGACGACGCGCACGGGGTGCTGCAGGACGTGCACTGGTCGGGCGGGTCGATGGGGTACTTCCCGACCTACACGCTCGGCAACGTGATGTCGGTGCAGATCTGGGAGCGGCTGCGGGAGGACCTCACCGATCTCGACGAGCAGCTGGAGCGCGGGGAGTTCGCGCCGCTGCGCGAATGGCTCGGCGAGCACCTCCATCGGCACGGGCGCAAGTACACGCCGGCCGAGACGCTGGCGAAGGTCGTCGGAGGGCCGATCGAGACGGGGCCGTACCTCCGGTACCTCCGGGACAAGCACGGCGTCCCGGCCGTCTAGCGACGGCGTCGGCTACCGGAGTCTCGCGCCCGCCGGCTCGCCGTTCGAGCCCGCGGAGCCGACGGCCACGCCGTCGTCGAGGAGCGACCGGAGCTTCACGGCGAGCTGCGACGAGGTGAACGGCTTCTCGAGGAACGCCGTGCCGGGGCTGAGCACGCCGTGCCCCGCGATCGCATCCTCCGTGTACCCGGACGTGAACAGCACGCGCACACGGGGCCTGGCCCCGACGAGCCGCCCCGCGAGCTCCTGGCCGGTCATCCCCGGCATGACGACGTCCGACATGAGCACGTCGATCTCGCCCGCGTACGCCTCGGCCGCCGCCAACGCGCTCGCGCCGTCCGGGGCCTCGAGCACGCGGTACCCCGCCGCGCCGAGCATCTCGGAGACGAGCGCCCTGACGACGTCCTCGTCCTCGACGAGCAGCACCGTCTCCCTCCCGTTCAGCGACGGCCGGCCCTGCGGCTCCGCCTCGGGGCGCGCCTCCTCCCACACGCGCGGGAGGTACACCTTGAACGCCGTCCCCCGCCCGAGCTCGGAGTACGCCCAGACCGACCCGCCCGTCTGCTTGACGATGCCGTAGACGGTCGCGAGGCCGAGGCCCGTGCCTTCGCCCGGGGCCTTCGTGGTGAAGAACGGCTCGAACACGCGGGCGAGCGTCTCGCGGTCCATCCCCGTCCCGGTGTCGCGCACCGCGAGCATCACGTAGTCCCCGGCCACGGCGCCCACGTGCCCCGCGACGAAGGCGTCGTCGAGCTCGACGTTCGCCGTCTCGATCGTGAGCCGGCCGCCGCGCGGCATCGCGTCGCGCGCGTTGATGGCGAGGTTGAGCAGCACCTGCTCGACCTGACCCGGGTCGGCCTTCGTCTGCCCGAGCGCCGGGTCGAGCCGGGTCGCGAGCGCGATGTGCTCGCCGAGCACGCGGGCGAGCATGTCCTCCATCCCGCCGACGACGCCGTTGAGGTCGAGCACCTTCGGCTGGAGCACCTGCTTGCGGCTGAACGCGAGGAGCTGACGCGTGAGCTCGGCGGCCCGCTCGCCCGCGCGACGCATCTCCTCCACGTGCCGGCGCACCGGCCCCTCCTCGGGCAGCCGCGCGAGCGCGAGCTCGCCGTACCCCGTGATCGCCGTCACGAGGTTGTTGAAGTCGTGCGCGATCCCGCCCGCGAGGCGACCGATCGCCTCCATCTTCTGCGCCTGCCGCAGCTGCTCCTGGAGCGCCGTGCGCTCCGCCGCCTGCCGCTCCCGGTCGGTGACGTCGCGCACCACCGCGAGCATCAGCTCGGGCCGGCCGTCCTCTCCGAGGATCGGTGCCGGGACGCCCTCCATCAGCACCCAGCTGCCGTCCCGGTGCCGGACCCGCGCCAGCGTGCTCGACACGCGCTCGCCGCGGACGACCGCGGCCATCGCCTCGACCGACGCGGCCAGGTCGTCCGGATGGACGTTCTCCGCGTAGGTGGTGCCGACGAGCTCCTCGGGCTCGAACCCGAGGATCTCGCGCGCCGACGGCGACACGTACGCGATCGACCCGTCGAGCTCGACGAGCGCGACGAGGTCGGTCGACGTCTCGACCACCTTGCGGTAGAGCTCCTGCGACTTGCGGAGCGCCTCCTCGGCGAACGCGCGCTCCGAGACGTCGACGGACATCGCGAGGATCCCGGTGACGGTGCCGTCGCCGTCGCGCAGCGGGGCGCCCGAGACGGCGACGTGGACGGTCGAGCCGTCCTTCCGCGTGCGCGTGGTCTCGAACGTCACGGTCTCGCCCGCCAGCACCCGCTGGTTGTAGGCGCCGACGGTCGCCGCCTCCTCGGGGGCGAGGTACGGCGGGGCGCCGCCGATCGCCTCCGCGGCGCTGAAGCCGTAGATCCGCTCCGCGGCGGGGTTCCACGAGCGCACGACCGCGTCGCGGTCGAGGCTGAAGATCGCGATGGGCGAGCTCTCGATGATCGCGCGCATCGTCGCGTTCGCCCCGCGCAGCGCCTCCTCGGCGCTCCGCCGCTCCTCGAGCTCGCGCCGTGCGGACTCGAGCAGGCGCGCGTTCTCGAGGGCGAGCGAGGCGAGGTGCGCGAAGCGCTGCAGGAGCTGGAGCTCCGAGTCGCCGAAGCGCCGCCCGCGCTCGTCGTAGCCGACGCCGAGGACGCCCACGACCGTCGTCCCCGAGCGCAGCGGGACGCCGGCGACCGCGTGGAGGCCGATCGACCGGTACGACGCGTGCCCGCCGCTCCACGTGTCGTAGTCGTCGACGGCGACGAGCCGCTCCTCCGCCCACACCGCGCCGCCGATCCCCTCGCCGCGCGCGAGCTCGATCCGCGGGTGATCGGCGACGAGGCCGGCCTGGTGCACGCACACGAGACGGTCCGGCTCGCGCTCGACGAGGTAGACGTACCCGGCTGCGGCGCCCAGGAGGTCGCACGCGCGGTCGACGATGGACTCGAGCACGTTCGCGGCGTCGAGGTCGTCGATGAGCGAGAGCGTCGTGGCGTGGAGCGCCTCGAGCTCCGCGTTCTGCCGCGCGAGCGCGTGCTTCGTCTCGTGCAGCTCCTGGAGCTGGGACGCCCGCTGGAGCGCGCGCTCGGCCTGGTCGGCGAACAGGCGCAGCGCGCTCAGCCGGTCGACCGAGGGCACGAGGCGGTCGTGCGGGTCGTCGACCCAGATGAAGCCGACGCGGCGTCCCGACCGGTCGTGGAGCGGGACGATCAGCCAGTGCCGGTTCCACGCGTACGGGCCGCGCCCGTTGAGCTCCGACGCGAACTCGCTCGGCTCGACGTGGACCCGCGCCATCGCCGCCTCGCGCGCGAGGAGGTAGCACCCCGAGCGCTCGTACGCGGGGTCGAACACGGCGTCGAAGGTCCCGATCGGCATCCGGAGGCAGAGCGCGGGATGCTCGAGGGCGATCCCGGTCGCCGCTGCGGCGCGGTACTCGTTCGTGGCGGCGTCGGCGAGCTCGACGACGACGTGTCGGAACCCGAGCGCGCTCGAGATGCCGTCGCAGACGGCCTGGAGCACGTCCGAGGTCGACTCGCGGTCGCTCAGGCGGGCGGAGACGCCGAACAGCTGCTCGAGCGCGACCCGGTGCCGCGCCGCATCGGCCGACTCCTGCGCCCACTCGAGCGCCTGCGCGGCGTGCCCCGCGAGCACCGCCAGCAGGGCCAGCTCGTCCTCCGACGGACGGAGGCCGGAGGCGGGCTCGTCCACGGAGACGATCCCGAGCAGGTGCCCGTCGGAGTGGTGCATCGGCACGAGCAGGGCGTCCTCGGGGTGCCAGGCATCCGCGTGGGCGGGCGCCGGGACGTCGGGGACGTACATGGTGCTCCCCCACGCGACCGTTCCGGCCGGGATGAGGTAGGCGCCGCCGGCGTCGAAGCGCGCGTCGAGCAGCGGCGTCCAGAACTCCCAGCCGGTCGCCGAGCCGAGGAGCGCTTCCCGCGCGGCGGCGCTGCCGTGGACGGCGGCGCACTCGAAGTCGTCCCACGCGGGGCGGTACACGTTGACGGCGACCGTCCCGTAGCCGACCGACTGGCTCACCACCTCCGCGACGGTGTCGAGGACGCGTTCGAGGTCGACGGGGTCGCGCGCGAGGCGCGTCGACTCCATCAGCCCGCGAAGGCGGGCGAGCACGTGGGGGGATGCGAGTCTCACGAACGGGGGCCGGGCCGAAGAATCCCGCTTTCCAACGATAATCGACGGAGGTCAACGGCTCCGCGATGCCCCGGACGGGGGACTTCCCGACCGGGTGAAGCGGCCGCGATGAACCACCCCACGGGGGACGAGTCAAGCGGTCGCGGTCGCCGACACTCCGTACGACTTCGGCGCGGCGGCTGAAGACCCCGGAGGACGACCATGCGGTGTCGTCCGGCGGGAGCGGACGACGGTACGGCGGGCGGATCCGATGCGGCGGGATCCGCCCTCTGTCGTTCACCGGCGCACGCGCCCGGCGGCCGGGCGTAGCATCGAGGCGACCTGCGACGAGGAGAGGAGACGCGATGGCCTTCGAGTTGCCGCCGCTGCCGTACGACTACGCCGCCCTCGAGCCGCACATCGACGAGCAGACGATGCGGATCCACCACGGGAAGCATCACCAGGCCTACGTGGACAACGCGAACAAGGCCTTGGCCGGCACGGAGTGGGAGCAGGCGTCGGTCGAGGAGGTGCTCCGGGCCATCGATCCCGAGCAGCAGAAGCCGTTGCGGAACAACGCCGGCGGGCACGCGAACCACTCGCTCTTCTGGACGATCATGAGCCCCGACGGGGGCGGCGACCCCGAAGGCGAGCTCGCCGCCGCGATCGACGACGCGTTCGGCGACGCCGCGGCGCTCCGGCAGACGATCAACGCGAACGGCGTCGGCCAGTTCGGCAGCGGCTGGAGCTGGCTCGTCTGGAACGGCTCCGGCCTCGAGGCGTACTCGACGCCGAACCAGGACTCGCCGTTGATGCGCGGCCACGTGCCGGTCCTGGGCGTCGACGTCTGGGAGCACGCGTACTACCTCCGCTACCAGAACCGCCGCCCCGACTACCTCGAGGCGTGGTGGAACGTCGTCGCGTGGGGCGAGGTCGCACGGCGGTTCGAGGAGGCGCGCGGCAACTGACGCACCGTGCGGGGCGGCGCCCCGCCGCCGCTTCCGCTGACGCCCGGAGACGCTACGGTCGCGCGCATGCCGCGGGACGACCGCCTCCCGTCCGCCCTCCTCGGCGCCCTCGTCCCGGCGGGGCTCGCGTTCGCGAACGGCGGCTACTTCGCGACCGAGTGGGGGATCGCTGCGCTCCTGCTCGCGCTCGCGGCGGGGACTGCGCTCGTGCTCCGCGACCGCGTCGCCGTCGGCCGGCTCGACCTGGCGCCGGCGGTTGCGTTGACCGCCCTGGGGACCTGGCAGCTGCTCTCGCTCGCGTGGGCGCCGGCGCCGACGGAGCCCGTGCTCGAGGCGGAGCGGACGCTCGTGTACGTCGCGCTCGCCCTCGCCGCCCCCCTCGTCGTCTCGCGCGCCGCCTGGGCGTGGCTCACGGGCGGGATCGTCTTCGGCGTCACGGGGGTCGCCGCCTGGGCGCTCGCAACGCGCCTGCGACCCGGATCGCCGACGAGCTTCGATCCGGCGCAGCTCGCGGAGCCGATCGGCTACTGGAACGCGCTCGGGATCCTCGTCGTGCTGGGGCTGCTGCTCGCGCTCGGCGCGGCTGCGTCGGCGCCGCGTGCCGGCCGCGCCGCCGCGGCGGCGGCCGCCCCGCTCCTCGCGACGACGCTCGCGTTCACGTTCAGCCGCGGCGCGTGGCTCGCGCTCGCGGGCGGGCTCGTCGTGCTCGCGGCGGTGACACGCGCGCGGCTGCGCACGGCGGCCGTGCTCGCGCCCGTGGCGGCGCTCGCCGCGGTCGCCGTCGCGCTCGCGC
>JBLNEO010000027.1:0-20861 GCA_050262775.1 Pseudomonadota bacterium | reverse complement strand
TGCACGAGCTCTTCTACGACAGCCTCGCGATGTTCGGCGTCCTCGTTCTCGGGCACAAGGAGTCGATCCGCTTCACGCGGTATGCGGACCGGTACGAGGAGCTCGATGCGGCCGAACGGATCTACCGGAAAGTGGGATGAGCCGTGATCTCGTCGTCGTCGGCGCCTCCTGGGGCGGGCTGCACGCGGTGAGCGCGCTGCTCGACTCGATCCCGCACGATGTGGACGTGCCGATCGTGCTCGCCCAGCACCGCGCGCCCGAGTCGGAGCGCGCGGGCCTCGAGGCGCTGCTCCGCCGCCACACGCACCTCGAGGTGCGCGAGGCCGAGGACAAGGAGCGCCTCCGCCGCGGCGTGCTCTACGTCGCGCCTCCCGACTACCACCTGCTCGTTGAGCGCGACGGGCTCGCGCTCTCGACCGACGCGCGCGTGCAGTACGCGCGTCCGTCGGTCGACGTCCTCTTCGAGTCAGCGGCCGACGCGTACGGCGAGCGAACGATCGGGATCGTCCTCACCGGCGCGAACGCGGACGGCGCCGCGGGGCTGCGCGCGATCAAGGAGGTCGGCGGCGTCGCGATCGTGCAGGACCCGGAGACCGCAGCTGCGCGCACGATGCCCGATGCAGCCCTGCGGGCGACGACCCCCGACGCCGTCCTCCCGGTCGCGGAGATCGGCCCCCTCCTCCGCGAGCTGTGCGCGACGTGACCGACCGGCCCCCGCCCGCCGCGATCCTCCTCGTCGACGACCGCGAGCAGAACCTGATCGCGCTCGAGGCGATCCTCGAGCCGCTCGGGCAGCAGCTCGTGCGCGCGACCTCGGGCGAGGAGGCGCTGCGCCAGCTCCTCCGCAGCGACTTCGCCGTGATCCTGCTCGACGTCCAGATGCCGGGGATCGACGGCTTCGAGACGGCGCGCCTGATCAAGGACCGCGAGCGGACGCGGCACATCCCCATCCTCTTCCTGACGGCGATCAGCCGCGACACCGAGCAGGTCTTCCGGGGCTACTCGGCCGGCGCCGTCGACTACATCCTGAAGCCGTTCGACGCCGACGTGCTGCGCACGAAGGTCGGCGTGTTCGTCGAGCTGTGGCAGAAGAACGAGCAGCTGCGGATCCAGGGGGAGGAGCTCCGCCGGCGCGAGGTCGCCGAGGCCGTGTTCGAGAGCGAGGCGCGGTACCGCACGCTCGCGGAGGCGATGCCGCAGATCGTCTGGCTCGCGGATCCCGGCGGGACGGCGACCTACTACAACGAGCGCTGGTTCGAGTACACGGGGCTCCAGCGAGCCACCGCCTCGGGGAGCGACTGGCACCGCGTCGTGCACCCGGACGAGCTGCCGGAGACGTTCGCGCGCTTCGAGCGGGCCGCGGCGACGGGCGGCGTCTTCGAGATGGAGTACCGCTTCCGTCGCCACGACGGGCAGTACCGCTGGCACCTCGGCCGCGCCGTGCCCATCCGCGACGCCTCGGGCGCGATCACCGGGTACGTCGGCACCGCCACCGACGTCGACGATCAGCAGCGGGCGCGGGAGGCCCAGCGGTTCCTCGTCGAGGCGGGGGCGATCCTCGGCTCGTCGCTCGACTACCGCGCGACGCTCGCCCAGGTCGCGGAGGCCGCCGTGCCCGGCGTCGCGGACTGGGCGAGCGTGCACGTGCTCGAGGACGACGGGACGCTCCAGCAGCTGGCCGTCGCGCACGTCGACCCGCAGAAGCTGACCTTCGCGGAGGAGCTCCAGCGCCGGTACGCGCCGGCCACGGACCCGGGAAACGCGATCGGGCAGGTCGTCGCGACGCGTACGCCGCAGCTCGTCCCGGAGATCACGGAGGAGATGATCGAGGCGGCCGCGCGCGACGAGCTCCACCTCGGGCTCATCCGCGAGCTCGGCCTGCGCTCCTACATGGTGGTGCCGCTCCTGTCGGGCGACCGTGCGGTCGGCGCGCTCACCTTCGTCCAGGCCGAGTCCGGGCGCTCCTACGGCGAGGACGACCTCGCGCTCGCGGAGGAGCTCGCCCGGCGCGCGGCGACGGCGATCGAGAACGCGCGGCTCTACGCGGAGGCCGAGCGTCGCGCGCAGGCGGCGCGGGCGCTCGCGAACGTCGGCGACGGCGTCGTCCTCGCCGACCGCGACGGCGTCGTGCGCCTGTGGAACCCCGCCGCCGGCGTGATCACGGGGATCCGCGAGGACCGCGCCCTCGGACGGCCGCTCGACGAGATCGTGCCGGGGTGGGAGACGCTCTCGGCGATGATCCCCGTCGCGAGCGGCCCGGGCCAGACCGTGACCTCGCTGACGCTGCCGATCGACTTCGACGGGCGCGAGGTCTGGATCTCCGGCTCGGGCGTCGGCTTCGACGAGGGCGTCGTGTACACGTTCCGCGACCTCACGGAGGAGCGTCGCGTCGAGGCGATGAAGTCGGACTTCGTCGCGACCGTCTCCCACGAGCTCCGCACGCCGCTCGCGGCGATCCACGGCTCGGCGCTCACGATCCTGCGTCCGGATCTGTCGCTGGACTCCGAGCTGCGCGCGCGGCTGCTGCACGTGATCGCCGAGGAGTCGGAGCGGCTCGCGGAGATCGTCAACGACCTCCTGCTCGCGTCGCACCTCGACTCGGGGAGGCTCCAGGTGCACATCGAGCGCTGCGACCCGCTCGCGCTCGCCGGGCAGGTCGTCGAGGCCGCGCGGACGCACCTCCCGGACAACGTCGAGGTCGAGCTCGAGGCACCGGCCGAGCTCCCGGTCGTCGCCGCCGACCCCGGTCAGCTCCGGCAGGTGCTCGAGAACCTGGTCGAGAACGCGATCAAGTACTCGCCCGACGGCGGCACGGTCGCGCTCGGCGTCGACCGCGACGAAGGCACCGTCCGGTTCCGGGTCCGCGACCGGGGGCTCGGGATCCCGGAGGACGAGCACCGCCGCGTCTTCGAGAAGTTCTACCGCCTCGACCCGAACATGACGCGCGGGATCGGCGGCACCGGGCTCGGGCTCTACATCTGCCGCGAGCTCGTCCGGATGATGGACGGCCGCATCTGGGTCGACTCGACGCCCGGCGACGGCTCGACGTTCACCGTCGAGCTGCCGGTGGCCGACCCGCAGCCGGCGCCGCGCCGTCGCGCCGCGGCCGCCGCGACCTAGCGCGCGCCCGAGAAGCCGCCGGCGTCGCTCGTGAGGCGCGAGGCGGCGTAGACCGGGATGAACGAGAGCACGATCACGAACAGCGCGACAACGTTCACGACCGGGAGCTGGTTGGGGCGGGAGAGGTTGTTGAGGATCCAGATCGGCAGCGTCTGGTCGGCGCCGGCGGTGAACGTCGTCACGATCACCTCGTCGAAGGAGAGCGCGAACGCGAGCAGCGCCCCCGCGAGGAGCGCCGTGCGCATCGCCGGATAGAGCACGTCCCGCGCCGTCCGCCACGTGGAGGCGCCGAGGTCGGCGCTCGCCTCCTCGAACGACCGGGACGTGCGACGCAGCCGGGCGACCACGTTGTTGTAGACGACCACGATGCAGAACGTGGCGTGTGCGACGACGACCGTCGAGTAGCCGAGCTCGACGCCGAGGAACTGCGTGAAGGTCGCGTTCAGCGCCATCCCGGTGACGATGCCGGGGAGCGCGATCGGGAGGATCACGAGGAACGAGAGGGCCTCGCGCCCGAAGAAGCGGTAGCGCGCGACGCCGAGCGAGAGCAGCGTCCCGAGGGCGAGCGCGACGAGCGTGGCGCCGAGCGCGACGCGCACCGAGAACCACAGCGCCTCGCGCGCGCCCTCGTTGTCGAGCGCCTTGCGGAACCACTCGAGCGTGAACCCCTTCAGCGGCCACGACTGCACGCGGGCGTCGTTGAAGGCGTACAGGCCGACGATCACGAGCGGGATCCAGATGAAGACGAGCGTCAGCGCGCTCAGCACGCGCAGCACGAGACGGGTGGCCGGCGAGAGGATCACAGGCTGTCGAACGCTCCGAGGCGGCGGGCCACGAGCAGGTACGCGACCATCACCACGATGGGCACGGTGGCGAACGCGGCCGCGAGCGGGAGGTTGTTCGCGACGCCGACGTTCGCGTAGACGACGTTGCCGATGAACTGCGTGCTCGACAGGAGCTGCGGCGTGATGAAGTCGCCGAGCGTCAGCGAGAAGGTGAAGATCGAGCCGGCGACGAGCGCCGGGAACACGATCGGGAGCACGACCCGCCGCATCGTGATCCACGCCTTCCCGCCGAGGTCCGACGACGCCTCGAGCAGGGAGTCGGGGATCCGCTCGAAGCCCGCGTAGACGGGCAGGATCATGTACGGCAGCCAGAGGTAGCTCATCACGAGCCACACGGCCACGTTCCCGTAGCCGGGCCCGGACAGCCCGAACGGCTCGAGCGCCCAGTTGACGACGCCGTTCTCCGCGAGCATCGTCCGCCAGGCGTAGACCTTGACGAGGTAGCTCGTCCAGAGCGGCATGAGGATCGCGACGACGAGCAGGGCGCGGACGCGCGGCGTCGCGACCTTCGCCATGAAGAAGGCGATCGGCAGCGCGAGCAGCGCATCGGTGAGCGTGACCGCGGCCGCCATGCCGATCGTCCGCAGCGCGATGTCCCGGTAGACCGGCGTCTCCCACAGCAGCCGGAAGTTGTCGAGCGAGTACTCGTGGACGATCTCCGACGTGAACGGGTCGAGGTGCCACAGGGCGGCGACGAAGAGGAGCGCGAGCGACCCGAGGTACGCGACCACGAGCCAGCCGACCGGCCCCGCGAGCAGCACCGCGAGCCCGCCCCCGGGGTGCCGTAAGATGATGGCGGCGAGGCGGCGACCGGGCCCACGCCGGGGCGCCGCCTGCTCCGGAACGGCGACCGAGGTCAGGGAGCTACCCCTTGATCTCGGTCCAGGCCTGCACCCACTCGGAGTAGTCCTTGCAGATCGGCCCGCGGCCGTCGAGGCACTCCTTCGTCGGGGTCGTCCAGTACCAGACCTGCTTGAAGTACGCCTCGTCATCGGCGTGGAACGTCTTGCAGTGGTTCTTGTCGGCGGTGAGCGCACACGACTTCGAGTTCGAGGGCGCCTCGCCGAACCACTCCGCCACCTGCGCGTTCGCCTTCGGCGAGATGATGTGGTCGAGCCACATGTAGGCGCAGTTCGGGTGCTTCGCCTTCGACGAGATCATCCACGTGTCGGACCACCCGGTCGCGCCCTCCTCGGGCAGGGTCGTGTCGACCGGAGCCTTCTCGCCGGCGAGCACGTTCGCCTGGTACTGCCAGGTCGTGCCGACGACGGTGTTTCCGCTCTGGAAGGCCTGGATCTCCTTCGTCGCATCCGACCAGTACTCGCCGATGATCGCCCGCTGCTGCTTCAGCAGGTCGACGGCGGCCTGGAACTGCTTGTCGTCGAGCGCGTACGGGTTCTCGATCCCGAGGTCGGGCTGGGTCTTCATCAGGTACAGCGCCGCGTCGGCGATGTAGATCGGCGAGTCGTACGCCGTGACCTTGCCCTTGTACGGCGAGTCGGGGTCGAACACGACGCCCCAGCTCGTGGGCGCGGGCTTGACCACGTCGGTGCGCCACATGAGCAGGTTCGCGCCGCGCCCGTGGGGGACGCCGTACATCTGCCCGTCGACGGAGTTGTGCTTCTGGTTCTTGAGCCCGTCGTAGACGTCCGCGTAGTTGGGGATGAGATCCGTGTTCACCGGGACGACGTCGCCGCCCGCGATGAGGCGCAGCGTGGCGTCGCCCGACGCGGACACGGCGTCGTACTGGCCCGTCCGCATCAGGGTCACCATCTCGTCCGAGCTGTTGCCGACCTTGACGTTGACCTGGCAGCCCGTCGCCTTCTCGAACGGGGTCACCCAGTCGGCGCTCTTGTCGGTCGAGCCGTCCTCGACGTAGCCCGCCCACGCGATGAGGTTCACCTGCCCCTCGCCCGCGCCGAGCTTCGTCGGCATGCCGGTCGTGTCCGCGGCGGTCTCGCCCGCGTTCGTCGCGCCCGAGCCTTCCTCGTCGTCCCCGCCGCAGCCCGCGGCGAGGACGGCGAGGGATGCGACGAGCAGGGCCAGGACGGCCCAGCCGAGCAAGCGCCTGCGCGCCTGGCTCATCTCTCTTCCTCCTTGTCGATGGGGATCGTGTGCTCCGGCCTCCACTCGAGCAGGACGCGCCGGCCCTGCTCCTCGAGCGCCTCCACGGACGAGCGCTCGAGGTTCTGACGGACGACGGCGAGGGTGCCGCCGTCGTCGAGCTCGACCACGTACCGCGTCAGCACGCCGACGTAGACCACGTCGCGCACGCGGCCGGGCTCGGCGCGCGTGCCGGGATCCGGCGCCTCCCCCTCGTCGAGCATGCGGATCTTCTCGGGGCGGATCGCGAACCGGCGCCCGTCGCGCAGCAGCACGTTCGACGTGCCGACGAAGCCGGCGACGAACTCCGTCCGCGGGCGCTCGTACACCTCGGCCGGCGGGCCGACCTGCTCGATCCGGCCGCGGTTGAACACGGCGAGGCGGTCGCTCATCGTCAGCGCCTCCTCCTGGTCGTGCGTGACGTAGACGAAGGTGAGCCCGACCTCGCCCTGGATGCGCTTCAGCTCGATCTGCATCTCCTGGCGGAGCTTCAGGTCGAGCGCGCCCAGGGGCTCGTCGAGGAGCAGCACCTTCGGGCGGTTGACGATCGCGCGCGCGAGCGCCACGCGCTGGCGCTGCCCGCCCGAGAGCTGACTCGGCTTGCGGTCGCCGTACCCCTCGAGGCGCACCATCTCGAGCGCCTCCTCGACGCGCTCGCGCCGGTCGCGCCGCGGCACCTTTCGGACCCGCAGGCCGTACTCGACGTTCTGGGCCACGGTCATGTGCGGGAAGAGGGCGTAGTCCTGGAAGACGGTGTTGACGTCGCGGTCGAACGGCGGGTCGCGGCTGACGTCGCGGCCGGCGAGCTCGATCCGCCCCTCGTCCGGGAGCTCGAAGCCGGCGATGAGGCGCAGCATCGTCGTCTTCCCCGAGCCCGACGGCCCGAGGAGGGAGAAGAACTCGCCGCGGCGGATCTCGAGGTCGACGGCGTCCACGGCGGTGACGTCGCCGAACCGCTTCGTCACGGCGACGGTGCGGACGTCCGCCTCGCGGGCGCCGCCCGCCGTCGAGGCGTCGGCGTCAGCCCGTTCCCGCACCGACGACAAGCGATTCCTCGAGGACGTCCAGACCGCGGGCGAGCTCGTCGTCGGTCGCGACGAGGGGGACGAGGATGCGGATCACGTTGCCGTACAACCCGCAGCTGAGCAGGACGAGCCCGCGGTCGAACGCGGCCTGCACCGTCGCGGCCGCGTGGCCGCCGGCGGGGGCACCGTCGGCGTCGACGAGCTCGATCGCGAGCATCGGACCGAGCCCGCGGACCTCGCCCACTGCCGGCTCGCGTTCCGCGATCTGCTCCAGCCGCCGCCGGATGCGCGCGCCCACCTCCTCGGCCCGCTCGCGGAACGCCGGATCCTCGACCGCGTCGAGCACCGCGAGGGCAGCGGCGCACGAGACGGGGTTGCCACCGAACGTCCCGCCGAGCCCGCCCGGGCCGGGCGCGTCCATCAGCTCGGCGCGCCCCGTCACCGCGGCGAGCGGGAGGCCGCCGCCGAGCGACTTCCCGGAGACGAGCAGGTCCGGCTCGACGCCGTAGTGCTCGATCGCCCACACCGGACCCGTCCGGCCGACCCCCGACTGCACCTCGTCGTCGACGTAGAGAATCCCGTGCCTGCGGCAGAGCTCCGCGAGCCGCGGAGGGAAGTCCGGCGGCATCACGACGAAGCCGCCCTCGCCCTGCACCGGCTCGAGCACGATGCACGCGACCGACGCGGGATCGACCTCGGCCGAGAACAGTCGCTCGAGCGCCTCGATCGCGTCGTCGCTCCCGATCCCGCGGAACGGATACGGGGCCGGCGCGCGGTAGACCTCCGGCGCGAACGGCCCGAAGCCGCGCCGGTAGACGAGCTTGTCGGTCATCGTCATCGTCAGCAGCGTCCGGCCGTGGAACGCGTTCTCGAAGACGACGACCGCCGGCCGCCCGGTCGCGGCGCGTGCGATCTTGACCGCGTTCTCGACCGCCTCGGCGCCGGAGTTGACGAGCAGCGACTTCTGATCCGGCCCGGCGCACGGCGACAGCTCGCCGAGGCGCCGGCAGACCTCGACGTACGGCTCGTACGTCCCGACCATGAAGCACTGGTGCAGGTAGCGGTCGACCTGCTCGTGGATCGCGGCGGCGACGGGCTCGAAGCCGTGGCCCGTGTTCTGGCACCCGATCCCGCCCGCGAAGTCGACGTACTCGCGCCCGTCGACGTCGACGATCGTCGCCCCGTGGGCGCGGTCGACGACGAGTCGCGGCGTGGAGACGCCGCGGGCCACCCAGCGGGCGCGCGCCTCGAGCACGCGCCCGGTCGCCGTCTGCTCCCTCAGGGACATCCGGTCGATTCTCCCCGGGACACGGCGGCCGTCTCAACGGCCCGGGCGGCGAGAGTTGCCGTCGCGCTTTCGACACCCGGTCGAACGCCGAGCCCGCCGGGCCAGGTTGCGGACGCTCCGCGAGGTGACTACGGTTGGCCGCGATGTCGAAGCGGGCCGACGACCGGTGCTGACCGTCCGGGACATCGCCGAGCTGCCCGACCTCTCGCTCGCGGTCGTCGCCGGGTCCGAGGGGCTCGGCACCGAGATCCGCTGGCTGCACGTGTCGGAGCTCGCGGACCCGACGGCGTGGCTCGAGGGCGGCGAGCTGCTGCTCACGACGGGCCTCGGCGTCGGCGACCTCGCCTCGTCGCAGCGCGCGTACGTGAAGCGCCTCGCCGACCACGGGCTCGCGGGCCTCTGCTTCGGGCTCGGGTTCGGCTTCGCCGACGTGCCGCCGGCGGTGATCGAGGAGGCCAACCGCCGCGGCTTCCCCGTCGTGGCCGTTCCGTACGACACGCCGTTCATCGCGATCACGAAGGCGGCCTTCGCGCACCTCGCGAACGAGGAGCTCGAGCGGGTGACGCAGGCGCTCGAGGTGCAGGAGCGGCTGGCGCAGGCGGTGCTCGACGGACGCGGCGTCCAGGCGCTGCTGGCGATCCTCTGCGAGCGCCTCCGGTGCTCGCTCGCGCTCGTCGACGAGAGCGGGCGCGTCGTCGGCGAGCGGCACGGCGGGCGGCGCCTGTCGTTCGAGGACGCGCTCGAGCTCCCGGTCACGGCGCACGGCGAGCGCGCGACGCTGAAGGTGGCGCGCGACCGCGGGACGCTGTCCGAGTACGACCGCCTCGTCCTCCACCACGGTCAGACGGCGCTCGCCTTCGAGCTCTCGCGGCGCCGCGCCGTGTCGGCCGCGGAGCTCCGCCTCGCCGGCGACCTGCTCGAGGACCTCGAGCACGACCGTCTCGACGAACGCGACGTCTCGCGCCGCGTCTCCGCGTTCGGGCTCGATCCCTCGCGCCCGTACGCGGCGCTCCTCGCCGAGGCGGACGGCCGCGGGTCGAGCGAGCGGCTGCGCGCGGCCGTGGCGCGCGAGCTGGACGCGCGGGGCCTCTCGTACCTGTCCGCGGCGAGGCGCGACCGCGCCGCCTTCCTGCTCGAGGCGCGCGACGAGGAGGAGGTGCGCGCGCTCGCGGAGGCGGTCGTGGAGGCCGAGCCGGAGGCGCGCGTCGGCGTCGGGCGCCCGTCCACCGGCCGCGGCCTCGGCCGGAGCCTCCTCGAGGCGCGCGCCGCGCTCGACGCGGGCGCCGGCCGGATCGCGTCCTACCGCGACCTCGGCTCGCTCGAGCTGCTGCTGGGGCTCCCCGACGCCGCGCTCGAGGCATTCGTCGACCGCGTCCTCGGTCCGGTCGCGCGCTCCGGACCGCTCGTCGACTCGCTCCGGGCGCTGCTCGACTGCGGCTGCCGCTGGAGCGAGGCGGCCGCGCGCCTCGGCGTCCACCGGCACACGCTGCGCTACCGGATGGAGCGGCTCGAGGAGCAGACGGGGCGCCATCCGGACCGTCCCTCGGAGCGGATGGAGCTGTGGCTCGCGGTGAAGGCCGTCCAGGCGCTCGACGCCCGCGGCAACGGGCGCGGCCGGGATGCGGTCACCGCCTGACACCGTGGTGCAAAGCAGGCCCAAAGGTGCGGCTAGCCGTATACGTTCCGCGTTTCCAGTTGGCGACGATACGACGGTGACAAGCGTCCTCATCGTCGACGACCATCCGAGCTTCCGCGCCACGGCGCGGGTCCTGCTCGAGGCGGAGGGATACGAGGTCGTCGGCGAGGCGGAGGACGGCGGGACGGCGCTCACGCGGGTGCGCGAGCTCCACCCGGAGATCGTGCTCCTCGACGTCCAGCTCCCGGACATCGACGGCTTCGAGGTCGCCTCGCGCCTCACGGGGGACGGAGACGCGCATCCGCGCGTCGTGCTCGTCTCGAGCCGCGACGAGGCCGACTACGGCTCGAAGATCGAGGAATCGGGGGCGGCCGGGTTCATCGCGAAGGCGGAGCTGTGCGGCCCCGCCCTCGCCGCGCTCCTGGGGTGATCGCTCGGCGGGGGCTGCGCCGCGGACCGCCCGGGCTACTGTCGCGGGGATGACGCTCGCGAAGGCGATCACCGTCTGGCTGCTCTCGGCGCTCGC
The DNA here is from genome assembly GCA_050262775.1 of Pseudomonadota bacterium. Taxonomy (GTDB): domain Bacteria; phylum Actinomycetota; class Thermoleophilia; order Gaiellales; family Gaiellaceae; genus DATHTC01. Next base: position 10,318 of record JBLNEO010000027.1, on the reverse strand, counting down.
CGCGTCGCTGGCCGTCGTGCTCGTGCTGACGAGCGACCACGAGACGGCGCGCGTCGCGACCGCGACGCTCGGCGGCAGCGTCGGGCTCGCCTTCGTCACCGCCGGCCTCATCGCGTGGACGCTGCGGCCCTCGAACGGCACGGGCCGCCTGATGACGCTCGTCGGCTTCGCGTTCTTCCTCGGCGCGCTCGCGGCGTCGGACGACGCGACGCTCTTCACGCTGGGCACGGCGCTGAGCGCCGTCGTGTACGCCCTCTTCCTCCACCTCGTGCTCGCCTACCCCGGCGGTCGCCTCGAGGGCCGCCTCCCGCGCGCGATCGTCGGGGTGACGTGGGCGCTCGTCACGGTGGGGCAGGTCGCGACGCTCCTCGTGACGCCGTCGTCGGAGTTCTGCGACCCGGACGCCGAGTGCCCCGCGAACCGACTGCTCGTCACCGACTCGAGTGCGGCGTCGACGGGCATCCGGTCGGTCATCGAGGCGCTCGCGATCGCCGTCGCGGCGGCGGCGATCGTGCTGCTCGTACGCCGCTACCGCGCTGCGACGCCGCCGGTGCGGCGCACGCTGCTGCCCGTGTACGTGGCGTCGGGGGCGACGATCGTCGCGCTCCTCCTGGCGTACGTCCTCGAGTGGCTCTCGCAAGCGCTCATCGACGTGCTCGCCTGGGTCGCCGTCGTCGGCTTCCTGTCGGTCCCGCTCGCCTCGCTCTACGGCCTCCTCGAGCGTCGGCTCTCGCGCGCCGCCGTGAGCGCGCTCGTCGTCGAGATCGGCCGAGGCGGCGGCCAGGACGAGCTGGAGGAGTCGCTACGGCGCGTCCTCCACGACCCCACGCTCGCGCTCGTGCACTGGGACGACGAGGCGGAGGCGTTCGTCGACGGCCGGGGTCATACGGTTGCCGTCCCCGGCGCCGACCCCGCGCGGAGCGTGACCTACGTGGAGCGCGAGGGCCGCCCGATCGCTGCGATGCTGCACGACCCGTCGCTGCTCGAGAACCGCGGGCTCCTCGACGCAGTCTCGGCCGCCGCGGGGATGGCGATCGAGAACGACCGCCGCTTCGAGGAGCTGCGCCGGAGCGACACGCGCACGCGCGCGCTCCTCGACGCGATCCCGGACATCATGTTCCGGATCGCGCGCGACGGGACCTACCTCGACTTCAAGGCCGAGACGACGCGCGACCTGTACGACCCGGAGGTGCTCGGGCGCCGCGTGCAGGAGCGGCTGCCGTCTCCGGTGGCCGAGCGGATCATGCGGGCAGGCGAGCGCGCGCTCGCGACGGGCGACGTGCAGGCGCTCGAGTACGAGCTCGAGTTCGAGGGCGAGGTCCGGACGTACGAGGGCCGCGTCGTCGCGAGCGGCCCGGACGAGTTCATGCTCATCGTCCGCGACTTCACCCAACGCGTCCGCCGCGAGATCATGCTCGAGCGCAGCGAGGCCCGGACGCGGGCGATCCTCGACGCGATCCCCGACCTCATGTTCCGGATCGGCGGCGACGGCGTCTACCGCGGGTACAAGGCCGACGACCCGAACCTCCTGCTGCTGCCGCCCGAGGAGTTCATGGGCCGCAACGTGGCCGACGTGCTCCCGGCCGACGTCGCCTCCCAGATCATGAGCTGCGGCCTCCGCGCGCTCGAGGGCGGCAGGCCGGAGCCGATCGAGTACGACCTCGACCTCCGCGGCACGCGACGGTTCTTCGAGGGCCGGGTCGCACGCGTCGACGACGACGAGTTCCTCCTCATCGTCCGCGACTTCACGGCGCGGAGGCGCCAGGAGGACGAGCTCCTCGGCCTCCACCGCCAGCTCGAGGAGCGGCTCGGCGAGCTCGAGCGCGAGCGCGACATGACGGAGCGGATCGTGAACGGCGCGCCGAGCATCCTCGTGCTCCTCGACGAGGAGGGCGGCATCCTCCGCGTCAACCGCCGTGCGGTCGAGCTGCTCGGGTACGTGGACCGCGACGCCAGGGTGCTCGGGCGCCCGTTCTGGGACGTCTACGTGCCGAAGCGGGACCGCGCCCGCAGCCGCGCCGCCTTCCGCACGATGACGCGCTTCCCCGACGGCGAGGAGCAGGAGGCCCGCTGGGAGACGGCGACCGGCGAGGAGATCATCGTGACGTGGTGCGCGACGCCGCTGCCCGAGGACGAGGGCATGCGGCGCTACCTCCTCGCCGCGCAGGACATCACGCACCGGTCGAAGCAGCAGGAGGAGCTGGCCGCGTCGCGCGCGCGCATCGTCCAGGCCGCCGACGACGCGCGGCGGCGCCTCGAGCGGAACCTCCACGACGGCGCGCAGCAACGCCTCGTCTCGCTGTCGCTCGCGCTCCGCCTCGCGCAGGCGAAGCTGGCAAGCGACCCCGCGGGAGCCGAGACGGTGCTCGCGTCGGCGCGCGAGGAGCTCGCGCTCGCGCTCGAGGAGCTCCGCGAGCTCGCGCGCGGCATCCACCCCGCCGTGCTGACCGAGCGCGGCCTCGGCGCGGCGCTCGAGACGCTCGCCGCGCGGGCGCCGATCCCCGTCACCGTGGAGGCGCCGCCCGAGCGGCTGCCCGAGCCGGTCGAGGCGGCCGCCTACTTCGTCGTCTCGGAGGCGCTCGCCAACGTCGCGAAGTACGCCCAGGCCAACGAGGCCGAGGTCCGCGTCCAGCGGAACGACGGCCGCCTCGTCGTCGAGGTCCGGGACGACGGCGTCGGCGGCGCGGAGGCCGGCGCGGGGTCCGGGCTCAGGGGCCTCGCCGACCGCGTCTCCGCGCTCCGCGGCACGCTCACGATCGAGAGCCCCCGCGGGGCCGGAACGGCCGTCCGCGCGGACATCCCCCTCGCGCCCCAGTAGCGTTCGGCCCGATGAGCGACCTTCCCTCCGGCTCCGTCACCTTCCTCTACGCCGACGTCGAGGGCTCGACGCGGCTCGCGCACGTCCTCGGCGCCGACTGGGGCGAGGTGCTCGGCCGCATCCGCGGACTGCTCCGCGACGCCGTGTCCTGCGAGCAGGGAACCGTCGTCGACGCGCGCGGGGACGAGGTCTTCGCCGTCTTCTCGTCCGCGGAGGCAGCGCTGCGCGCGGCGGAGGACGTGCAGCGCCGCGTGCGCGAGGAGGCCTGGCCGGATAGCGGCGCCGTCCGCATCCGCGTCGGGCTCCACACCGGGCTGCCGATGCTCGCGGACGACGGCTACGTCGGTGTCGAGGTGCACCGGGCGAGCCGGATCGCGTCCGTCGGACACGGCGGGCAGGTCGTCCTCTCCGAGCCGACGGTTAACCTCCTTCCACATGCGCCCGTCGTGGAGCTCGGCACGTTCCGCCTGCGCGACCTCCCGCAGCCCGAGCGGCTCTTCCAGCTCGGCGACGCGGAACACCCGCCCCTGCGCGACGCCGCTCCCGCCGAGGCGCGGATGAAGATCGTCATCGCCGACGACTCGGTGCTCCTGCGCGAGGGGATCGTCCGCCTGCTGGAGGAGGCGGGGTTCGAGGTCGCCGCGCAGTCGGGGACGCGCGAGGACGTCCTGCGGCACGTCGCCATGCACAAGCCCGATGTCGCGATCGTCGACATCCGCATGCCGCCGACGCACACGGACGAGGGGCTGCGTGCGGCGAAGGAGATCCGCGAGCGCTTCCCGAACACGGGCGTGCTCGTCCTCTCGCAGTACGTCGAGCCGGCGTACGCGATGGAGCTCCTCTCGGAGTCGGCGGAGGGCGTCGGCTACCTCCTGAAGGACCGCGTGTCCGACGTGGACGAGTTCGCGGCCGCCGTGCGGCGCGTCGGCGAGGGCGGGTCGGCGCTCGATCCCACGGTCGTCAGCCAGCTCGTCGGCCGCCGCCGCCGCGAGGACCCGCTCGAGGACCTGTCCCCCCGCGAGCGGGAGGTGCTCGAGCTGATGGCGGAGGGCCGCTCGAATCAGGCGATCTCGGAGCGGCTGTTCATCACGCCCCGCGCGGTCGAGAAGCACGTCACGAGCATCTTCCAGAAGCTACGGCTGCCCGCCTCGTCGGAGGACCACCGCCGGGTCCTGGCGGTGCTGACCTACCTGCGCGGGTAGAGCTCCCCGCACTCGCGGACGCCTGCCTGCCGCCTGTCCGGCGCTCGGCCGGTCGACGACCCTCCTGGCACACCCCACCAGAAGGAGATCGTCGAACGATGTCCCCCCTGCAGCGCTCGAACAACCTCGCGGCCCGGATGGGTCGCTGGAGCGCGAGCCATCGCAAGACCGCGATCTTCGGCTGGCTCGCGTTCGTGATCGCCTCCTTCGTCGTCGGCGGAGCCGTCGGCATGAAGACGATCGACACCAACGACACGAACGTCGGGGAGGCCCGCCGGGCCGACCACATCATCCGCGACGCGGGCTTCAAGCTCGACGAGCAGTCCGAGTACGTGCTCGTGCAGTCGCGGACGAGCACGGCGTCCGACCCGGCGTTCCGCGCCGTCGTCGACGACGTGGTCGCGGCCGTGTCGCGCCATCCGCAGGTGACGAACCTGCACTCGCCGTACGAGGCGGGGAACGCCGGCCAGATCTCACCCGACCGCCGCTCCGCGCTCGTCCGCTTCCAGCCGAAGGGCTCCTACGACGAGGCGACCGCCTACATCGACGACGTCGTCGCGTCGGTCGCGGACGTCCAGGAGGCGAACCCCTCGTTCCTCGTCGCCGAAGCCGGCTCGGCGAGCACGGGCAAGGCGCTCGACGAGGTCTTCACCTCCCAGCTCGCCCGCGCCGGGATGATCTCCATCCCGCTCACGCTCGTCATCCTGCTGCTCGTCTTCGGCTCGGTGATCGCGGCCGGCGTGCCGCTGCTGCTGGCGCTCTCGGCCGTGTTCGCCACGATGGGGCTCGTCGCCCTGCCGAGTCAGCTCGTGCCGATGGATCAGTCCGTGTCCGAGGTGATCCTGCTGATCGGCCTCGCCGTCGGCGTCGACTACTCGCTGTTCTACCTCCGGCGCGAGCGCGACGAGCGCAAGGCCGGCCGCAGCGAGCGGGCGGCACTGGAGGCCGCGGCGGCCACCTCCGGCCGTGCCGTCCTCATCTCCGGCGTGACCGTGATGATCGCCATGTCGGGGATGCTCCTCACCGGCGACAAGACCTTCATGTCCTTCGCGATCGGGACGATGATGGTCGTCGCCGTCGCGATGATCGGCTCGCTGACCGTCCTGCCGGCCGTCCTGGCCGCGCTCGGCGACCGGGTCGAGAAGGTGCGCGTGCCGCTCGTCTCACGCTTGCGCCGCCGTGACGGTGACGGGATCTGGGCCGCGATCCTCACGCGCGTCCTGCGCCGGCCGCTCGTCTCGGCGGTCGCGGCGTCGGTCGTGCTGCTCGGGCTCGCCGCACCGACCGTGACGTTGCACACGGCGATCTCGGGCTTCGACGCGCTCCCGCAGAGCATGGAGGAGGTCCAGTCGCTCCGCGCGATCGACGCGGCCTTCCCCGGAGGCGCGATCCCGGCCGTCGTCGCCGTCAGGGCCGACGACGTGAAGTCCCCCGAGGTGCAGGCGGCGATCGCCGACCTCCAGCGCGAGGCACTCGCCTCGGGCCGGATGCAGCAGCCGATCCGCGTCGACACGAGCCCCGACGGCACCGTCGCACGGGTCGAGATCCCGCTCGCGGGCGGCGGCACCGACGCGGCGTCGAACGCCGCCCTCGCGACCCTCCGCGAGCGGCTGCTCCCGGCCACGATCGGACAGCTCGACGGCGTCGAGTACGCGGTCGGCGGCGACACGGCCGCCTCGAAGGACTGGAACGACGCGATGAAGACGGCGGCGCCGATCGTGTTCGCCTTCGTCCTCCTGCTCGCGTTCCTGCTCCTGCTCGTCGCGTTCCGCTCGATCGTGATCGCGGCGAAGGCGATCCTGCTCAACCTGCTGTCGGTCGCAGCCGCGTACGGGCTGCTCGTGATCGTGTTCCAGTGGGGGCTGGGCGAGGGCATCCTCGACTTCCAGCCGACGGACGGGATCGCCGCGTGGCTGCCGATGTTCCTGTTCGTGATCCTCTTCGGCCTCTCGATGGACTACCACGTGTTCATCCTGAGCCGCGTCCGTGAGGCGTTCGACCGCGGCATGGACACCGAGGAGGCGGTCGCGCACGGGATCCGCACCACCGCGGGCGTCGTCACGAGCGCGGCGTTCGTGATGGTCGGCGTGTTCGCCGTGTTCTCCCTCATGCCGATCGTCGACATGAAGGAGATGGGGATCGGCCTCGCGGCCGCGATCCTCATCGACGCCACCATCGTCCGGGCGGTGCTGCTCCCCGCGACGATGAAGCTGCTCGGCGACTGGAACTGGTACCTGCCGCGGTGGCTGCGGTGGCTCCCCGAGCTCGAGCACGAGCGCTCGGTGGACGCCCCCGCCCAGCCCGTCCCGGCGTAAGGCGCTCCTCTCCCCCTGGAGCGGCACGGAGGCCCCGGTTCCCCGGGGCCTCCGGCGTCTCGTGAGCCGGCGCCGGGACCCTCAGCGCGTGCGGCAGGCGGAGAGGAACTGCTCCGCCGTCGGCGCCCGGACGGGGAGCGGCGAGGCGCCGTCGGGCCGGAGTCCGTCGAGGACGATCGCGAGGTAGCGGCGCCACACCTCCGGCGTGAACCGCGCGCAGGGCCCGCCGGCGAAGCTGACGGCGGCGGCGAGGAACGGGACGTCCTCCGCCGTCACGTCGGGCCGGACCGCCCCCGCAGCCTGCGCCCGCTCGAGCAGGAGCCGCATGCGCCCGAGCAGGCGCTGCTGGATCTCGAGCAGCGCGTCTCCGGGCGGGACCCGCCCGCCGAGCGCCTCGAACAGGCTCCGGTCGGCCATCTGCATCGCGACCGTCCCCTCCATGAAGCGCCGGAACCCCGCGCCGGGCTCGTCGGCCAGCGCGGACTCCGTCAGCTCCAGCACCGATTGCATGCGGTCGAGGAGCAGCTCCGCGACCAGCGCGTCCTTCGTCGGGAAGCGGCGGTAGACGGTCGCGTGGCCGACCCCGGCCCGGCGTGCGATCTCGTCCACGCCGGCGTCGAGCCCGCGCTCGGCGAACACCGCCGCCGCCGCGTCGAGGACGCGGCGGCGGTTGCGGAGGGCGTCCGCGCGGAGCTTGGGCTCGACGACCGTCACGCGACGGGCACCGTCGCCGGATCGGCGTCGATCGCCTCGACGTGGCGGCGGCGCAGGATCGCGACGATGGCGATCGCGCCGGCGACCATGAAGGCCGACCCGGTCATGAACGCGGCGCTGTATCCGTCGACGGTGGCCGCGACCCGCTCGACCGGCGACGACGACGCGGCGACGTTCGCGTCCGTCACGTTCACGGCGATCGTCGTCAGGACGGCGAGGCCGAGCGCCCCGCCGATCTGCTGCGAGGTGTTGAAGAGACCGGAGGCGAGGCCCGCGTCGTCGGTCTCGATCCCGCTCGTCGCCACGAGCGTCATCGGCACGAAGGTGAGCCCCATGCCGAACGACATCATCAGGATCGGGCCGAGCAGGTCGGCGACGTAGCTTCCCTGCGGGCCGATCGTCGACAGCCAGAGCATGCCGCCCGTCGCGATCGAGATCCCGACGAGCGACGTCGCCCGCACGCCGAGCCGCGGGATCAGCTGCTGCGCCGACCCTGCGGCCACGACGATCCCGGCCGTGAACGGCAGGAACGCCAGCCCCGCCTCGATCGGCGAGTAGCCGAGGATCTGCTGGATGTAGAGCGACGAGAAGAAGAACATCGCGAACAGGCCCGCCGCGACGAGGAACATGGACGTGTTCGCGGCAGCGATCGTCGGCACGCGGAAGATCGAGAGCCGGACGAGCGGCGCCTTCGCGCGCGACTCGATCACGAAGAAGGAGCCGAGCAGCACGAGCGCGAGGGCGCCGAAGCCGAGCGTGGTCGCCGACGTCCAGCCGGCGTCGTTCGCCTGCACGATCGCGTAGACGAGCGCCACGAGGCCGCCCGTGACGGTGACGGCGCCCGCGAGATCGAAGCTCCGGTGCATCGCCTCGTCGCGCGACTCGGGGACGAAGCGGAGCGAGAGGAGGAAGGCGGCGATCCCGACGGGGACGTTGATGAAGAAGATCCACTCCCACGAGAGCGCGTCGGTGAGGATGCCGCCGAGCAGCAGCCCGACGGCGCCGCCGCCCGCGGCGATCGCGCCCCAGACCCCCATCGCCTTCGTGCGCTCGGGGCCCTCGGCGAACGAGGTCGTCACGATCGACAGCGCGGCGGGCGCGACCAGGGCGGCGCCCAGGCCCTGCAGGCCGCGGAACGCGATCAGCATCCCGGACGAGGTCGCGAGGCCGTTGAGCAGCGACGCGATCGTGAAGAGCGCGACGCCTGCGAGGAAGATCTTCTTGCGGCCGATGAGGTCGCCTGCGCGGCCGCCGAGGAGCAGGAAGCCCCCGAACATGAGCGCGTAGGCGTTGACGATCCACTGCAGGTCGGTCTCGCCGAGCTGCAGGTCGCGGCCGATCGCCGGCATGGCGACGTTGACGATGGTCGCGTCGAGGACGACCATGAACTGGGCGATGCAGACGAGCACGAGCACGAGCCACGGGTTGGTCGTGCGGGCGTGAGCTGAGGTCAAATCGTCTCCCGGTGGTAAACGGAGTGCAGAGTCCGGTTACGCTACCAGAGCCTGACTACCCGGTCCGGTTCGCCTTCCACGCGCGGTAGGCCTCCGGCATGCAGACGGCGCAGGGCCGGTAGCCGGCGGCGATCGCGGTCGCCTCGTCGGCGAAGAAGACGCGGTGCTTCACGTAGTGCCCCTTCGCGATCCAGCGGAGGGCGACGGGGCAGTCCAGGCGTCCGTAGCCCTTCGTGCGGCGGTGGCCGCCGAGCGTGCCGGGCGTCGCGGAGCGGTACTCGCCGCCGTCCGCACCGATCAGGCGGTACTCCCTCACGCGGGATGAAACGGGGCAGGGCGCCGCGGCGTGAGACGCCGCCGGCGCCCACGACGGACTACGGCGCGAGGTCCGGCGGCCGCTCCGCATCGCGCTCGAAGTCCTCGTAGAGGCCCTCGGGCGTCCCCTCGGGCAGCGACGGCGCGATCGCGCCGTCTCCGCCGGCGACGTAGACGTCCTCGCGCCAGTCGTCGATCCGTCCCTCGAGCAGCTCCCGCTCGGCCTCGTCGGGGACCTCGTCGTGGCGTGGGCGCCGCCCGAAGACGCGCGTCATCATCCGCATCAGCGACCTCCTCTCGACCCGAGTCTCGGCCGCGTGGGCGCGCGGAGCATCCGTAGCGACCCCGATGCGCGCGAGAGCCGGAGGAGGGACTCGAACCCTCGGCCTACGGTTTACAAGACCGTTGCTCTACCAGCTGAGCTACTCCGGCGCGACGGCCGGATGGTAGCTCCCGCCTACGCGAGGACCTGGCGCGTCCGCTGATGCTGGATGATCTTGCGCTTCACCCGCTGGAGCGCGTTGTCGATGGTCTTGCAGTCGCACCCCAGCACCTCGGCCATCTCCTCGTAGGACATCCCCTCGAGGTAGTGCTTGAGCGCGTCGGACTCGAGCCGCGAGAGTCCGGTGCCGAGCGTGAACACGAGCGACTGCAGCTCCTCCGTGGAGATGACGACGACCGGTGGCTCGTCGACCGCGGGTCCAGGGAGCGCGTCGCCGAGCGTGCACTCGCCGTCGCCGTCCTGCCCGGCGGGCGTATGGCTGAAGGAGACGTACGTGTTGAGCGGCGCGTGCTTGAAGCGCGTCGCCGTCTTGATCGCGGTGATGATCTGCCGCGTGACGCAGAGCTCGGCGAAGCTGCGGAACGACGTCTCCATCTCCGGCCGGAAGTCGCGGACGGCCTTGTAGAGGCCGATCAACCCCTCCTGGATCAGGTCCTCGCCGTCGCCGCCGGCGAGGAAGTACGAGCTCGCCTTCAGGCGGACGAAGCCGGTGTAGCGCCTCATCAGCGCATCCATCGACGCCGTGTGCCCGTTGCGCGCACGGAGGACGAGCTGGAGATCCTCAAGCTCTCGTTGAGCCTTCTGAGCGGACTGGGCGGCGGTGGCCGGACGTGCACTCATGGGTCGTCTCCCGTGGTTTGCTGGCGCTTTCCCGGGTTCGAGCCACCGTCGCCTTGACGAACTCTCACCCTGAGGTTGAGGAGAAGTTAGCAATGGTTCCAGCAAATTACAAGCTGACCTGCGTCGGACCCACGATGATACGAACGCACGTTCGCCTGGCGAGAACCAGCGTAGTTCCTACTGATGCGGCCGCGGTCGTCGTGGGCGAGGGGGAAATCGAACGAAAGGAGGGGCGATGAGATCGTTCGTTCGTCGCGTTGCCCTGCTCGCGGTTGCCCTTGCGGTCGTCCCCGCTGCTGCGGTGGCATCGCAGACGTACCCGGAGCACACAGGCGACGCGCCAGGCAGTGCGCCTGACGTGACGGCGATTCAGGTCT
>JBLNEO010000026.1:0-4029 GCA_050262775.1 Pseudomonadota bacterium | reverse complement strand
GTGACGAGTGCGATCGCAATCGTGGCGGCGCGTGGCCTCGAACGCCTCCTTTCAGCCCGCTTCTCGCTGTTCGAGCGGTGGGCGAAGGGCGCCCGGTCGGAAGCTGCGGTCGGCCTCGCGCTCGAGCAGCTTCGGCCCGAGTTCTTGGTGCTGCACGACATCGCGCAGCCGGGTGAGGGCAACGTCGACCACCTCGTGGCAGGGCCGACCGGTGTGTACGTCATCGAGACGAAGCACCGCCGGTTCGAGAAGCCGCAGCTGCTGAAGGTGCGTCGTCAGGCCGCGAAGATCCACGACGAGCTGGGTGTATGGGTGACGCCGGTCATCTGCCTCGACAGGCCGTTCGCGCCACGTGTGTACAACCGCGTCACCGTCGTCGGCCGGCCGGAGCTCGCGGCGTGGATTCGCGCGCAGCACAACCGCACGGTGCCGTTCGAGGTCCTCGCGCGCTTCGCCGACGGTTTGTCGTCAGAGGGCTAGGCGACGAGCAGGGAGAGCACGGCCGCGAAGGCGATTCCCGCGCCCGTGCCCGCGAACCGGAGCCCCGGCACCCGCACCTGCGGGCGCGCGACGACGAGCAGCCCGACGAGGCCGGCGGCGATGCTGACGAGCGTCTCCACGGCGTGGAACGCGATCCCGACCGCGAGCGCCTCCTCGAAGCCGACCCCGACGAGCGAGAGCGCCATGGCGACGGCGCCGCTCGTGACGCCGACGTTCCCCGGCGTGGACGGCACGGCCGACGCGAGGCACATCGCCGGCACCATCACGAGTCCCGCCACGACAGGCCGGTCCAGTCCGACCGATGCGGCGACCGCCATCGCGCCAGCCACACGCGCCGCCGTCGCGAGCGTCACCCACCCGGCGAGCGAGACCGCCCGGCGCGGACACTGCGCGAGCGCGCGGAACGCGTCGAGCACGTGCGCGAGGCGGGCGTGCGGCACCCACCGCCGGCTGCCCCACGCGATCGCGACGGCGAGCGCGAACCCACCGGCGAGCAGCAGGAGCGGCCACAGCGCGAACGCGCCGAGCGCCGCGGCGGCCACCACCAGCGCGGCGAGCGACGGCGCGCGCGCGAATCCGATCGCGGCGGCGATGCCGGTCGCCGTCAGGATCCGGTCGCGCTCCGGCAGCCTCCGCGAGTAGAGCCCGATGCGCACCGCGCCCCCGGCACCCGCGGGCGCGATCCCGTTCACGAGCGACCCGACGGCGTACCGCCCGCCCGAGTCGACGCAGCCGATCCGCCCGCCGCAGGCCGCGATCCCCGCGCGCCACGACATCGCCGTCGCCAGGATCAGCGCGACGAAGCAGGCGGCGCCGGTCCACAGCCAGCGCGGATCCGCCGACGCGACCTCGCCCGCGGCCTCCTCCAGCCGCCCGCGGACGAGGACCGCGAGCACCAGCAGGAGCGCGAGCGTCCCACCCCCGAGCAGGAGGACGCGGCGGTCGAGATGGCGGGAGAGCGGCACCAGGTGTAAAACGTTCGACCCGGCACGCCGGGTTCGGCGGGCTTCCCCACCTATCGACCGCACCGCGGTCGAGCTGTAACAGAGTGCCCACATCCGCGTAGGCTCGGGGGATGAAGGGCGCGATCGCCGCCGGGCACCCCCTCACGGCCGCGGCCGGAGCCGAGATCCTGTCCGCCGGCGGGAACGCCGTCGACGCCGCCGTCGGAGCGAGCGCGGCCTCGTGGGTGGCCGAGAGCCCCCTCACCGGGCCGGGCGGCGCCGGCTTTCTCCTCGTCCACCGGGCGCGCGAGCGCCGGACGGTCGTCTACGACTTCTTCTGCGCCGTGCCGAGCGGCCGGGCGGCGCGGCCGATGGACGAGATCGAGGTCGACTTCTCGGGCGGTTCCACGCAGCTCTTCCGGATCGGCCCCGTCTCCGTCGCGGTGCCGGGCACGGTCGCGGGGCTCGAGGCCGCGCACCGGGCCCACGGATCGCTCCCGTGGCGCGAGCTCTTCGGGCCGGCGGCCGCGCTCGCGCGCGACGGTGTCGTCCTCAACCGCGAGCAGGCCTACCTGCACGAGATCCTCGACGCGATCCTCCGTCACACGCCCGAGTCCCGCGCGCTCTTCGAGCGCGACGGCGGCCACCTGCGCGAAGGCGACCGCCTGCGCCTGCCCGAGCTCGGCCGGACGATCGAGCTGATCGCGGAGCGCGGGGCGGCCGAGCTGCGCACGGGCGAGCTGGCGCGGGCGCTCGTCGCGCACGTGCGCGCGAGCGGCGGCGCGCTCACCGAGAGCGATCTCGCCGACTTCCGCGTCGTTCGCCGGCGCCCCGTCACGGCGCCGTTCCGCGGGTACGAGTTCCGCTCCAATCCGCCGCCGTCCGCGGGCGGCGTCCTCCTCGCCTACGGGCTGCGCCTGCTCGACGGCACCGACCTCGGCGAGCCGGGCGGCCCGCGCGCGGTGATGGCCGTCGTCGAGGTGATGCGCGAGCAGGCACGCGTCCGCGACCGCCGGTTCGCCCGCGAGCTCCACCGCGGCGGCCTCGCGCGGCGGCTCCAGGGAGAGGAGGCGGTCGAGGCCGCGCTCGCGCGCCTCCAGGCGAGAGACCAGGCGCCGGTGGAGGCGCGGCTCCCCGGCGGCACGACGCACATCTCGGTGCTCGATGCCGACGGCAACGCCGCCGCCCTGTCCGTCTCCACGGGCTCGGGCTCCGGGGTCGTCGTCCCCGGGACCGGGATCCAGCTCAACAACATGCTGGGCGAGTTCGAGCCGGAGGCGACCGTACGGCCGGGGATGCGGCTGACGAGCGGGATGTCGCCCTCGGTCGCGCTGCGCGACGACCGTATCCGCCTCGTCCTCGGCAGCGCCGGCTCGGCGCGGCTGCGCAACGCCGTCTTCCAGGCGACGGTCAACGTGCTCGGCCACGGCCTCGGCGTCGAGCGAGCCATCGAGCGGCCCCGCCTCCACGTCGAGGGCAGCCTCGTCCACGCGGAGGGCGGGCACGACCCGGCGGTGCTCGACGCCCTGCCCTACGAGCTCGCGCGGTGGCGCGAGCAGAACCTGTTCTTCGGCGGCGTCTCCGCGGTCGAGCGGCTCGACGACGGCTCGCTCGCGGCTGCGGGCGATCCGAGGCGGGGCGGGCACGGGATCGTCGTCGAGTGAGGGTCCGCCGGGCGGAGCCGCGGGACGCGGAGGCGCTCGTGCGCCTCGGCTCGGAGGTCGGGTCCGAGCCGGGGGGCTGGCTGATCACCATGGGCCTCTGGCGCAGCGTCGGCGACGAGCGGCGCTACCTGAAGGCGATCCGCCGCTACCCGCACGCGGCCGTGTACGTGGCCGAGGCGGACGACGGTCGCGTCGTCGGCCGGCTCTCGCTCTCGCGCGACCAGCATCCGGCGAGCGCGCACGTCGCCGACCTCGGGCTGATGGTCGCGCGGACGCACCGCCGGCAGGGGATCGGCCGGGCCCTCATGGAGCAGGCGGTCGCATGGGCCCGCGAGAGCGGCGTGCGCAAGCTCGAGCTGCACGTCTTCCCACACAACGAAGCCGCGATCGCGCTCTACGAGTCGATGGGCTTCGAGCGCGAGGGGTACCGGAAGGCGCACTACCGGCGCGAGGACGGCTACCAGGATGCGATTCTGATGGCGCGGGAGGTCGAAGGAGGGGGATCAGATGCCTGACGTGACGTCGTACGCGACGGGGCAGCCGTGCTGGGCGGACGTGACGAGCCCGGACGTCGACGCGGCGGCTGCCTTCTACGCCGAGCTGTTCGGCTGGCGGGCGGACAAGGCGCCCCAGCCCGAGGCCGGCGGCTACACGATGTTCTCGAAGGCCGGCAAGCACACCGCGGCCGCGTCGCCGCCCGCGCCCGGCACGGAGGGCGTGCCGCCGCACTGGACGGTGTATCTCGCGGCCGACGACGTCGACGCGGTCGCGCGCAGCATCCGCGCGGCCGGCGGGACGGTGATGATGGATCCGTTCGACGTCTTCGACTCGGGGCGGATGACGATCGCCGTCGACCCGACGGGCGCGGCCTTCGGCGTCTGGCAGGCGGGCACCCACATCGGCGCGCAGCTCCGCCGGGA
>JBLNEO010000025.1:0-2827 GCA_050262775.1 Pseudomonadota bacterium | reverse complement strand
GGCAGATCTGCCTCCATTGCCACGCGGAGCGTCGCCGACGGAAGACCGCGTTCTGCTACCTCGGCCTTCATAACTGGATCGTGTTCTCGGAAGGCGGTGCGCGATACCTCGCGTGCCGCCGATGCGGCCACTACGGCGGCGATCCGGGCTCGTTCAACTGGGTCCCGAACCGCAACCGCGACAGCTAGCGCGACGCGCTGCGATCGGCGCCTACACGCGTTCATCGCGCTTCCGGGGCGCCTTCGCCCTTAGCTCGTCGAGTTTCCGCCGAAGCGGCTCCGGCACCTCGTCCGTGCCGGACACGGGTTCGAATCCCGTATGCGCCTCCTCGGGAAAGCCCCTGCTGAGCGGGGGCTTCTTTCGTGCGACTTCCGCTCCAGGTGGAAACACGAAGGGTCCGGGGCCGCCCCATACGGCTCCGACCCTCTCCATGAACTGCGCCCGCACCGGCGAGGTCAGTCGCGGCCCCCGCCGTAGCGGGTCGAAGCGCCTAACCTGTCGGCACCGAGCGCAAGGGGACGGTCATGCCTCCGTATCCAGAAGCCGATGATCCGAGAGTCGCGGTCCTCGCCGCCGAGATCGAACGCGCGAGGGGGCGCACGTACGACTGGCTCCTGTGGTCAGGCAGCCTGCTCGGCGACGGCGACGCGGCGCACGAGGCGACCGCGCTCGTGCGGAGGCGGTGGTGGCACTTCAACGGGGGCTTCAACGCCGATCGGGAGCTCTACGAGATCGACGAGCAGTCCGCAGCCGAGGTGCTGTCGTGGCTCGTCGGAAACACGATGGCCTACGACAGCGAGTTGATGACACCCGAGCGGGCCGCGGCGTTCACGGCGGAGTTCATGTCGCTCGTGCCTGCCCCGCGGCGCTGGTTCGCGAACGGCGAAGTGTCCTGGCTGCCCGGCGGGCGTGCCTGGGCCGGCACCCCGGCGACGGATTTCACCTTCGACGAAGGTGTCGTCGCTGTAGCCGAGGGTCGAGCGTGGATCGCCTGGTTCACCGACGAGGACTGATCCGTTCGCCGACGCAGCCACGCCCTAGCGCCCCGGACGCCGATCTGCGGGGTCAGCCCGGCAGCCGCGTGAAGGTCACGGTGTCGAACCACACGGGTGCCGTCACCGCTCGCGCGACGAGCGCGACGCGGAGGTAGGCGGCTCGACGTGGCGCGCGGGCGGTGACGAGCTGGCGGCGCCACGTCACTCCCGGCTGCGACGCACGCGACGCGGCGTGGCCGACGAGACGTCCGGCGTCGTCCAGCCACTCGACCACGGTGAACACCCGCCCTCCCGTGTCGGCTCCTCGCGCCCAGGCGCCGACGGCGACGCGCTCGCCTCCGCGGAGACCCCCGTTCGGCGGTGAGATCGAGAACGACCCCGAGCCCGTGCCGACCGGGGTGATCCGGGCCGATGCCCGCCCCGTCCTGGCCACGTCGGTGTCGGACGCGAACGACACCCGATCTCCCTGCATCGACCACTGCGCCGGGACGGGCGCTCCGGCCTCTGCCGTGACCGCCTCCTCGAAGCCCTCGTTGAACGCGAGCGGCGGGCCGTCCGAGAAGGCGGCGCGGACGACGGCCGCCGCCGGCTTGGCGGTGCCGTCGGTGCGGAACAGCCCGTAGTGGAGCTCCGGGTCCGTCTCGCGCACGACGCGGTCGGGGACGGCGGCCGGGAAGAGGTCGTTGAGCGTCCACACACCGGGGGGCGGAATGCCCGCGGCTCGGGCCGCCCACGCGAGCGCGGCAAGGAAATGCGCCTGTGCCGCCTCCTGTGCGGACGACGTCCGCGGGACGCCGCCGTATCCCGTCGTGAGGGTCGTGCTGGAGTACCCCGTCTCCCCGACGACGAGCGGCGTCGGCGCCGCGACGAGCTTGGCCCGCGTGAGCACGCCGAGAGCGCGCTCGCCGCCCCCGCCGAAGTAGTGGATGTCGAACGCGTCCGGGCGGACCGGCGCGAGGCCGCGCTCGAGCCGCTCGAGCTGTCGCACCGGATCGGTTCCCGACACCGAGATCGTCACCGGCGTGGCGCGACGCAGCACGCCGCGGACGAACGGGATCATGGCGCGCGCCCACGCGATCGTGTGCGGCTTCAGCACGAGCTCGTTCTTCACCTCGACGGACGCGATGCGCGGATCGCCGACGTACGGCGCGAGCAGCTCGCGCGCCCACGTCCTCGAGCCGCGAAGGTCGCCCCAGTCGTACCACCAGTCGAACAGCGTCAACTGCACGCGCAGGCCCTGTCGCGCCGCGAGCGACACGAACGCCCTGAGCCGACCCGCGTACGGCGCCGTCGGGCGTGGATAGCCGAAGACCGACGGCGAGACGATCGCACGCACCGTGTTCGCCCGCAGCGACGCGACATGCCGCAGGTCGGCGGCGAGGAGGTCCGGCCGCCAGTCGCGCCAGAGCTTCGTCCACCCGGCGTCGACGCGGAAGTAGCTCGCGACCCTCGGCACGTCCCGCGCGACCTGGACGTCGTGTGCCCTGGCGGTCGGGTGCGCGTCCGCGCCGCGGCCGGCGGGCAGGACCGCCGCGGCGGCGGCGACGACGGCGACGGCGACGTGAACGCCCCTCGGTCGCGGCGCGATGCTCGGGCGCGTCACGCGTGGAGGCCCGCTCGCTTCAACGCCTCCAGCGTATGCCGCACGCACGCGTGGCGGTAGCCGCCCCGGCCGTTCGCCGACCCTTCGGCGTCCTCAGGACGCCGGCGTGCGGAAGCTGCACGGCTTCGGATCGGCGAGCGCCACCGCTCGCAGCTCAACGTCGGCGAGGGGGCCGTGATCGTCGCCGACGTGCGTCACGAGCGGCAACCGCCGCGGCAGGGCGAGGTCA
>JBLNEO010000024.1:0-7042 GCA_050262775.1 Pseudomonadota bacterium | reverse complement strand
CCCGAGCGCGAGGAGGGCGCCGCCCGTGCGGAGGTCGTCGAGCTGCGCCCGGCCGAGCCGCGCGAGTGGAACCTGTGGGAGCTCGAGCGGCGCGCCCGCGATCTCGCCGGCGCCGACCCTGCGCGGGACGAGGAGTGGGGCTACCTGCTGATGTACCTCCGCGAGTTCGCGAACCCGGAGGGGACGCTGCCGCGCGACTTCGACGGCCTCGTGCGCGAGAGCTTCGGCGACCTGCTCCAGCCCGTCCCGTGAGCCCCGCGCTGCTGCAGCGGGAGGCGGCCCTCGCAGCCGTCGCGCTCCTCGCGCTCGTCGTCGCTCTCGCGGCCGGCACGCTCACCGACCGGGCCGGCGGGACGGACGGCGAGCGCGGCGCGGCGTCCACTGTGGCCGGAGACTGGTACCGCTCGCTGGCGGCGCCGTACGCGTTCGAGCGAGGCGCGAAGACGACGAAGTGCGGGATCGCGATCGGGCGCCGGACGATGGGCGTCGCGCACCCCGTGCTCCCGTGCGGCGCGAAGATCGTGATCGAGTACGACGGCACGCGCGTGCTGACGCAGGTGATCGACCGCGGCCCCGCCGTGCCCGGGCGCGAGTTCGACATCAGCCGCCCGCTCGCGCAGCGGCTCGAGCTGCAGGGCGTGCAGGCGATCCGGTGGCAGTTCGCGCGCTGACGCGGCGCTACACTCCCCGTGCTCGACCCTGTGCGCGAGTCCGCGTCACAACGTAGAACCAACGCTACGTGCAAGGGAGTCAGGATCCGGGAGGGCAGCACCCGACCGGCACGACACCCACCTGGTGTTCCAGGTTCACGCACAGCGCGGAGGGACGGCAGGGTGGAGTCCTTGCTCGTCGTACCGCCTGCGGGCGGTGCGACGGCTACCGTGGAGCGATGCGGGAGCTGCTCGGAGACTCCGCGCGGGGGACCGACTTCGCGCTCGTCCGGCTCCGCGTCGAGGGCGACCGGATCGTCGACGCCGACGCCGACGGCCTGGAAGCGGGGCTCGTCGGCCTGACGCTGCTCGAGGCGGCCGCCGTCGGGGGCGAGACGCTGCCCGTCGACGCGCTCGCGAACGCGATCGCACCCGCCGTCGGCGCGGCGCCCGATCCGGCGCGCGTCGCCGTCGCGATGAGCGGCGGCGTCGACTCGGCCGTGGCGCTCCTCCACGCCGGGCCGGGCGCCGTCGGCGTCACGCTCCGCCTCTGGATCGACCCGGAGGGCCCGGACGCCGAGCGCGCCTGCTGCTCGCCGGACGCGGTGCTGGCGGCGCGCCGCACCTGCCACGAGCGCGGGCTGCCGCACGTCACGCTCGACCTCCGCGACGCGTTCCGCCGCGCCGTCGTCGAGCCGTTCGTCCGCGGGTACGCGCGCGGCGAGACGCCGAACCCGTGCATCCGCTGCAACGGCGGCTTCCGCTTCGCCCAGCTGCTCGCGTTCGCGCGGCGGGTCGGAGCCGCGCGGCTCGCGACCGGGCACTACGCGCGGATCGTCGAGCGCGACGGGCGGCTCCTCCTCGCGCGGGCGGCGGACGAGGCGAAGGATCAGTCGTACATGCTCGCCCGGCTCGACCCACGGCACCTGGACCGTCTCTGGTTCCCGCTCGGCGGCCAGGCGAAGGAGGCCACGCGCGCGCAGGCCTCCGCCGCCGGCCTGAGCGCGGCCGGGCGGCCGGAGAGCCAGGACGTCTGCTTCCTCGCCGGCGGCGACTACCGCGACTTCCTCGAGCGCCGCGGAGTCGAGGGCCGGCCGGGGGCCATCGTCCGCGAGGACGGGACGCCGGTCGGCCGCCACGGCGGGCTGTGGCGCTACACGCCGGGCCAGCGGAAGGGCCTCCGCGTCGCCGCCGGCGAGCCGCTCTACGCGCTCCGCGGGGAGCCGCGCACGAACACGCTCGTCGTCGGTCCGCGGACCGCGCTCGCGTCGCGCGTCGTCGCCGCCCGCGGCCGCCTCTTCGTGCCGGTCGCGCGGGCCGAGGTCAAGCTCCGCTACCGGTCGCCCGGCGTGCCCGCCGACGTCGTCGCGACCGGCGCCGGGTTCCGGCTCGCGCTCGACGATCCCGCCCACGGCGTCGCGCGCGGCCAGGCCGCCGTCCTGTACGACGACGGCGTCGTCGTCGGGTCCGGCCTCGTCTCGTCCGTCCGCGCTGACTAGGATCGGTGCGCATGACCGCACTCGCAACCAGCTCCAGCGACATCGCCTACCTCGCGCTCAGCGTCTTCCTGCTCGCGACGGGGCTCGCGATCGCCTACGCGTTCGTTCGCCTGGGCGGAACCCTCGGGCGCCTCTCCGCGTTCATCAAGGGAACGCAGGAGGAGATCCTGCCGGTGATCAACAAGGTCGGCGGGTCCGTCGACCGGGTGAACGGGCAGCTCGACAAGGTGGACGTGATGACGGACAGCGCAGTGGATGCAGTGGACAGCGTCGACACCGCGATTCGCGCGGTGAGCTTCGCGATCCAGCGGCCCGTGACGAAGGCGTCGGGCTTCGCGGCCGGCCTCAGCCACGGGTTCGCCGACTTCCGCGTCCACCACGACGTCCGGGGCGCCGTCGCCGCAGGGAAGGTCGCCGCCGTCCGACGGCAGCAGGAGCTGGCAGACGAGCTGCGGGAGGCCGATCGCACCGCGTGAGCGACGAGATCCGGCTCACCCTCCCGCGCGACCGGGACTTCTTCCGCATCGCGCACCTCGTCGTCGGCGGCCTCGCCGTCCGCCTCGACCTCACGCTCGAGCACCTCGAGGACCTCCAGCTCGCGATCGCGGGGCTCCTCGACGAGGGCGACGGCGCCGGCACCGTCACGATCGCCGTGCGCCTCGAGGGGGACACGCTGCGGACGCGGATCGGCCCCGTCGACGCCGCGAGGCTCGAGGCGGAGCTCGGGCGCGACGCGGAGCTCGGCCTCGGGCGGGTGCTCGCGACGGTCGCGGACTCGTACCGGATCGACGGCGACGAGGTCGAGCTCGTGAAGACCGTCCAGCGGGTGGGGACGTAGTGCCGGGCCGCGAGAACGACAAGGCGCTGCTGCGGCGCTACCACGAGCAGGGCGACCTGCAGGCGCGCGAGCAGTTGATCGAGCAGTACATGTCGCTCGTGCGGTCGCTCGCCCGGCGGTACTCCTACCGCGGCGAGCAGCTGGAGGACCTCGTCCAGATCGGCGCGATCGGCCTGATCAAGGCGATCGACCGCTTCGACCTCGACCGCGGCGTCGAGCTGACGACGTACGCGACGCCGAACATCATCGGCGAGATCAAGCGGCACTTCCGCGACAAGGGATGGTCCGTGCGCGTGCCGCGCGGCCTGCAGGAGCTGAACGTCCAGCTCTCGCGCATCATCGAGCAGCTCACGGTGCAGCTCGGCCGGTCGCCGACGATCTCCGAGCTCGCGAAGGCCGCGGGGGTCGAGGAGGAGGAGGTGCTCGAGGCGCTCGAGTCGGGGCGCGCCTACTCCTCGCTCTCGCTGTCGCAGGGTGGCGGGGGCGGCGGGGACGACGACGACCTCGACCCGCTCGAGTCGATCGGCGAGGAGGAGCACCAGTACCTCGTCTCGGAGGACCGCGCGGTGCTCGAGCCCGGCTTTCGCGCGCTCGACGACCGGGAGCGCCGCATCCTCCACCTGCGCTTCTTCGAGGGTCTGACCCAGTCGCAGATCGCCCAGCAGATCGGGATCTCGCAGATGCACGTCTCGCGGCTCATCCGCCGCTCCCTCGAGAAGATCCGCGAGGAGATCGGCGGCGACGTGCCGATCGAGGACGAAGCGCCGCGCCGCCGCGCCGCGCGCGGCTGAGACCCGCGCCGCGCCGACCTGCTGCTGCTCCTAGTCCTGCAGCGCCGGCGGTGCCTCGGCGTGACGCACGCGGGCGCGCGCCTCCGAGAAGCGGATCGCCTCGTACGTGATGAGCCCGGCCGCGACGGCGGCGGTGAGGGCGAGCGTGCCCAGTGCGGGGAGCCCGACCGCAACCGAGAGCGGGATCAGCGCGAGGAGGAGCGCCGACGCCACGACGCGCTGCCGGTTCAGGCTGCCGACGTTGCGCAGTCGGAACGCGACGTGGGCGAGGAGGTACAGGGCCGCGCCGCCGCAGAGTCCGACGGTGGGCACGAGCTTCAGCGGCTCGTCGACGTGGGCGAGCGTCTTCTTCGCGCCGAACGCGAGCAGCACGATGCCGGCGACCATCGGCAGGTGCAGGTAGCTGTACGAGTCCCGCGCCATCCGCAGCTGCGCCTCGCCGACCGCCTCGCGCAGCCTCCGCTCCGCCACGAGCGCGACGACGTCGAAGTACGCCCACCAGAGCGCGCATGCGACGGTGATCCCGAGCAGCGCGGCTGTGACGACCCCCGGCCCGAGCGGCACGCCCTCGGCGCCGATCCCGAGCGCGACGATCGACTCGCCGAGCGCGATGATGATCACGAGCGCGTGGCGCTCCGCGAAGTGCGCGGGGGACATGTGCCACCCGCGGACGCCGAAGAGCGCGGGACCGGCGTAGTCGAGCACGACGGCGAGCACCCAGAACAGGCCTTGGCTCAAGCCGTCCTGCGTCGAGGCGAGCACGAGGAGCGCGGTTCCGACGAGCGTGCCGGGGACGAGCGTCGTCACGGCGCGTCGAAGCTCGGCATCGGTCCGGTCGGCGAGCGAGTAGACGACGATGTGCGCGGCCCGCACGAGCAGGTAGGCGACCGCGAACAGCAGCGCGTCGTCGCCGAACGCGTGCGGCACCGCGAGCGACACGAGCAGCATGGCGCCCATCGCGCCGAAGATCGTGAGCCGGACGAGACCGTCCTCCGGATCCATCGTGTTCGTCAGCCAGGCGTAGCCGGCCCACGTCCACCAGACCACGGCGAGCACGAGCAGGCCCTGCGCCAGTCCCTGCCAGCCCCCGTCCGCGGCCATCAGCGCCGTCACCTGCGTGATCGCGAACACGAAGACGAGGTCGAAGAAGAGCTCCAGCGCGCTCACCTGTTCGCCCGACCGGATGCGCGCGCGCGTGACCACGGGGGAAATCTAGACCCGCCTACACTGTCCCCCGATGCAGACCACCGCCGAGCTGCGCGAGGGCTTCCTCGCGTTCTTCGAGGAGCGCGGGCACGCGCGCTTTCCCTCCTGGTCGCTGATCCCGCCGCCGGAGGACCCCTCGACGCTGTTCATCTCGGCGGGGATGCAGCCGCTCAAGCCGTACTTCTCCGGGGCGAAGCAGCCGCCCGCGCCGCGCTTCACGACCGTGCAGAAGGTCCTGCGCGCCGGCGGCAAGGACACGGACCTCGACCAGGTCGGCCTCACCGCCCGCCACGCGTCGATGTTCGAGATGCTCGGCAACTTCTCGTTCGGCGACTACTTCAAGGACGGCGCCATCGACTTCGCCTGGGAGTTCGTCACCGAGCACATGCGGCTCGACCCCGACCGCCTGTGGGCGACGGTCTTCGCCGGCGACCCCGAGCTCGGGCTCGGGGAGGACGACGTCGCCGTGCAGGGATGGCTGCGGAAAGGCCTGCCGCGCGAGCGGATCGTCCCCTTCCCGCGCAGCGACAACTTCTGGGGGCCGGCGGGCGAGACCGGGCCGTGCGGGCCCTGCTCCGAGCTCCACCTCGACCGCGGCGAGGAGCACGGGTGCGGCCTCGAAACGTGCGGGCCGAACTGCGAGAACTGCGACCGCTACATCGAGTTCTGGAATCTCGTCTTCATGGAGTACGACCTCCACGCGGACGGGTCGCTGACGCCGCTCCCCAAGCAGAACATCGACACGGGCCTCGGACTCGAGCGCGGCGCGATGCTGCTCCAGGACGCCGAGTCGATCTTCGACACCGACGGGTTCCGGCTGATCATGGACTGGATCGAGCGCGAGTCGGGCGTCGGCTACCACGACTCGCCGGGCGCGACGAAGGCGCACCGCGTCATCTCCGACCACGGCCGCGGGATGACGTTCCTCGTCGCGGAGGGCGTGACGCCGTCGAACGAGGGGCGGGGGTACGTGCTGCGGCGGCTGATCCGGCGCGCGGTCGTCCAGGCCCGGCGGATCGGGCTGCCCGACGTGTGGCGCGTGCCGCGGATCGTCGTCGAGCAGGTCGGGCCCTGGTACCCGGAGGTGGTGGAGCACGCGGACACGATCGAGCGCGTCGTGCGCGCCGAGGAGGAGCGGTTCCGGGAGACGCTCGACCGCGGGATGAAGGTGTTCGAGGAGCTCGCCGGCGGCGAGTCGATCTCCGGCGAGCAGGCGTTCACGCTCGCGGCGACCCACGGCTTCCCGATCGAGCTGACCGTCGAGCTCGCCGAGGAGCGCGGCCAGGCGGTCGACGTCGACGGCTACCGCGCGGAGATGGCACGGCACCGGGAGGTCTCGCGCGCCGGCGGCGACGAGACGGGGCTCGCGCAGGCGGCCGAGTTCAACCGGGGCAGCGACTTCACCACCCTGTTCGTCGGCTACGAGAAGACCGACGTGAGGACCCAGCTCGGCGCCGTGCAGTACGTCGACGACACCCGGTTCCTCGCGAAGCTGCGCGAGTCGCCCTTCTACGCGGCCGGCGGCGGGCAGGTCACGGACGCCGGCACGGTCGAGAACGAGGCGGGGCAGCGCGCGGAGCTGCGCGAGGCGTTCCGCCTCGGCGACGATCAGGTGCTGCTGTTCGCGGGGGAGGGCTTCGAGGCGGGCCAGCGCGTGCACGCGGTGGTGCCGTGGCCGGTGCGGTTCCCGACGATGGCGAACCACACGGCGACGCACCTGCTGCACAAGGCGCTGCGCGACGTCCTCGGCGAGCACGTGCGCCAGGCGGGATCCGCGGTACGACCGGACAAGCTGCGCTTCGACTTCACGCATCCGCACGCGCTCGATCCGGAGCAGCGCGAGGAGGTCGAGCGGCGCGTCAACGAGAAGATCTTCGCCGGCCTGCCCGTGCGCGCGTTCGAGACGCCGATCGACGAGGCGCGGAATCTCGGCGCGATGATGCTCTTCGGCGAGAAGTACGGCGACGTCGTCCGCGTCGTCGAGATCGGCGACGGCTGGTCGCGCGAGCTCTGCGGCGGCACCCACGTCCGCTCGACTGCGGAGATCGGCGCGTTCAC
>JBLNEO010000023.1:0-2780 GCA_050262775.1 Pseudomonadota bacterium | reverse complement strand
CGGTGACGCCAGACGACCGACGCCGTCTGCGGCGGCACCTCGGCCGCGAACGCGACGGGGTCCGCCGGCTGCACCTGCTCGCCGCCCGGGGCGCGCAGCTCGGACGGGAGGCGCTGCCCCTGCTCGATGCCGGGGACGAAGAGCTCCCAGATGCCCGACGCGCCCATGGAGCGCATCGGATGCAGGCGCCCGTCCCACGAGTTGAAGTCGCCCACGACGCTCACCGAGCGCGCCGACGGCGCCCAGACCGCGAACGCGACGCCGGCCACGCCGTCGACCTCGGTCACGTGGGCGCCGAGCTTCTCGTAGAGCTCCTCGTGGCGGCCCTCGCCGGCCAGGTAGATGTCGATCTCGCCGATCGTCGGCGCGAACGCGTACGGGTCGCGCACGGTGAACGTCGAGCCGTCCGGGTAGGCGACCTCGAGCTCGTAGCGCAGCGGCAGGTCGGCGCCCGGGATCTGGCCCTCGAAGACGCCGGCGTCGTGCAGGCGCGTCAGCTCCACCGGCTTGCCGCCGTCGGGCCGCACGACGACGCGCGCGGCGTCGGGGCGGAAGGCGCGGACGACGGCGCCGCCGTCGTGCGGGTGCGCGCCGAGCAGCCGGTGCGGGTCGGCGAGGTCGCGGCGGACGACCAGCTCGACGTCGTCGCGGACGCTCACGCGATCGGCTCCTCGAGCAGCCGCGCGATGCCGGCGACCGGAATCGACACCCAGTCCGGGCGGTTGTCGACCTCGTAGCGCAGCTCGTAGACCGCCTTCTCGAGCTCGAAGACGGTCAGCAGCGTCGTGGCGGCGCCCTGGCCGGGCGGCAGCAGCGATGGTTCCACGGTGTCGAAGTACCCCTTCAGGAAGCGCTCACGCGCCGCATCCTCCCACCCGGCCGGCGCCGCGACGCCGCGCTGCAGCTCGCTGGCCGACGCCGCGTAGGCGAACGAGCGCAGCATCCCGGCGACGTCGCGCAGCGGCGAGCGCTTGCGCCGCCGCTCGAGCAGCGGGCGCGCGGGCTCGCCCTCGAAGTCGAGGACGATCCAGCGCCGCTCGGGGTCGGAGGTCACGAGCATCGTCTGGCCCAGGTGCAGGTCGCCGTGGTGGCGGATGAGCCGCCCGCGGGCGGCGACGTGCGTCAGCAGCGCCAGGCGATCGCGGACCTCGGGGCCGCGCCCGGCGATCGGCTGGAGCGCGGGCTCGTCGCGCGGGAGGTCGAGGAACACGCGCTCGATCTCCTCGTCGATCGTCGCCGTCAGCAGCGACAGCGACTCGTCGCCGGGCTCCTCGGGCGCGAAGGCGGGGTCCGTCCCCTCCGACGCCAGCACGGTGTGCATCCGCCCGATGACGCAGCCCAGCTCGCCGAGGTCGTCGAGCACGTCCTCGCCGCGGCCGTCCGCGAGCGCCTCGACGACGCGCTCCCAGCCGTCGCGCCCGCCGTGGACGTAGCGCTGGACGACGCCGAGCGTCGCGTCGACGAGCGCGGACTCGAGGTCGTACCAGCCCGCGAGCGGCGCGATCGCGTCGAAGCCGTGGTCGGTGAGGAAGCGCAGCATCTCGAGCTCGGGGTTCACGCCGGCCTCGACGCGGCGGAAGACCTTGAGCACGAAGGCGTCGTCGATGACGGCCGACGAGTTGGACTGCTCGGCGCCCATCGCGCGCACCGACGGCTCGGCGGCGATCGCCCGCTCCTCGTCGAGCCAGCGGAACACGACCTGCCCGGCCTGCCCCGCGGCGACGGTCGCCTCGTCGCGCAGCAGGCGGGCGAGCGCCGCCGCGGCGGCCGGTTCCGCGAGCGCCTCGCGGGCGACGAAGCCGTCGACCGCGCCGACGTCGTCCTCGCCGGCTGCGCGTCCCGCGCTGAGCGCGAGCAGCAGCTGGTAGAGCTCGTGCGTGCCGGCGGCGAAGCGCGCCTCCGCGACCGCGAGCGCGAGCGCCGGGTCGCCCGGCGCGAGCACGATCGCCTCCAGGATGGAGGTCGAGGCGACCTCGCGGCCCTTCGCGCCGAACCACCGCTGGCCGGCCAGCCAGGCGCCGAGATGGGTCTCGTCCAGCGCACGCAGGTCAGGCGACATCGCCGGCCTCCTCGTCCGCGGGCCGGTGGTCCTCCTTGAGCAGGAACCAGAAGAACCCGCGCGGCGCGAGCGTCAGCAGGTAGGACAGCTCGCCGATGCGCGGGAAGCGCGTGCGCCCGAACATCTCCTCCGGCCAGCGGCCCCGGTACGGCGAGAGGTCGAGCTCGACCGCCTGCGCCGAGCGCGCGAGGTTGTGGACGCAGAGCGCGACGTCGTCCTCGTAGCTGCGGACGTGCGCGAAGACCTTCGGGTTGCTGGTCGGCAGCGGGTCGTAGCTGCCCAGGCCGAAGACCGGGTGCTCCTTGCGCAGCGCGATGAAGCGCTTGAGCCAGCGCAGCAGCGACGTCGGCGTGCGCAGCTGGGCCTCGACGTTGACCGCCTGGTAGCCGTAGACGGGATCCATGAGCGGCGGCGCGTAGAGCTGCGCGAAGTCGGCCTTCGAGAAGCCGCCGTTGCGGTCGCCGGTCCACTGCATCGGCGTGCGGACGCCGTCGCGGTCGCCGAGGTACACGTTGTCGCCCATCGCGATCTCGTCGCCGTAGTACAGGACCGGGCTGCCCGGCAGCGAGAAGAGGATCGCGTGCATGAGCTCCATCTCGTCGCGCCCGTTGTCGAGCAGCGGGGCCAGCCGGCGGCGGATCCCGAGGTTGATCTTCATCCGCGGGTCCTTGGCGTACTCGGAGTACATGTAGTCCCGCTCCTCGTCGGTGACCATCTCGAG